>CAZCJS010000119.1:0-11999 GCA_964498775.1 uncultured Armatimonadia bacterium
GGCCCAGGCGAAGATGTCACCATCGCCGGTAGCGTCAACAACGACATCGGCAACAGCCGCTTGAGGGCCTGATTTGGTCTCGAAGACAACTCCGCGGATGGTGCCGCCATCGAGGACGACATCCGACAACCAGGCATGGTGGAGGATATCAACACCAGCGTCAATGGAGAGTTTTAGTGCGAAATGCTTGAACGCCTCGGGGTCGAAATAGCAGGAGTCGGCACGTTCGCGGAAGACCGCCTCACCGCTTGCGAGCATGGCATCCCGCATCTCCAGGCCGATACCGCCGACTACCGGACGGCCTTCGTCGGTCAGAGCAGGGAGGGCTATCACCAGGCCGCCGGTGGCCAGACCGCCGAGGTGATTGTATCGCTCGATGATGGTGACGCGAGCACCAAGGCGGGCGGCGGCGATGGCGGCAGCCGTACCGGCCGGCCCGCCACCGCAGATGAGGACGTCAGTGTCAAGCACGACGGGAATGTCACGAGCTGGAGCATGTACCAGGTGGGTCGTGGTGTCGAGTACCGTGCTCATCGGTGGCTGCGACCACCTTTCGTCGAGAAATGCGGTGGGTGGGACTGGACGGGCGGAGGTTTCGCTCTCGGTAGGTAATGCACCTGCATGAGAGAGGCAAAGGGGAGACGGCAGAGGTGAATCGTTGCGTCGTTGTCAGTCGGCGAGTTCAGGCGAGTTCGCCCGTGTGGCCCCAGAGGAAGCCTTCGCCGGCGCGGACATTGACGATGCGGCCGGTGAGGTCAGTGGTGGCGGGGAATATCATGATCTTGTTCTGACGGGTGCGTCCGCGTAGCGCGCCCGGGGTTTTGCGGTCGGGCCCCTCGACGAGCACTTCGAAGACTTGGCCCTGGGTGGCCCGGTTTATGTCGCGGCCGATGTTGTTCTGAAGCTCGATGAGTTCGGCGAGGCGGTGCTGCTTTTCTTCTTCGGGCACCTTGTCGGGGATTTCGGCAGCTCTTGTGCCCGGGCGGTCGTTGTACTTGAACATAAAAGCCTGATCGAAGCGGATGCTGTGGAAAGCTCGCATGGTGTTGTCGAACTGCGCGGTTGTCTCGCCGGGGAAGCCGACCATGACATCTGTGGTTACCGAGATGGCGGGCATGACTGTGCGAGCCGCCGAGACGATCTGAGTGAAGTGCTCGCAGGTATATCCGCGCCCCATGCGTGTGAGTATTTCATTGTCGCCTGACTGGATTGGTAGATGGAGATGCTCGCACAGCGCAGGGATGGCGGTCATCGTCTGGAGGAGACGCCAGGAGATGTCTTTGGGGTGTGAAGTGGTGAAGCGGAGGCGGCGGAGACCGGGCAGAGCTCCAACTTCGAGCAGCAAGTCTGCGAATTCCATGGTGGGATGAAGATCGTGGCCGTAGCTGTTGACGTTCTGGCCGAGAAGAGTAATTTCAACGTATCCGGTCTCCAGTGCATCGCGACACTCAGCAATCACCTCGGCAGGGATTCGGCTGACTTCCGGCCCTCTGGCGTAAGGGACGATGCAATAGGCGCAGTAGTTGTCGCAGCCGTAGTTGATGTTTACGAAGGCAGAGATGCCGTCGCTGTGATGAGCCGGCAGTCCCTCGGGCAGTAGATCGGTGTTGTCGACAATGACGATGGGGTCGCCAGTGTTGTCAGCAATACGTTGCGAGATGGCTTGTTGGAGCTGTCCCAAATTACGCGGGCCGATGACTATGTCTGCGTATGGTGCGCGCTGGGCGATATCAGCGGCTGCGACCTGGCTCATGCAGCCGGCGACCACGATAATGCGGCGTGGGTCGTCTTGCTTGAGAGTGTGCCACTGGCCGAGACGGGAATAGGCCTTTTCCTCAGGCTTGGCACGGACCGAACAAGTGTTGATAACCAGGACGCGTGCCTCCCAGGCCTCGCGTGCCGGGTACATGTCGAGCGTGTCGAGAATGCCGGCGATAGTCTCTGAGTCGCGCTCGTTCATCTGACAACCCAGAGTCACTATGAAATACGTGTACGGTTTCATATGTGCAATTATAGCACTCAGGCAGAGCGTTTCTCAAGCGTAGAGGAAAAAGGGGAAGAGATACGGAATAGGGAATACGATGGCGGGGCTAGCACCCCCTACGGCCTGCTTTTCTCGGGGATAGAGGGAAATGGCGGGGCTGGATGCCGGCAAGATGTGACGAGAGAGATGAATCTGGATGCGAGTTGAGTGTACCCAAAAAAGGTGGAATTGAAATGGCTAAGGTTTATGCCGATGGTGTGCTGAAGTATGGAGTGATAGGTTGCGGGACGCACGGTGAGAATCACCTGAAATGTACGTCCGCAGCTAATAACGCGGAGTTAGTTGCCATTGCCGACCTGAATGTCTCCCGGGCGCGGGCGATGGCAGCGAAGTACGGGGCGCACGATGTCTTCGAGGATTACCATGATCTGCTGGCGGTGGATGAAATTGAGGCGGTGTCGGTAGTACTACCGGACCATCTGCACCGGCAGGCATGCGAGGATGCCTTCGCCGCCGGGAAGCACGTGCTGGTGGAGAAGCCGATGGCGACCTCAGTGGCAGACGCCGAAGCTATCGTGGCGGCGCAGAAAGCGTCGGGCAAGACGCTGATGGTGAACTGGTCGAACCGTTGGATGCATTCGTTTGCCCAGACGAAGGATGCTTTAGAAGCCGGCGATCTCGGTGAGCCTCTGTACTGCTATGCGCGGCTGAATAACACGCTGTTCGTGCCGCGGCAGATGCTGTCGTGGTCTGGTGCCACGCGGCTGCCGTTCTGGCTGATCTGCCACCGGTATGATATCGCGCGCTGGTACTTCAAGTCGGAGGCGAAGCGGGTGAACGCCGTGTGCCGGAGTGTGAAGCTGAAGGGCGAAGGCATTGATACGCCTGATTTCTACCAGGCAACGGTGGAGTTTGAGAATGGATGTGTGGGGAATTTCGAAAGCTGCTGGATCATGCCCGAGTCGATGCCCGGGATAGTGGATTCAAAGTTCGAGCTGGTCTGCACGGAGGGATATGTGAACATAGATGCGGCGCTGCCCGATTTCGTGCTTGCGACTAATGAAAAGCAACTCAACAAGGGTGTCACCTACGGTGAGGTCATGGGGGAGCCGGTGGGGTTTGTGAACCAGTCAATCAAGCACTTCATCAACTCTGTGCTGCTGGGTAAGGAGCCTTTGATAACAGGCCATGACGGGCTGATGATCACCAAGGCGCTGGTGGCGATGGTGGAGTCGGCAGATAAGGGCGAGCCGGTAGAGCTATAGGAAAGGCGGTAAGGGTTACTGATGCGTGAGGAACTGACGGAACTGCTGAATCAGGTGCTGTTGACACACTCTCCGGGCGGCGTCGAGCATGAGATGGACGCAATCGTGCGGGCGGAGTTCGGGAAGCTGACAGATGAAGTGCATGTGGATGCGTATGATAATATCTATGTGAAGATGGCCGGCAGGGAGCCCGGGCCGGCAACGGTCGTCTCAGCTCACAAGGACGAGAACTCGCTGATCGTGCGCAAGATAGACAATGATGGGAAGATGTGGGTAGAGAACATCGGGGGGATAATACCGGTGAAGTACGGCGAGGGGCCGTTTGACATCATCACGGAGACAGAGGTCATCCCCGGCGTCCTGCATATGGGCGCGTCGCACTGCTCGGCGCTGTCATCCCGCATCTACAAGATCAAGACGGAAGTTGCGACCTGGGACATGATGTATCTTGACTGCAAGCTGGACGGGGAGGAACTGGCGAAGCGTGGCGTGGCTGTAGGTGACCGTGCAGTGGTTGCCAGGACGCGCAAGCAGCCGCTGTACCTGGAGGGCGAGTATGTCGGCGGCTACGCGCTTGATGATAAGGCGGCGCTGGCGATAGTGCTGATGGTGGCGCGGAGGCTGAAGGAGGAGCCGCCATTGCACGACGTATATGTGGTCGCCACGACGGCCGAGGAAAGTGGCGCATCCGGCGGGCTGTTCATCAGTCGGACGCTGGAGCCGCGTGACTTCATCGCCGTCGAAGTGGGCCCCGTAGAGGACGAGTATCCCGTTGAGATGAATGACCAGCCGATCGTGTTGTTCAAGGACAGCTCGTTCCACTATGATCCGGTGCTGTCGCGGGAACTGATAACCGCGGGCGAGCGTCAGAATATCGAGTGCCAGCGGATGATAGTGCGGTCCTTCGGCAGTGAAGCCAGCTTCAGCGCTCAGAGAGGGCTGATAGGGCGTGCTGCGTGTCTGTGCTTCCCCACTGAGAATACCCACGGCTATGAGGTGGGCTCGCTCGGGGGGATGGAGAACTGCGTGAGGATACTGGTGGAGCATTTTGTGAATGTGGGGACTTGAGGTGGTGGAGGCGAGCTGGGAGCATTCAACGTCCAGAGATGAGGCAGAAAGGTGTCAGGTATGGCTGAGTTGGGCGCATCTGTGATAGGTTTGGGAATGATGGGACTGCGGCACGGACGGGTGTGGGCTGAGCTGCCCAATACGCGACTGGTGGCAATCTATGATATCGTGCCTGAAAGGGCGCAGGAGATGGCCGCAGAATACGGGTGCCTTGCAGCGGGAAGCCTGGAGGAGGCGATTGAGGCCCCGGGTGTGGATATGGTAAGCGTTTGCACCGACGATCAATCACACGTGGAGGCCTGCACGGCGGCGGCTGAGGCGGGTAAGCATGTTCTAGTCGAGAAGCCGCTGGCTACGAGCAGTGCCGACTGTAACACGATAATTGCGGCGGCCGAGCGGAATGACACACGGTTGATGGTCGGGCATGTCGTGCGCTTCGACCCCAGATACCAAGTTGCCAAGAAGATGATAGATGAGGGCGTAGTAGGCGACATCGTGCACATCTACGGGCGCCGGAACAACATCGTGGCGTCCGGTCGGCGGATTGGGCCGCGCACGTCGGTGGCGTACTTTTTGGGAGTCCACGATCTGGATATCATGCGCTGGTATAGCGGCTGTGAGGCGGTCCGTGTCTATGCGGAAAGCTGCCGAAAAGTGCTGGTAGAGGAAGGTGCGGATGACACGATTTTCGCGCTGCTGAAGTACGAGAACGATGCCGTGGGATGTCTGGAAACATGCTGGATCGTGCCGGAGGGGCAACCGAACACGCTGGATGCACGGTTAGAAGTGGTAGGTACTGAAGGGCGAGTCGCAGTACGGGCGGGGGATAGCGAGCCTCTGGAGGTGTCCGGACCGGAACGCTCGGCGCGTCCCGATGTCGCGTACGGTCCGGTAATCGGGGGGAAGCAAGGTGGGGCGCTGAAGTACCAACTCGAGCACTTCGCCACATGCCTATCCGAGGACGATGAGTTTCTGATCAGCCCGGAGGATGCAAAGGCCGCAGTAGTGCTGGCCTCGGCGATCCATGATGCGCTGGAGAGCGGGGCGCCGGTTAGCCTGTCTCATTGAGCAGTTAGCCATGGTGCGTGAGCGGGCGCTGGTCGAAGGAGGAATACAGATGTACAGGCTAGCTAGGTCACTGGTCCGAACCTGTGCCGTTGGAGCAGCAGTCTGTCTGATAAGCGCGGGTGTCTGGTGCGCTCCGCTGGTCATTATTGACCTGCCCAGTAGCGGGGGTTTGGGTCATAACGTGAGTCATGCCGCCGGCGCGCTGCAGCAGCAAGGCTTTGATGTGAAGTGGTTCGGCAGAGACGATGTGCCCACCGAAGGCATCGAACAGGCCGTCGTCTGCTGCATGTCGGACTCGGCGATGCGTAATAAGGTAGCTGAGGACATCTCGGCACTGGTGCGCGCGGGTGGTGGGCTGCTCTATCTGCTGAACTCCGACCAGGAACAGCTTAAGCGGGACCAGGACTTCCTGCATGATCTGGGGCTACATGTGCGCTACCAGCCGGAAAGTGTCGCCGAGATCGAGATTGCCCGGCACGAGATAACCGAGGGCATAAGCGCTTTCCGGAGCCCGGCGATACCGTTCACGCTGGTGGGCGAAGCGAACGCAACGTTGGCGCGTCAGGGCAGTCGAGTTGTTGCTGCGGCGAAGGTGCTTGGCAAGGGGCGTGTTGTAGTGCTGCCGATTGACCTGGTCAGCGCGACGCGTGTGGATGTGGCACCGCCGCGCGAGCAGGTACGGCTGCTGGCACAGGCGGCGGCGTGGGCGGCAGGTGTCGCAATCGCGGACAAGACGTATCCCGAGGACGCGAAACCGGAATATCCCGACAAGCCTCAGCCCGACAAACCTCAGGTCGAAACGCCCGACAAACCGCTGCCACCGATGGAGGATATTCCTCAGCCGTCAATGGAGATGGCCAGTACGGCGATATGGGAGATCGGCGGGGATGATGACAAGTGGCCGCAGATAGGAGCGGTTGTGGAGGAAGTGCTTCGCGGGGCCGGCTTGCAGACGCGGAAACTGGCGTACCACCCAGAGCAGGAACCTGAGCCGCTGGTGTCGCGTATGCCGACTGCGCCCTCACTGCTTGTTGTGGGCTCACACCGGGAGTTCACCTGCGGCGAGGCTGTCGCGGTAGGGAATCATGTGCGCTCCGGTGGTGCGCTGCTCGCCGTCGCCACGGCGAGTCACTACACCCAGAAAAGGCTTGTTGCCTTGAACCGCATTCTCGCGGAGTTCGGGCTTGCCGTACGCTTTGCGCGCCTCGCCGGACGCGCACACATCGCAACGCAGCCGCTCACGAAGGGCGTGAATCTGCAGCAGATCCCCGGCGGCATCAGCGTTTGGGGTTTCGATGACTGGGAACTGGTCGCGGTCGGCAATGAATCGGTGGCCTCCGCAACCTTGTGCGCACAGGGACGCGTGTTTGTGATGGACGGGGGGATACTTGTGGCTGATGACAAGCGTACCAGTGAGGAATCGAAGCAGTTGCTGGGGAATGCCGTGATGTGGCTAATCGGTGAGAGCGAATAGGTCCTTGCGCCCCCGTGGAATGGAGATGACATCTGCCCATGCTATTTGATTTTCACACGCACACAACGCTGAGTGACGGCGTGTTGTTGCCGATGGAACTAATCAGGCGTGCGATCGTCGCAGGCTATACGGCTCTGGGCATCAGCGACCACTGCAGCGCCAGCACGATGGAGCGGGTTACCAGAGAGGTGAAGCAGGATTGCGAGCTGGCTCGCAGGCACTGGGATTTCGTGGCGCTGACGGGTGTCGAGCTGACGCATGTGCCGGCGGAAGCAATAGCGGACCTGGCTGCACAAGCGAAGGGATTTGGGGCGGAGTATGTCGTTGTGCATGGTGAGAGCCCCGTCGAACCAGTGGCGGCAGGGACGAATCTGGCGGCGTGCCGCTGTGCTAATGTGGATATACTGGCACATCCGGGTTTGCTGAGCAGCGAGGCGGCCGAGGAGGCAGCAGCGAACGGGGTGTTCATCGAGCTAACCTGCCGGCAAGGGCATTGTCTCGGCAACGGGTTGGTGGCGCGAGTTGCAGCAGAGGCCGGGGCGAAAATGCTGGTCAATACGGATGCCCATGCGCCGGATGATTTGCTCAGTGAGAAGTTCGCGCGGACAGTGGCGATGGGCGCGGGTCTGCAGACGGAACAGATTGAGCGTGTGCTTGTGGAGAATCCAATAGCGCTTCTGTCAAGGGTTGGGATAGAGCTGTGAAAGGATACTACCGCCTACATATAGTCGGAGTTGTCTTACTGGTCATTGTGGTCGCGATGGCGATTCTATCGGGGTGTGCGCGTGGCGGCGAGGGCCAGCAGCCGGTAGTACCGGAGAAAGTGCTGGAGTTCATCATCCAGTTCAACGGCACGATTATGGACAACTTCTACTACTTCGTGGCGCTGGATGTTGATGGTAATAACGGCCTTGACGGACCGGTGCCAGTTGCTGCCGGGCCGAGATGGCAGAACGGATGGGGTACAGGGTCTATAACGCATTTCGTCGAGTACCATCAGGGGCGCTATGCTCTGTACAAGGCCGATCTGGCCGCGAACTTGCCTAACCCGGCGGCAGGCATTACCGGTACCGACGGTGTCCCTGACAGCACGGATGCAGGTACCAGCCGGTTGACGGTGACGCAGATTGATTTTGGTGTTGTAGGCGTGACGGGAGCGGGGATGATTACCGCGGCCGACAACACGGGCTGTCAGACCGCCGGCGAGTTGAGTATCGAGACCGATGCGGCCGGGCAGACGGTAGCGGGAAGTGTCGTCTATACTCCTGCAGCAGACGGCAGTCGGGCATTGACCGCCGCAGAACAGGCGGAGATTGATGCACTCAACGTCGGGGGGGTTTCGCTGGAGGCTGATTCTCTGCAGACGGTGGGGATAGCCCTGACGCTGGGAGCGCCGCTAGCCGGTGCACAAACGCTCGGCATTGCTCAGACCGTTGCCCATGTCCAGAATGCTTTTACCTCGGCCAGCACCGGCGAGACTGTGACCACCAATGCGACACTCAACGCAAACAGCGACACCCCCAGTGCAACCCCCCCGATAGCCGGTGTTGCGATAAGGTGTGGCGACCTAGAACTCAACGGCACCGCGGTGATAGAACTGGAGACATCGGTGACGGCGACGCTGATCGGCCCGCCGTATGAGTATCAGAATCCCGCCGGGGGCGCAGTGCTGCGGTTCACTATTGATGTGGCGGACCTTGGGGCCAACCTCAACAACATCAGCATCAATATCATCACGACAACCGAACTGATTTTCGACCCGACGATTACTCTGCCGACCGAGAACGTCTATGACGGGCTGGGGCACCTGGGGAACCGGTACATCACGATGTCGCTGAACGAGTTCCGCACGATCAGGAACTCCGACGGGCTGTTCGAGCAGGAAGGCGTAGGTGACAATACGCTTGTGGGGCCGGCTACGCAGGAGGAGAAGAACGCGGTGGATATTGCCGATTGGACGATCACACTGCGGCGGCTGAGATGAGGCCGGTGCAAGTGCTTCGGGCTATGGAACTTGCTAAGTCGGGAAGAGAGCCGAGGAAGTGAATCAATTGGGTAGCATAGCAGAGGCGATATGCGAAGCGGGCAGGCGGCTATGGCAGCTCGGTATGGTGGCGGCAAATGAGGGCAATATCAGCGTACGCTCGGCTCCGGAGAGAGTCATCTGTACACCGACGGGCGTCAGCAAGGGGTTCATGTCGCCAGATGAAATGGCCGAGCTGAGCCTGGATGGGGAGTTGCTCAATGGCAAGCCGGTTACGTCGGAAGTCGCCCTGCATCTTGAGGTTTACCGCGTGCGGCCGGACATCAACGCAGTAGTCCACGCGCACCCGGTAGTGGCCACGGCGTATGCGATAAGCGGTCAAGCGCCTCCACTGAATATCCTCGCCGAGACAGCGTTAGTGTTCCGGGACCTGCCGATCGCCGCCTATGGAACAGCGGGAACGAGGGAGATCGTTGACGCAATCGCGCCTCACCTCCCTGACCACAACGCGGTTCTGATGCAGAATCATGGCGCGCTGACGCTGGGGGCGGACCTAATGGAGGCGTACTACCGGATGGAGATACTGGAGAAATTCGCCAAGACGGCGCTGGCAGTCGCGCAGCTCGGGTCGGCGGAGAAGATTCCGTATGAGAAGCTGGCGGAGTTGTATGCGGCGCGGCAGGAGCTTGGGTACGAGTAGGCAAGGCTGCTCATGGGCGAGGCGGTTCGGGCGCAGGGGAACCAACTGGCCGTCCGGGTCGTCACAGTAGGAGATAGCGAAACCCCGAGGTCGGGGAACGACGTCTGTTGAGGCGAAAGCAGGTACCGACGATGGGAGCATTGAGGAAAATAGGGTATGGCCGGTATACGCTTATCGTGATGGCACTGGGGGCGCTGCTGGTGGTGCTGAGCAGTTGTGGGAGGGGGAAATACGAGGCGCGACAGGGGGTAGGCGATGAGCGCCTGGGCGCCCCCTCGGCAGAAGCGCCGGTGGCCGCCGATGCAGTCAAGGAAGCGGCGTACAGTGATGCAGAAGGTGGGGAGGAGACAGCGACGAGCGCTGCTGCGGCTGGGATAACTCGGCATATCATCATGACCGGTCAGTTGCGGCTGGAGGTGGCGGACCTGACTGAAACGATAGAGCAGGTCCGCAAGCTGGCCGAGGAGATCGGGGGGTACCTGGCGGGCAGCAATGTGTATGAGACGAGCGAGGGTCTGCGCGCGGGTGAGGTGACGCTGAGGGTGCCGGCAGAGGAGTTCGCGGCGGTTTTTGCGCAACTCAAGAAGCTTGGGTCGGCCAGGAGCTATAGTGAAGACTCCCAGGATGTGACGGAGGAATGGGTGGACCTCGAGGCGCGGATTGCCAATAAGAAGGCTGAGGAGAAAAGCCTGCTGGCCCTGCTGGAACGGAAGGGTGAGCTCGAGGACATACTGCAGGTACAGCGGGAAGTGTTCCGGGTGCGGGGTGAAGTGGAACAGATGGAGGGCCGACTGCGGTATCTGAAGAACCAGGTATCGCTATCCACAATTACGGTGTCCATAGATGAACTTGGGCCGGCAGGTGTGGCTCAGCCGGAGATGTGGCGGATCGGTTATCACGTGCGGACGGCCTGGAATGCACTGACGCGTCTGGTTGAGGGCGCGGTCTATGCCGTGGTCTATGTCGTGATATCCGGAGCGATCTTCTGGGTGCCGGTGGTGCTGCTGGTTTTGTGGTTGCGGCGGCGGCGTGCTCGGCGGAAGGCGCAGCAGGTTGAGGCCGGGGAGGCTTGATAAATCGAGCACATGCTGCTATACTTAGAACCTGTGCCAGTTGGGGATAGAAAGGAAAACAGTTACGTGTCAAACGGAAGACGACAAGGCCGGAGAGAGCGGCGGTTCCGACCCAACCGCAAGCGTAAGGTGTGCATGTTCTGCGCAGGTCGCGGCAAGTACATCATAGACTACAAGGATGTTTCGTTGTTGAAGAGATTCGTTGATGAGCGCGGGCGGATTAAGAAAGCGCGCCAGAGCGGTGCCTGCAGAAGGCACCAGTCGGGCGTGGCCCAGGCCATTAAGCGCGCGCGCGAGATGGCTCTTCTGCCATACACGATGGACTAACAGGCTGATTCTGTCGGGTGGCTGCCACCGCTCGCATTGCGCCGGTCACATAAATAATGAGCCGCCCGCATGGGCGGCTCTTGGCGTACCGCATGGTGGCGCGTTCTCAGCTGAGTTATGCGTTGGGAAAAAGGTGGCGCGAGGATGATGTGGCCGAATCTGAATAGCAGGATATACTTCATAACTCCCGCCGGGATCGAGACGAAGGAACTGCTGGCGTTGGTCGAGGCAGCTGTAGCCGGTGGCGCGGGCATGGTTCAGTACCGGGAAAAGAGCAAATCCACGCGCCAGATGATTGCAGAGGTACAGAGCATTTTGCAGCGGTGCAGGCCTGCAGGTGTGCCGGTCATTGTCAACGACCGGGTGGATGTAGCTGTCGCTGCCGGAGCCGACGGCGTACACCTGGGCGTAGATGACATGCCGATAGACATGGCTCGTGTGGTGCTCGGCGCGGAGCCAATCATCGGGGCCACGACGCCAACGATGGAGCTGGTGAAAGCAGCAGAGGCACAGGGGGCGAGCTATGTGGCTATCGGCGCGATTTTCGATTCCCCGACCAAACCGGAGAAGGCGGCTGTCGGGCTCGGGGTGATCGCGCGGGCCAAGGCGGCCACGAGACTGCCGGTGTGCGCGATCGGAGGGATCAATGGCGACAATATCGCGTTGATTGCTGAGGAGAGAATTGCGCTGTACGCGGTGGTCTCGGCGATCAGTGATGCGGTGGACCCGCGAGTGGCGACGACGGAATTGGTGCGTCTTTCTCGAGCCGCAAATGGATAGATATCGGCGGCCGGCCGAGGCTATTGTCTGACGCCGTAGAGGTAGCGGAGCAGCGTGTCACCGACCTGGTAGAGGGAGTCGGCACTGCAGCAATCCGGAGTGTCCTCTGCGGTGTGCCACTCGGGGTGAGGCAGGTCAATGATGTCTATGGCCGGGATGCCTTGACGGATGAACGGGACGTGGTCGTCAGTAATCTGGCCGCAGCGGGTGCGTACAAAGGCAGTGTGTCCCGCACTTTCGGCTATCGTCCAGATGTCGTTGACAAGACCGGGGGCC
>CAZCJS010000120.1:0-11911 GCA_964498775.1 uncultured Armatimonadia bacterium
TTGTATTCCACCGGGTTGATACCATCGAAGCCGAGGTCAATGAACAGGTCTAGCAGAGGGCCGATATTGCCGTCGGAGTGCATGATCACTTTCTTCGCTCCGGCTTGCTTGTAGGCATCCACCATATAGCCCCATGCCGGAGCCAGGATCTCCTCTGCCGTCTGCGGGCTGAACATCGGCAGGTCGGTGGCGGCCATGTCGTCGAAAATCCATACGCCCGTCTCATAGAGGTCCCAGCGCCGCAATTGCTCGATACCAATGGCCGCGAGGTGGTGAGCGGTGCGCATGACCTGCTCCCGGGCGAGCGCCTTATCGCCGGCCATATTCATCAGCAGATTGACTTCGCCGGTCATGAAATAGGTGCGGATGAAGGGCCCGCCGGTCTTGACGAAGACGCAATACCGCTGCTTGAGATCATCCATGATCGCATCGAGGCGCGCATAGCGTTGGGGCAAGTCGGGCGGGTCGAAATCCCCGTACTTCAGCTCCCCATTTTCCTCATACGCGTTGTCAATCTGGTGCATGAAGTAGGCATCGGGCCTGACGCGGCTGGTTCGTCCCCAGCCGTCGCGTTTGATCTCATAGCCGGCTTCCTCGCGCAGCGTGGCAGCCTTCGTCATGTATGGCGTCTCGTCCCCGATGGCTATCTTGATGTCAACACCATAGTGATCTACGAGATTAACGTCAGCGCGCTCGGGATGCGCTTCATGCCACATCTCCACCCACTCCGGCCAGAAGTCAACATGGAAGGGCATGTAGTCTGGCTGCCGGAAGTCGAGTGCGGTCATCACACGTTCTTTGCTTGTCATCTGCGATCTCCATGGTGCCTGCTCAGGCCAGCGGCACAACGCACGATTTCAGTAGATCGGCCTGCTCGAAGTTGAGTACGGCCGGCACGCGCTCTTGATTGGTCATGCCGAGGCATCCCCCGCTCCAGCGGTGTGGATGGCCCATTGCAGATATACAGACGGGGTGAGATGCCAATACACCCCACCCCTCATTTGCCCTGGTTCACGTTGATCTCAGAGCACGGGAAGCTCGACGGGCTTCCCCGTTTGTGCCGATGCCTTAGCCGCCTCCATCACCCGCAATGTCGCCACCATGTCGTTGATATCCGCTGGTGGCTCATCGCCTCTCTCGAAACGCTCCAGCACGTCTTTTGTTTGCAGCGGATAAACATCATCGAACTCCGGGCCGTCTATCTCCTCATGGTTCCCGTCGAACCGTTTGATCGTCCCCAGCCCCAGTGTCGGCGTGCAGACCTGCAGCTTGTCCGTCGAAAGCGAGAAGAACCGCTCATAGCCCGTCGGTGTCGTGTAACTGACCTCGCCGAGGCCCACGATGCCGGCGGCATTCCTCATCCGAATCGTGCACAGGTCCTCGACAGGCAGATTGTGAATGTGATGGGTCCAATTCGCTTCCACCTCGACGACGGGCGACTTGCCCAGTAGGATGAAGAGGTCTATCACGTGCGCACCGAAGTTCCACAGCGGCCCGGCTCCCGTCCGCTCCGGCTGCAGCATCCACTCGCACTTCCACTCCGGATAGCGCACCGGCGGCCCGGCGAACAGGGCATAGTAATAGCGCCCCACCTGCCCGATTTCATCCCCCAACTCGCGCAGTCGCTGAATGATGCCGTACTGCCGGCTCACCAATGCGGTGGCATTCCACAGGCCCTTGGCATTAGCCTTCGCGGCGACTTCGGCCAGCCGCTTCCAGGAAAGCCCCATCGGCTTCTCCATATGGAAGGGAATATCGTGCTCGACCAGCCAGGCGGCAAGGTCCACCATCTCATCATGGGGCGCGTGAGCGAAAACGAAATCCGGCTCCACCTCATCCAGCATCTTCTCATAGTCCGTATAGCGCGGCGCATCACAATTCCCCGCAGCTGCCCGGAACTCAACCATCTCCGGGTCAGGATCGGCCACCGCTGCGATGGAATAATTGAGCCTGGTCATGCCGTCCATGTAGAATGGTGCATGCCAGTGATTCAGTCCGACAAAAGCAACCTTCATCTGCCTGTCCTCCAATACATGCGGCTACGGTGTTATCCGCCAAGATTCCAGTACGCGTTACTCGTTGGTACCCTGATGTTTGGTCAAAGTGAACTCGACGCTGCCACTTGTATGCGCTTCCAGCACCCCTGACCACAGTGGTGTATTCTTCTCCTCTTCATCATCATCTGCCTGACTGCGTGCTACCACCTTAGGCTGTGTCACCTCGAGCTCCCATTTCGGAAGGAGTTCGTGGAACACTGCGATGTTAAGCTTCTCAGCAGTGCGGTTGAAGAGTTCCAACCGATGGCGCTCGACTACGTCCATGCCACAGACGCGGCCCAACCGATCAAATGCTACTTTCTCTTTGGTCAGGCTCAATATCGTCGGTTCGACCTGCACCGCCCGCTCGACGCCGACGTCAAGGTGGAGCCAGCTTTTTGCTTCCACACCGCCGAGGTCCGCAGGGCCCTCCTGGGTACGCCAGCTTGTCACCACATCGGGCAATGTATCCGACACATTGTCCGCCTCGGGCAGGAAAACCTGCAATTCACCTTCCGGCAGGCTCTGGAGCCACAGCCGCCGCAGGCTTCCCAGCGGAGCCATCATCAGCATCAGCTTATGCACATCCCCGGCGTACACTCGTGGGTCAAAGATGTGCCAGACATGCGTGGGGATATCTGCTACTACGTACTCCGATCCACCGCGCTGCTCCAATGGCCAACGCCCGGTCCATCCCATCGCCAGGTTGACTTTCTTACTCTGCACGCAGAGGTCGGAAAGCGCATCGCTGTCATTCAGCCTCACCGCGAAGCCGGCTTTCATCAGGTCGAGGTTCGTCTCATTGGTGATCTCGATGTCGGCCTCGATACTGCTCCGTCCGCAGTTGATGGCATTGGCATCTGGCTCGTACTTCAGGCGATATAATGGCCGCCAATTGAGCCCTTCCAACTCATACGATAACACGGTCGGCGCGCCCGGCTGTGCTGTGCCTTGCAGCTTCCATACCAGGCACTTTGCCTTGCCCGCTGGCTGGAAGGCACGCGTCACTATCAGCCCCTCCGGCGGCAGAATGCGAATGGTCTCCTTGACGACCTTGGCGTCGCCATAGGAGAAGACAACCGACTTCTCATCGCTTGAGTAGTCTATGCTCCTGATGTCCCTCACCAGTGCGCGGGACGACCCCGGACGCAGCAACACTTCAAGCTCGCCCTTCGGCACTGTAGCCTCCAACTCCACAGCAGCTCCGGTCCCACACAATATGCTGATAAAGGCCACACACAAGATGAGCCTCGACATGTACATCTCTCCTCCCAGTTGCTAGCTACACCCGGAACCTAGCGGCTCCACTTGCGGACGATGGCGACGAGTATGAGGCTGGTGACGAGGCCCCCTAGGACAACCTCGATGGCGGACAACATGCGGCCCATACTAGTAATCGGCAGAACGTCTCCATACCCGAGACTGGTGAAGGTCACGACACTGACATAGACTGCCATTGCGAAGCTCGGGAGAAGTCCTGGCGAGTCTGACGGATCGGCGCCGGCACCAAATACGACACCGCTCGACATATCACGGAATCCAGTACACACATGAATGGCAGCAAAGATGATCACCATCAGGCCGGCTGCAGCAACTAGCCACGATGGCCGCTCGCCATATCCGCACAAATGATACATCAGCCACCATCCACCACGGTGATACCAGGGCGCTCGGGAGCCATCGTCGTTAGGCAAGCTCAACTGTGACCGTTTCGCCTCCATCTCGCGGACGAAGAATTCGCCTGCCAATCGGTAGTCGCCGGAAGTCTGATAGCTCTGCTTTACGTGTCGGTACACTCCCTCCGCGGCGTTGAACAGGAGGCGGGCTTTCGTTTCATCTTTCACAGCTCGCGCTGCGCGAGCTTCTTGCTCCTCCAGCACCATCAACCCGTCGTCCTCCGCCCAGACCACATAAGAAAGTTTACAGTCGCTATCAATCTGAACCCCTGTCAAGCGGGCACCTGCGAGATTTGCGCGTCGCAGGTCTGCTTTCCCCTCGATTCTGGCATCCCCCAGGTCGGCCCCCCGCAGATCGGCAAAGCGCAAGTCGGTATGAACCATGATCGCATCAG
This sequence comes from uncultured Armatimonadia bacterium, assembly GCA_964498775.1. Classification (GTDB taxonomy): domain Bacteria; phylum Armatimonadota; class Zipacnadia; order Zipacnadales; family UBA11051; genus UBA11051. The sequence goes on from CAZCJS010000120.1 coordinate 4,108, forward strand.
TTAGATCCGCATCTCGCAGATCGGCGCTGACGAGATCCGCATTGCGGAGGTTGGCGTCCATGAGTTGAGCGCCGCGCAGGTTGACTTGCAGCAGCTCTACGCCCTCGAGGTTGGCGTCCCACATCCGGGCACCGCCGGCGGCCATCGCCTGCAACTGTTGCTGAAGTTCATCCGACTCGCGGCGCCCGTCATAGTGGATAATGCACCGGGGCTCTCCGCTCTCCGTATGAGCATACACCGGCAGCCCGCAGTGAGTATTCTTCATGAACGTATATTGGCACCGTTGTTCATCCCCGGGGCCTTCATCTGGCCACAGACCGTCCGGCCACCTGTCCTCATTGTTGAGATACTCCTTCGGCTCATCTGACATCATTAGCGCTCCCTGCAGCTTCATATCCCCCTAGACCCACCCGCATCCCTATGAACCCACGCAAGGGGCAGCGGGCAGTTCCTCGCCACAACAACTGTCGCAGGCAGAGGGCGCCGCTCCATGATACCTCGCCCTCTTTGCCAATTGCGGCAGCCGCCTGCCGGCCCATCCGCGCCAACTCCCCCGGCGTGTAGAAGTGCGGCGGCCTATAGTCTGCTTTCCGAAAAAGCCCCCTCAACTTATACCATATCCCCAACATGCTTTGCCTGTTCACTACTCCCACAATCACGCTCTTGCGAGCTACGCGTGCCGCCTCAGCCAACACCACCTCTGGGTCATCTAAGAACTCGAGCAACGTGACCATCAGAGCGTGGTCAAAGCTGCTGTCCGGAAACTCGAGCTTTGTGGCTGACATTACCTCTACCTTCGCCCTGTCACCCAGCTTCGTCCGCGCCCTTGCCACCATGCTCTCGGATATGTCTATCCCGGTGACTTCGTATCCCCGCTCCGTCAGCCACAGCCCCCAATGCCCGGTGCCACAACCTATATCCAGGATGCTGCACTGAACTTCTGCAGCCGGCGGCGGCCCCAGTAACTCTCCCACAAGCGCCTTCTCAAGCCCGTCGGCCCACCGCCCGAACGGCGTACCGTACCATCTGTCATAGCGGTCTGCTATCGGCTCGCAAAAACTGTCTGCCATCCGGTCTCGTCCATTGCGGTTCTGCAGGTGCTACAACCTCCAGCGATGCCTTGCTGAGACTAAACTTCGATGTTGAGGCCTCTTAGACCTGTCTATCCGCGTGCAAAATAGCGTTCACAATGAAGTTGAGGTATAATACAGCATGGATGCGCAGTTACTCAACAACCAAAGTTGGAGGCAGGAGTCGCATGTTGAAGCGTCTCGTCGTTGCCGTCTCAAATCCGGAATTCCGTGTAGACCAGTTGCTGAACCTGATTGCCTATTCCGGCGTATCCGAAATAGCGTTAGTGCATTGTGTGGAGTCGGTACTGTCAACGCCGGCCCGGGATCAGGCGCTGGCGAACCGGGCCCGTGAGAAACTAAACAGACGCGTCGCGGAGGCAGCCGATCACACCGATATCTCTCTGCACGCAGAGGTTCACATTGGCATCCCGGCTCAGCAGATCATCCAAGCGGCAACCGAGTTTGCTGCCAACACCATTGCCATCGGCGCCTTTATCGGTATTCCCCGTCAGGAGCTGTTTCTCGGCAGCACCGCACTCGAGATCGTCAGGTACGCACAGACGGATGTGCTCGTCGTGCACCTGACGCCGGAACTGCAATACGTCGTCGGAGGCCTGCAACGACCGCTCCTCGATGATGTTCTCTTCCCCACCGACTTCTCTGATTTCTCTATGGCCGCCTTTGACGATTTCCTCGGCCTGGCTGACAGGCAACTCCGCCACGTTACTCTTCTCCACATCCAGGATGTCACTCATATTGATCCGCACCTGATGGACCGCCTGCCCGAATTCGATGCCCGTGATGAGCAGCGCCTCCAGAACATGGCACAGAGCCTTACTGCCAGAGGTGTCGAGGTTGATTACCGGATTCAGCTCGCAGTGCCCGAGCAGAGCATCATTAGAACTGCCCTCGAACTGGATGTATCCTGCATCGCCATCGGCTCCCGTGGACGCACCATCACCGATGGCCCGCCCTGGGGAAGCGTATCTGAGCGTGTCGTCCGTCGCGCTGACGCCCCGGTATTGGTCATCAAAGCGGTGTGAACTCACCACAGTTAGCCACACCTCCACGCCGGTATCACGATTGCCGCATGATCAATAAGCGCGAGGAGATAAAGCCCGCCTGAGGCGCGACACGATGAACCGATGAACTGGAAACGGATGCTTCGCCGGGCGAGCCAGGTCCTGTTCCTGGCCGCCTTTGTCTTACTTCTCCGGGTTGCGCAGTGGCCGACCGACTCCAACCTTGATGTCAGCCTTTTTCTCCGTGCCGACCCCCTCGCAGGCCTCGTCACTCTCCTGTCACTCCCTCACTTTGCATCCACGGGCCACATGCTTTCTCTGTTCTTCCCTGCCCTGATTCTACTCGTGCTCACGGCCATCCTGGGCCGCTTCTTCTGTGGCTGGATATGTCCTCTCGGCACTTGCATTGACCTTTTCCATCTGGCATTTGTCCGGCCCTTTGGGAAAACCGACAGCCGCTGGGGCCATTGGCCGCAGCTCAAGTACTACCTGCTGGCCGGCCTCCTCGTCGCCGCTCTCTTCGGCGTCCAGGTAGCCTGGTTTCTCGATCCTATTCCCTTGACCACCCGCGCCTTTGCCACTGCTTTTCATCCCGCTTTACTCAGCCTCCACACCTGGCTTGTCGCCCATGAAACCGGGCCGCTGGCTGCTCTCAGTTCCCGCCTCAATCTTCAGTGGATGCCCCCGCGCAGCTTTGCATTTGCCTGGCCCATCACAGGTCTGTTCATACTCGCCCTCGCGCTATCCTTCGTCAGCCGCCGTTACTGGTGTCGCAATCTCTGCCCACTCGGCGCACTCCTCGCCTTCGTCGGCAGGTTTGGCCTCTGGCGGCGTCAGGTCTCAGACGCATGTATCCGCTGCCGGAAGTGCGTCAGCGACTGCAAGATGGCCGCGATACCCGAGGATACTCCGGGAAGCACCCGCACCTCCGAGTGCATCATCTGTTACAATTGCCTGTCCTGTCCCCAACCGGGGATTGTCCGCATCGGCCTGACGACGGAGTCGGGGGGCCTGGACACCGGCATTGACACTAGCCGCCGCCGACTGCTGGGCGCGATCGCTGCCGGACTGCTCTACGGCATTATTGCCAGGACATCGTTGGTGCGACGTAGTAGCCTACCTGCACACAGCCGCTTCCTGATCCGGCCACCGGGCGCAATCGTGCGTGACAATAACGGTAGTATCGCGCGCATGATGACCGAGGACGAATTCCGCGCCCAGTGTCTCCGCTGCGGCGAGTGTATGAAGGCGTGTCCCACCAACGTCATCCAGCCGGCACTCCACCAGGCCGGTCTGGACGGCTTCTACACACCCGTCATCAGCCCCGCCGCCGGCGCGTGCGAGCAATCCTGCAACCGCTGCGGCCAGGTCTGCCCCAGTGGCGCGCTCCGTCCCTTCACCATCGAGGAGAAGGCAGACATTCGCATCGCCGAGGCACGTATTGATACCGCAACTTGTCTCTCATCGCAGGCCGGCGACGACTACAATCTCTGCCTGATATGCGAGGGTGTCTGCCCCTACCACGCCATCACTGCGCAAGATACCGACGGTAGCGGGCAGTTGCGACCGCTTGTCAATACGGGCATCTGTGTCGGCTGTGGTCTTTGCGAATACAACTGCCCCGTGGGCCCTCCGTCCGCCATCAGGATCTACCGGCGAGGCAATCGACATGGAACCTAGACATCTGCTGCGCAGTCGGCGTCTCAAAGGCTACGCGGCCATCATAGCCTCCGCGATATGCAGCGGGGCGATGTGGCCAGTGCAAAAGGACCTCATGACGCAGGTCTCGCCCCTGCAAGCCAACTGGCTGATGATTCTACCGGCCCTCATCGCCATTCTAATCATCTATCCGGCACGGCAGCGGGGCCGGCCGTTAATCCCAAAGCATGCTCCCATCGGTTGGCTGGCGCTCTTCGCCCTCTTTGCCTCCGCCATCTTCTACACCCGCAACGTCGGCACACACCTCACCAGCGCCACCACCGCCGCTCTGGTCGTCCGGCTCGAACTCGCCGTCGTATTCGTCCTCAGCTACGTGATACTGAAGAATCGCGTGTCACTTGTCGGCTGGCTCGGCACTGTCGCGCTCCTTATCGGCGCGTTACAGGCAATGGGTATTTCATTCGGCCAGTTCAGCTTCAGCCATCTGGGCGTGGCCGCGCTTCTCACTGCCGCCCTCCTCACCGCAACCAACGCCATCATCATCAAGCTTCAGTTCAACACAATACCCAGTGCACTACCCACCGCCGCCAGCTGCATCTGCCAGACCTTCGTCTTCTCCGCCGTTCTGCTGGCAACCGGCCGTATGGACGAGACGATAGCTGCTCTCGCCACACCACGGGTCGCCGTCGAGGCTGCCGCGCTCGGCTTGATGCTCGTATCATCGCTGCTACTGTATTACTACTCGATGAAACACATCCCAATGTGGTCCTGTCGCATACTCTCGCTCGTTGCGCCCGTCGTGGCAGTACTGGGCGACCACTTCTGGCTCGGCTCGGATATCAGCGGCAACCAGCGCAGCGGCCTGGTCGCAGTTCTCATCGGTGCCGCCCTCGTCATCATCTCTTCTCGCGGCGACGCTCCCGAGTACATCCCCCAGATGCAGAGAAACCGGCCCTGAAGGCCGGCTCCTCCTGTGGCTCACATCATTCACCTGCGCGATCCCGCAATCCGTCACCCGGCTGGATATTCGCCTGCCCTTCCCAGCCACTCTCACTGCGCCGGCACTCGCGCATCAATCAACTCTCTGCCGTCCCGACTCCTCTGCAGCGCAACGGGTACTGTTCCTTCCTTGCCGCTGAAGTCGCAGCGCACCTCATCCTTACGCTTTTCCGCCGTCGCCTGTACCGTAAAGACCCCTGTCAGCGGTTCCCCTGCGATGGCGAATTCCCACTCCGACTGCTCTTCCTGCACACGCGGCGGATCCACCTGTATCAGAGCCGCATCGTCAAACCACATCGTCCCTGCGCAGCGGCCATAGCTGATCCGGAAGGTCATTAACCTCGCGCCATCTGGGGCTTTCCCCTCGATCTCAATCTGATACCAATTCTTGCTTCCCTGTTCACCGCGAATCACGTACCACGGCTTGATCGGCTTCCGGTCAGGGCCGTAGAACGTCAGATCCATCACCGGTGTCCCTCCCGTGATATCTTGCGTCTTGACCCATACGCCGGCCTTATACGTCGCGTTTTCCTGCGCAGGCAGGTACCACTGTGCCAGCAGCGTGCGATCGCGCTCAGGTACCTCTCCCACCAGTTTCACCGCTTGCCTGCCGGAGCGCTTCACCTCCGTATCAATACTGACCTCGACCTTCGATTCCCCGTCATGCGCAACAGCCCAGCCGTCAGTCCCCCATTCGAATCCGCAGTTGGCTATTTCGCTGCCGCTTACCTGTTTCGGCGCCAGCGCTACAACGTAGCTCAGTTCCGCCGCTTTCTCCGGAGTGGTCACCGTCATGTACGGCTGGTAATTGGCTTCCGTCCCCGGCCAGGTCGCATAGCTAGCTCGCAGTTGCGTTGGTGCCAGGAAATGCGTGCGCAATTCCGCTTTCGGTTTCACAATCGTCAGCTCGCGGACGGCCCGTTCATCTCCGACCTCCGGCTCCTGTCCATCCCACAGCCAGCGCGCCTGCTTGTCGGCGTGCAGCAGCCACTGGTACTGTCGTGGCTCGCCCGCGGCAAGCTCGTCATACACAAGGTAGTAGTCCGGCTTGACAAAGATAATATGCCGCTTGACCTTCTCAACCAGGCCGGCCTCATAGCACGCCGTCGCATCACCAACGACATAGTCCAGAGCGTCAGAGGCGTAGAAGTGGTCAATCCTCCCGTCCTTCGTCTTCTGCACTTGTCCGTCAACGAGGATGCAGTTATGGCCTGCCGTCCCGCGCGAATAGACGCCTTCCGCCTTGTTGCGGAATGAGCCGTAGCCCAAGTCTGTAGCCAGCCACGTCCCCGCGTGATTGATGATAAAGTTACCCGCGTCCCGATGATCGTGCCCGTGTTTCGATGATGAACATTTGAACGCCAGCAGTGTATCATCGTCATCCCAGCCCGATCTCAGCGCCGCCCAGCCGATGTTCTCCATCAATCCCGAAGTCGGCCAGTCGTCAGGAGGCGCTGACACAGGCCGAGACCTATTCCCATAGATAATGCCCTGGAAGTTCTCCCCCTCTACTATACCCATCTTCCTCAGCAACCAGCCCGACAGCCCATCCCCGTTGTTCGCTGCCAGGGTCAGCAGCGTCGTGAATGGCTTCGGGTAGCCGCCTGCGTCGCAGAAGTTGACACAGCCTCCACCGTCCGGTGCCAGGAAGTACGCTATCCAGCGGGGGATGTAGTCACACACGTATGGGTGCTGGAAGAAACGCTCATCGCCGGTCACACGCTTCAGCACATCGGCAAAGCGCACGCCATGATCCAGCGATGACGAGTACGCCAGGCCCTCGGTATTCGGAGAGGTTATCTTGGCATCCAGCAGGCGCAGGAAGTAGTTTGTCGCCTGCTCGATCATCGGCCAGGCGATATCGTCATCAATCTCCCCGACGAGTGCCAGCGCCCCCACGCCCAGCGCTCCATTGTACAGTATGTCCCAGTTCGCATCCGAATTCTGATTGGCTTCGATGAGTGTCTCAGCGTACAGCGATTCCAGGCCCAGCTTCAGCAAGCCGTCTCGAACCCTTTGGCGCTCCTCTTCGCTCCACGCGTCATGGCAGATGTCGTAGGCAATCGCTACGCCCAGCGTAATGTGCCCGGTGTCCAGACAGGGGCGCAAGTTCGGGTGGTAGTCGGGGTCCGTCCAGACTTCCCAGCCCACCAGCGTCAAGCAGTAATCGGCGGCTCGGCGCGCAAACTCATCCCGACCCGTCGAAGCATAGCTCAGCGCAAGGGCCTTCAGATGGCTCTCGATGTTCCCGGAGAGACCTGTCCAGTACGGGTAATGCCCGTAGGATTTCGCATCGAAGCCTGGCGGCTCTGCTATCTTACCCGGCATCGGCGGTGGGAACGCAAAGGTTACCTTCTTCCCCCCGAAATAGCCGATCGTGAACTCACTGAGTGTCAGCAAATTCTCCTGCGCATATTCCGCCGCCTTGATCCGCTCCATGTCTGCGCTGGTGAAAAACAACCGTGGATGTTCCCTTACCAGCAACGTTTTCTCCTGCCCGAGCCCCGGCACCGCGCATACCAGCAGTGCCATCAAGATCCCGACAAATGCTCCTGTTTGCCACATCAGTCCCGCCTCCTCGATGAACGGGGGCAGGCCACATAGCCTGCCCCCTGCGGTTTTTTACTGCTATCCAACAGAAACGAGACGTGGTTCCATGACAACACCACCGCGTCTGCAATTGACCGCCGGCCCGTCTCGCACCTACCCCGGGCAGTTCGCCTTCATCCATTTCAGGCAGGCAGCGTAGCCCTCGCCCTTATCGCCCTTGCCTTCCCACTCGGCACACCACACGCCCTGGTAGCCTGCTGCCACCAGTGACGCTACGCACTCCTTGAGGGGAATCTCGCCATCGCCGAGTGCGCAACCCTGGTAATCCGGACGCGCGTTCACGCCGTCCTTCATGTGCGTGTGCAGCACAAAGGGGGCCAGGTCCTCGTAGATCCCGGGCAGGTCGGCCACTGCATTGCCCCACCAGCGCAAGTTCATCGTGTCCAGATTCGAGCCTGCATACGGCGAGGAAACCTCATGCAGCGCGCCCAGAATCACCAC
>CAZCJS010000121.1:0-11843 GCA_964498775.1 uncultured Armatimonadia bacterium
GGCCTCATTCGCTGTTCTTTGCCGCTCTTGCGCCTCCCCACTAGCCGCGCTATCACCCCCAAGACGTGCATCCACGTTAGGTGTTCCCAGAACACCCTATAATCCTCCACTGAGGGCCGGCAACACTTAACGGCACTTTAATGTTGGCTTAAGAGGCGCTTAATCATGGATGCGTACAATGCACGCGATGCAAGACGGAACGTACCTTGCCAAAGACCGCGAACCGAAGTGACTGGGCCCGCACTCGCAAGCGGCAAGGCAGGGACAACAAAACCAATCCCCGTGCACAGCATGGGACAGGAGGCAGACAGAGTTGAAGACGTCTAACGGCTTTACAATGATCGAATTGCTGGTGGTGATCGCGATCATCGCGGTCCTGGCGGCAATTCTCTTTCCGGTCTTCGCCCAGGCACAGGCCAAGGCGCGCGCGATTACGTGCCTCAGCAATCAGAAGCAGATCGGCCTCGCCGTAATGATGTACGCTCAAGATTACGATGAGACACTTCCCAGTGCCTACTACTACCTCAACGGCGCGACCAGCGGTGGCGGCTATATGCACTGGAGTGGCATGGTCGGCCCATACGTGAAGAACGACGGGCTGTATGTTTGTGCGGAGCACAAGCTGGGAGGCTTTGCCCCCACCTGCTTCGGCCCTCCCGGCGGTCCGTGGGATATCACGCCACAGCCGCCGCCCGGTCAAGACAGCTACAAGAATGCATACGACATCCAGGCCCCGCGCATTTCGTATTGCGCCAACGAAATGCTCATGCCGCGCAAGAAGTATGCCAGCGTGCCCCAGTCGGTTGTCTGCCAGAGCTGGCTGCAGGCGCCCGCCGAGGAGATCATGGTCGCAGAGTACACGCACATGATCCAGTGCCTGATTGACAGTTCGCCGACCGGCGGCGCTGATGCGATCAAGTCCCACCGCCCGACCAATGGTGTGAAGCTGGCTGGTGGTGGCGTATATGATGGTGAGGCCTACGACGGCAGTGCAGCGGTCGTGGCGTTGACCGCCGCAGAAGCAGCGGCGGAGATCGCGGCCACCAGAGCACCCAGCGGCAATGCCAACGGACACCATCACATCGTTTACACCCAGCCTGATGCACATAACGGTGGGGCCAACTACATATTTGCGGACGGGCACGCGAAGTGGCTGAAACTGGGTGCCACGCTGGATCCGGACCACTTCATGTGGGGCAAGCGAGCGTATCCGTGTTCCGGCAGCCCGCCGATTTACGACGCTAGCGGTAGCCCTGTGCGGTAAGCCGCAAGCGCAAAACTGACACCCTCGGGTGGGTGTACCATCCGGACCGAGCCGGGACCAGCAAAGCTCCATCCCCTCCCACTGGTCCCGGCTTTTTTTGCCTTCCTCCCCTCAGTGAATACCTACGCAAGGAAAATCACCTGCGCAACGCGAAATACTCTGCTCAAGTCAGCCCGGCCTGTCCGCGGCGGGCAGACGCCAATATAACCAGAGAGGCACCAGGTCACTGAGGAGGACCGGCCATGGATATCAGCAACATGAGCATACTCGAGCAGGTCGAGGACTGGGGATATGCCGAGATCACGCCACGGAACGACATTCCGGCGGCCGCCTATGGCACCTGGACGGTCATCTATACTGCCGGCGCCAACGGCATTGCCATCGGCGGCAGCTTACGGATTCTCACACCGGCCGGCGGTCGGCTGCACTGGGAGCTGGGCAAGGTTACCGCCTACCCGGAGCAGGGCGGCGCGGCTCTCGAAGTCACTACCGACAAGGTTTATCCCCGCTCCGTGCATCACAGCCACTATCCGTCGGTGACCGTGGAGGTGTATGGTCGGCGCATCGAGGCCGGAGAGAGGCTCTTTATAATCCTGGGCGATACCGGCGGCTACAACAGCGGTCGCTTTGTGCACACGCGCGCACCCGACTTCGCCGCCCGCAACGAGTTCCAAGTCTTCGTGGACCCGGTCGGCAACGCCCGTTTCCAGATGGAGAAGCACAAGCCCGACCGCTACCACCGCGTCGCGGGGGAGTTGATCGTCGCGACCGTTGCCGCACGGCCGCGCGTCTTCCGCGTATCGGCACATCATCCGCCGGCAGCGGGGCGGCCGGTGGGCATCACCATCACCGCCGAGGACGACTATGAGAACCCGGTGCGGGATTTCCACGGCTCTGCGAAGTTGGAGGCGACGACGCGGCTGGATGGTCTGGCGGAGGTCGTGGATTTCGCACTGGAAGATGAAGGCCATAAGTACCTGGAGTTTCCCGCGCCGCAGACTGCCGCGCCGATATACATCACCGCATACGACGGCGAGCAGGAGGTAATCGGGCAGTCCAATCCGCTGTGGCCGGGGTTTCACGACCAGTGGGAGAGTTACTTCGGCGACCTGCATGTGATGACGGGTCAGGGCGGTAATGAGGGGATGCTGGGCGACACGGAGTCGGCACTGCGGTATGCTCGGGATGACCGCGGGCTGGATTTCTCGGCGGTGACCAACTCCGGCCGGGACGCCTGGGATATCGAGGGGCCGGTGTTCGCCGCCTACAATGAGCCGCACCGCTTCGTGACGCTGCCCGCCCGCGAGTTCGGCCACAGGAGCGGGCACAAGAATGTCTATGTCCTCGATGACAGCTACGGGGTGCCGCGCCCGGCCACCTGGTCGGAGCTATGGGATGAACTGGGCGGGCGGGAGGCGCTGGTCATCTCGCATCATACCAACACCCACTCCGAGACCGACCCGCATGTGGCGTGGGGGCCGCAGAACCTCGCCACCATCAACCCGCAGTTCGAGCGCGTTATCGAGATATGCCAGAACCGGGGCTCCTTCGAGAAGGAGCAAGTGGGGGCGGATAACGTCTATTTCGGGGGCTTCGGCTCAGCGGTGCAGAGCGCACTGGCGCAGGGCCTGCGGCTCGGCTTCGTGGGCGGTACGGACAATCATCGCGGCCAGCCGGGCTCCGGTCGCAGCCACCAGTCGGGGCTCCACTATGACGAATACGTCACCGGCGGGTTGACCTGCGTGCTGGCGACAAAGTTGACCCGCGAGGCCGTCTTTGCGGCAATCCGCGAGCGGCGCTGCTATGCCACCACCGGCGTGCGGGCGCTGCTGGATTTCTCCGTCAACGGTCACATCATGGGGCAGGAATTGAGGGCTGATGAAGCCGGGGAGGCCGTCCGCCGCATCGCCGTCCGAGCCGCCGGCACAGCCGAGATACTCCGCGCAGTCATCGTCCGCAACGGGGAGGATGTCCATACCTGCGCGGGTGACGGGCGGCTGCTGGACTTCGTCTGGGACGATGCAGCCCCGCTGGCCAAGGTGACGACTGCCGAGGGCTGGGTCTATTATTACGTGCGGCTGGTGCAGGCCGACGGCAATATCGCCTGGTCGAGTCCGGTATGGATTGACCGCTAGTGGGGAGCCCGCAGGCTGGAGAAACACCCCCCCTGTAGGCGAGGCTTCCAGCCTCGCAGGAGTTGAGTGGCCCCGCAGGATGGAAGCCTGCGCTACAGGATAAAGATTGAGAATGCTCGCGTACAGGATAAGGTTGAAAAGGCTGCGCACGGATCGCCTCACCACGCTAACTACCTACTCCGGGAACCAGCCGCGCAGGAACTCGTCCAGCGGCCCGTCATATACTGCCGTCGCGAGGTGTTCCACCCCGTGCTGATTGCCCCACGAATACACGATGTGCGTCCGGCCTTCGAACTCGCAGAAGTCGAAGTCCGAATTGTTCACATCCAGCGCCGTCGCAATGCGCTCCCTCTCCCCCACCGTGAACTGGGCTCCCGGCGCCAGGATGCGATCGTTGTCATCCGCTTTCAGCACCGGATTCAGCCGGCTCAGCTCCCACTCGATCAGGTCCGGCGAGCGCGCGATATACTCCTGCCAACTCACCTGCTCCGGATGCTCGGCCATATACCTATCCCAGTCAGCCGGAGTCTCGTCGTAAATCGCCTCGAGGTAGATCATGTAGTACTGCCCATCTAAGTAGCGCAGGGCCGGGCAGGCGGCATAGCGCTCGCGAGTGTGATTGTGCTCAGTCGGCAGCGGCTCCCAGTTGCGCAGGTCATCGGAGCGGGCAAAGAAGATCGTGAAGCGCACGCCCACCTCATCCGCCGGCTCACCGCACTCGAACGCCATCATGTAGCCGTCTGGGTCCGCGCAGACACTCGTATTATAGATGCCCCAGCCGGGCAGGTGCAGCGCCACCTCCGTCTCCCAGTGCTCCATGTCATCCCCCCACCACACCCGCACCTCTTCCCCACCCCAGGTATTGGTGCCATAGACGAAGAGCCTATCGCTATTGGCACACTTGCCACCGACATGTGCGCAGCCCAGCACATAGCCCTCAGCGAAGGGCGCGCTCGCCTCCCCGGTCTCGATGTCAATGAAGCGGAAGTACTCCTCGCCCCCGAGGTTGGGCTGATAGTACTTACTGCGCACGTACTCATAGCGATACAGGCGGCCCTTCCAGACGATGGGCGTGGCCTCGACGAGGTCGCATACGATGGTTCCAGTCTTGACGATCCTGGGCTTGTCGGCCATGTCAATCACTCCTCTGATTTCCGGATGCGCGCTATCCTGATGTGTGTCGAGTTCCCACAGGAAACTCCCATGCGCCGGCAGAGCTTGCACTGCCGCTTGCCGTTCGCCTTTGCCTCATGCCTCTTGGAGGACAGGCATCCCTGCCTGTCAATGCCGTTCATCTATGCCTTTGCCGTATGCCCTTACCTTGCACCCTTCATTCCGTGCCGCAGGCTGCAAAAAATCCCTCCTGTAGGCGAGGCTTCCAGCCTCGCATGAATTCCCAACGGCCGCAGGCGCAGCCCAGCCCCGCAGGCTGGAACTGTAGTTATGCAGAATTCGGGCAATTCCAATTGGATCGAGACGGATGGCGTCTGTCCACCGCCAGTTCATAGCCGTTGGTTGTAATGGAGGGGCCTGTCGCAGCATTGTACTCGCGGTGCGAGTACAATGCCAGGCTGGCCCAGTCAGTCAATCGCGATAGAGTTTTTTTCGTGCGTGGGCCGGCCTCAGTGCGCTAGTGAACGGCACGACCGCACTTCGACGCGGCCCCTCCACGGGCTAGCCGGCCAAGAGCGACGGTATCTCAATGATACCAGTTGACGCTTCGTAGCGTCACAAATCTGCATAACTACAGTGGAAGCCTGCGCTACAGGTATTTATTGAGGAGGATCGCGCGACAGGATAAGGTTGAGGAGGCTCGCTTTACAGGTACTGATTGAGGGGGCTGTGCAGCCTTTGCGCCCCATCCGCAGGTGTCAAGCTGGATATATTCAACCGCTTGTAGTAAACTCAGCTGGCACGACGAACACAGCGTTAGGTAGAGGAGGAAATACCCATGAGGCGGCATGCAGTTGTGGCGGTAGCGGTGATTGTGCTGTTGGCGACTGTCGGCACGGCGCTGGCCCAGGGCGAACTCTGGGTGGACCGCGTCGAGGAGCGCGGTAGATTGCTCGTACCCATTCGAGGCATCTTCGAGTCCTTCGGGGCCACGGTCAACTGGGACGGCCAGATGCGGGAAATATCCATCGCCTCCGGCAACAATCAGGTGGTGATGTACGTTAATGACTATATCGCCTATATCAATGGCAACAGCTATAGGTTGGACGTGCCGCCGCGAGTGATCCGTGGCAGGACCTATGTACCTCTGCGCTTTGCCGGTGAGGCGCTTGGTGGCACTGTTGAATACCGCGGCAGCTATGTTGACATGACCGAGAACGCCACCGGCTACCTGCTGCGTGTACACCTGCAGCGGCGCGGCGGAGGCGGGCCGTCCGGTGGTGGCGGGCAGGCCGGTAGCGGCTATATCGCCACCTGGACGAGCAACAGGCGGGTGACGGACAATGACCTGCGCGGATACGGTAACTGGCAATTGACGCTGATGCGTAATGAGATTTACGCGCGGAAGGGCCGCCCGTTTGACAATGCCAACATCCGTGCCTACTTCAACCGCCAGCCCTGGTACAGGCCCGACAGGAGCTTCACCGAGAGCCGCCTGACTAATTTGGAGAACGCCAACGCGGCCCACATACGCAATTACCAGGTGCGTGTCTATGGCGCACCGGCCTCGAGCCCGTAGGCCGAGGGTCTCTTGCAGAGCCGGCGGTAGTCGCGTCTTCTGCGGAGGAGGACAAGCAGGTGCATCCGATGTGGACATGCACGAGGGTATGTCTGGTGGCGTTGATTGCGGTGTGGCTGGCGGGGGGTCTTGTCGCCGATTGCACCGCCCAGGGCGAGCTCTGGGTGGACCGCGTCGAGCAGCAGGGCCACATCCTCGTGCCACTTCGCGGCGTATTCGAAGCCTTCGGCGCACAGGTGAGATGGGATTCCCCGACCCAGGAGATAAGGATAGACTGTCACGGCAAGCGGATCCTGATGTACATAGACAATCACGAAATCTTCGTCAACAACCGGATCTGTCAAGCGAGTGTGCCGCCCCGGATCATACGCAGTCGCGCTTATGTGCCATTGCGCTTCGTCGGTGAGGCCCTGGGGGGAAGGGTATCGTATCACGGCAGTCATGTGACCATAGTGGGGGCCAACGGATACGAACTGAAGGTAAACCTACTCAAGAGCGGCAGGCTTCCGGATTACAAGGCCCCGGCGGCGGCCTATATCGCCAGATGGACGAGCAGCAGAGCAGTGACCGACGATGACCTGCGCGGTCTGAGCAATTGGGAACTGACGCTCATGCGTGAGGAAATCGCGGCTCGGCGCGGGAAGCCGTTTGTCGAGGACCATATCCGCGCCTATTTCGTGCGCCAGTCATGGTACAGCCCTGACCACTCATTCAGCGAGAAGTGGTTGAGCCGCCTCGAGCAGTTCAACATCGAGCAGATACTCAACTACCAGCGCCGCGTCTATGACCGGCCGGCCATACGCCCGTAACCTGTCGGATGTCCCCACTATACCGAAGCACTCAGGAGCAAACTCAGATGCCGCACAGCTATGCAGGGCGCGGGCTTTTGGCGCGCAGAGCCGAGACCTCCAGCCGCCTATTTGCAGTGATTATCGCAGCATTGCTGGTATCGGGTATCAGCATCGTCGCTGCTGCCGACGGCGCGACCGTAGTAGTCATGTCAAACCCGGCCAATGCGAAGGTCTTCGTCAACGGCTACTTCAAGGGCCGCACGCCGGTGACGGTAACCGTCAGCTCGGCCACGGCGGAGGCCGCACAGTACCGCTTCACTCTGGTGCTGCCCGGCTACGAGAAATGGGACCTGCGGGTCTCGCTGGCCGCCGGCGCTAACAAGAGCATTGACGCGCATTTGGAGAGGTTGGCCAATCCGCTGGCGGGTCGGACAATCTGCATTGACCCCGGGCACCCCTCGGAGACCAGCGCCGGATGTAAAGGCCCCACCGGCGTCACCGAGAACCACATCAACTGGGTCATCGCGCTGAAGCTCAAGGACGTGCTCGTGGCCCGGGGTGCCAGTGTCGTGCTGACCAAGAGTGCAGAAAACGAGAAGGTCACCAACCGCCAACGCGCCGCCATTGCCAATGCGGCCAATGCCGCCATCATGATCCGGCTTCACTGTGACGCGGCCTCGCGGTCGGGTTTTTCGCTGTATTATCCCGATCGGCAAGGCACGAAGTACGGCCATACGGGCCCCTCCGCAGAGGTGCAAGCAGCCAGCCGTATTGCCGCCAACGCGCTCCACACGGGTATGAAAAGCGTGCTTGCCGGAATACTGCCCTCCCGAGGCATCCATGGAGACTCGGCGACCTACGTAGGCAGTCGGCAAGGTGCCTTGACCGGCTCCATCTTCTCACAAGTGCCCACCGTCACCATCGAGATGTGCGTGTTGACTGTGGCCTCCGACGAGCGGTTCATCAACTCCGCCGGCGGGCAGGAGACCATGGTCAAGGCTCTGGCTGCCGGTCTTGAGACGTACTTCAGCCGCTAGCCGGAAGCGTTCGTTGCAGGTATTCGCATCGGTCCTCCGGGCGAGCTACCTATGAAGCCAGAGGTGCACAGAACAAGCTCCGCACCGCTGCTGAGGGCTATCGCGCTGGCGACAGTCTGGGCTTTGATGACTGTCATTGCGATCCTGCATCAGTATCGAGGCGGCGGCCCTGACGGGGTGCCCACGGTTGACGCCCTCTCCCCCATGACAGGCCTCGCCACTCTCCGCAAGCTTGTTACTGACGGTGAATTCATTCCGGGGGTTTATCCTTCTGCGATAATCATCCTCGGCGCTGCGGTGCTGTCGGCAATTGTGCTGCGGCGGGCATTCTGCGGGTGGATCTGCCCGCTGGGGGCCATGCAGGAGTTGTTCGCGGTCATCGGTGGGCGGGTGGGTTGGCATCGTTCATTCGAGGGCAGCAAGCTCGATGCAGCCTTGCGCGCGCTCAAGTACGTGGTTCTCGTCATCATCCTGGCCCTCACCTACTACACCGGCGAACTCATCTTCCGCCCTTACGACCCGTGGACATCCTATGCGCATGTGAGCGCCGGTTGGCAGCGGTTGAGTGGCGAATTCCTCGTCGGCAGCATCCTGCTGGTGCTGGTGCTGCTCGGCTCGCTGGTAGTCGAGAGGCCCTACTGCCGATACCTCTGCCCGTTCGGAGCGTTTCTCGGTGCCATCTCCAAACGCGGTATGATCCGCGTGGTGCGCAATAATCACACATGTATTCACTGTCACCGCTGTGACAGCGCCTGTCCGGTGGATATCCCCATCGAGGCGATGACACAGGTCACAAGCGCCGAATGTCTCTCCTGTGGCAGGTGCGTCAACGCCTGCCCAATCCCCAGTGCGCTCAACCTGGAGGCGTATCAGAGTCGGCTGCGCCCGTCGGTGGCGGGGCTTATCGCGCTGGCCATCTTCATCAGCGTCATCGCACTGACGATGGTCAGCGGCGGCTGGAAGTCGCTGCCTGCTCACATCGCCGAGGTCGCGGGTGCGGGCGGCACTTTCGATCCGGACAACATCCAAGGCTTCATGTCGCTCGCAGAGATCGCGAGAGCATACGGTGTTTCTGCCGTGAGCTTGCGCGAATACCTGGGGCTTGCTGATGATACCGACCTCGACAGTCCCATCAATACCATCATGCCGCACCTGGGTCGCGATGTGGACGAAGTAAAAGAGGCAACAGCCGCACTGCTGGTGATGGGAGAGGTGGACTCGCCCAACGGCACTGCCATTAGCGGCAATATGACGCTTGCCGAAATTGAGGCGAGCTACGAGTTGAGCGCGCAGACATTGCTGGGCGAGCTCGGCCTGCCTGCGGATACTGATACTGATATGCCCATCAGGGAGATTCTGGAGCCGCTGGGGCGCGAGGTCAAAGAGGTGCGCCAAACAGTGGCCGTGATACTAAAATGGCAGGCCGATACGACGCACGATACGGAGCAGCAACGGACCATCCCTGTGGCCGCGAGCCAGTAAACTGAGGCGGGCGCGGTGCGATTGAATACCTGCGGCGGACACACGTCGTCCGTGTGCGGCAAAAAAAAGTTTCGACAAAGAAGGATAAAGCCCTCTCCTGGTTGAAATAGATAGTCCTACAAAGAAAATAACCGAGAGAAGGGAGTTTTCTCAAATGGCAGACGCAGTATTGCTGGTTACCAAGAACGGGTACGGTAAAGTCGTAGATCCCGCCGATTTCAGGCAGCAGTCACGCGGCGGCAAAGGTGTCACAGGTTACAAGGTTACGGATGATAGTGGGCCGCTGGCAGTCGCATTGCGCGTACCACTCGGCCAGGGCGAGCGCGTACTCGTTGTCACCGCTCAGGGCCAAGCCATCTTGACACTCGTGGATGAGATCAGCACGCGTAGCCGCACCGCCGGTGGTGTCAAGATCATCAGCCTTGCCGACGGTGACGAGGTAGTGAGTGTGGCCGTGTAGTCAGCTCTACGCCGTAGTTCGGCCGCAGGTAATGCCGGTAGGCCGCAGGTAATGCAGTATGGCCGCATGATGTAATGCGGTATGGCCGCAGGTGATGCGGTAGGCCGCATGATGTAATGCGGGAAGCTGCTGTTGTCTGCGAACGCTTAGCGTTTGCATAAAGAGACGCCTCCTAGAGGGCGTCTCTTTGTTGTTGCTTGCAGGTGCGCTGTTGCTTTGTCTCCCCGTAGTGCGGGCTCTCAGCCTGCTCACTTTGCTCTCCGTTGCCGGTCTTTGCCCGCTGCCGCATGTAATGCGGGGACTTGTGCCCCGTCCCAGGCGATTTGCAACCCACCCGAGCTAAGAAGGTGACATTTCAACGATGGCCGCTAGAGTCTATCCGATGAGTGACGTGGAGATGTACGAGGCACAGCGCCAGTATGTGCAGAAGTATGACGGCTTCGGGCATAACGATTTGCTGCGGGATTTGTACCTGCGCGGGGATCTGACCATCAGCCCCAGTGCCGGCGCGCAGTGGCCGGAAATAGTGCGCGGGGCTACGGCACCCGGCGGGATGTTGGTGCAGGGCGTCAGACATTCAGGTAATGCCGGCGGTGGCGAGGCCGCAGCAAGCTCAGGATTGGGCGGTCTGAACGCGATGATTGCCCGCCCTCATCTCGACACCTCGCAGAGTATCGGCCTCGGGCACCTGACCCCGCTGGCCGGTAACTGGCTGCAACTGAAGAATATAGGCCTCCAAAACGAGGTGAAGCTATATCAGTACAATGGCACGCCCAACGTGCTTACGGGCATCCGGAGTAATTTCTCGCTGCCGACTAACCCGATGTTTGCGGTTTCTTTGTACCGGGCGCATGTGGCCAATTCTCACGACTGGTCCCAGCCGCCGTACACTGAAATTCACTGGAGCGTGGGCACTCCGGCCACGCCCCACAGCGCACAGGAATGGGCCATCGCCATACCCTATGGCGAGCCGATGTTGCTGCTGCGCTACGAGAACGGGGCCTGGGAGAAGGTCTCGGATTCGGATGAGGGGCTCGACATGCCGGTGTTCGAGGGTATGGCCCGTGGCCAGCGCGTGTTTCTATGGTTCGCCGTCATCCGCGGCCATATCGTGATTTCCACCGACGGCTTTGTGGATCATCTCTGGACCTATCCGCTGCGCGGCGGCTCCAGCGGTGCGTCGGGCGAACTCATCCACAGCGGCAAAGTCAGTCTCTGGCACAATGCCGGCCAGTGGATGTTCTCCTGCTACCCGATCGCCATGCACGGCTGTCTGATTCAGAGTCCTCCGTTCTCCGCAGCCTATGACACCTGCGACTGTGGAGGCGAACTGATACTCAATTACCGGCGGCTGCCGGTCATAGATGATGACTTCAACCCGCTGCATCAGGTTGCCGTAAGAGACAATACCGCCGAAGTCAGCGGCCTCGAGCCTCATCAGCGCACCTGGCAGGCCGAGCTGACGCCCCATTTACATACCTGCTACGACGTCGGCACCGATCCGGATACCGGCGCGAGTGTTGATTTCCATACCGCCGTCTCACCGGAACTCTATAGCGTCCAGATCGGCCAGTTCCCGGAGCTGCAGACCGGCGCCGCGCCGACTTCCGAGGACCTCACCTCCAAAGTCATCTCAGTAACAGGCCGGCAGCGCAACAGCGGCATCGCCACTACCGGCAGCGCCGCACATTACCGGCTCGCCCTGGACAATCAGGACGGCTCTCTGGCCGACATCCGGGAATACCGCCGGCTTGGGCTGAAGCTCGGCTGGCATCTCGACGATGACAGCGACGACCTCTCGCAGGTAGCGTCGGGCTACCTCGTCGAACCGCGTCTGGACATTGCACCCGGCGGGGAGTCGCTATTGCATGTTGAGCTGCTGGACCCGATGATACGGCTGCGTGATGAGCGGGCCGACGGGCGCAGTCCGGTCTTCGATGACTGGTCGGTGAAGGCCGTCTTCCAGTGGGTTCTCGACCGCT
>CAZCJS010000122.1:0-11645 GCA_964498775.1 uncultured Armatimonadia bacterium
CTGCTGTCCTGGAGGTCGCCGACCGCACGCACGGCAGCCCAGCGGACATCTTCATCCGGGTCATTGAAAAGCTTGACCAGAGGCTCAAGAGCCTCGCTGACCTTGAGCTGCCCGAGTTCATCGGCGGCATTTTGCCGAACCTCTGCAGCGGTGTCTTCAGTGGCACCGGCGAGGGCGGAAATCACCAGCGGCGTCGGCTCGATACTGCCCAACGCTCTGACGGCGTACGAACGCACGATTGCTTCCTTATCGTTTTTGGCTGCGTCTGCCAACTGCTCCGCAACCGCGCCGGCCTCTACGGTCTCGAGGGCTGCGGCGGCTCGGCGACGAACATGCTTGTCGGGGTCAGAAAGCGCCTTGGCGAGTACGGGGGCGGCCTTCGCAGAACCGAGATAGCCGAGGCCCTGCGCGGCAGCTTCCCGGGCCGGCGCATAGGAGTCGTGGGCGAGAATCCGCAGCATCGGATCCAGACCTTCAAGCTTTGGGGGAACCGGCGTCCGCTCGTCATGTCTGGTTGCCTGCGCGCGTTGTGCGAACTTGTCAAGACTTGGGTTATTGCCGGCGCAGATCATCGCTATACACGTGGTTGCGGCGGCGCGACGGTGGTCGTTGGGGTCATTGAGGGCCGCATCAATGAGATATGGCAGGCTGTTGGCGCCCTTAACAACAAGCGAAATGGACGCCAGTGCACTGGCATCATTCTTATAGACGCCGAGGTCCTCCACGAGTGCTTTGATACCCTCGTCACCACCGGCACCCAGCAAATTGGTCAGCTGGTCCTGAGCCAACTGCCTGATAGTACCGTCGCGATCCTTAGTTAGTTCCTTCAATACTGCGCGCGCCGCCATGCCGTCAGATTTCAACGTGCTGACGGCTGCGATTCTGTTAGCTGGGTCAGGGTCCGACCTGGCAGCATCAATACGCAGGTCCATGTGGGAATTGTCAAAACCCGCCAGGAGCACGATAGCGCTCTTGCGGACTGCGGGATTCTCAGAGTTCCTTAGCTGCTCGACGGCGGCAGCCTCAAGGCGTGCGCGGTCGGCTTTGTCAGCCTTCTTATACACGTAGCCGATTACCACCGCGGCATCCGGCCCGGCATCTTCGCCGGGCGACTTCAGCATTTCTATCGCCCCGTCTACATCAATATCCTTGATGGCCTCCTGGACTTCAGGTGGATACATGGCCAGTTCCACATCTTCGTCTGTCGGCGGTGCCGGCGGTTCCTCGGCGTGTTCCTCGTGCGCATCGTCCTTGCTGTGATCCTGGTGCCCGTGAGGGTCAATGAGCGGCAAAAGCGTACAGCCCGAGTTCAAGCCGACCAGACAGGCCACGAGCATGATTCCGAGTATATTCCAGTACCTGGGCATCTATATAACGACCTCCCACATAGCTGTGCCACCCCTGGCAGCAGGCGGCCAAGGCTTCAGTGTCAAGATAAACGTTCGGGATACGCTATGGTGTTCCCGATCCAGCAAGGCGTTTGAGCAGTCGCTCCACTGCGTCCATGATGAGACGCTCTGACTCTGCAGTTATCATGGTGTACCCGCCGCAATAGAACCGGTAAGCACCCTCCACCTCATAGCCGCCGTATTTGTATGCCGCGCCCGTCGGGATGTAGCCCGGGTTGCCATTAGTATAAGCCATAACCGCAGTCTGCTCAAAGGGGG
Source organism: uncultured Armatimonadia bacterium (assembly GCA_964498775.1). GTDB lineage: Bacteria > Armatimonadota > Zipacnadia > Zipacnadales > UBA11051 > UBA11051. Next base: position 1,668 of record CAZCJS010000122.1, read on the forward strand.
AACGCGCAGTAATATTGATAGCATATTCGCAGAACACTTCGCCCGGCAGCCCGACGACGGCGAAGTCACCGATCCTGAAGGCCTGGGCTTCATAGTCTATGGCCAGGCCGGTCGCCTGCTGCTCAGACATCTCAACCAGCCACCGAGCCCATTTCACCATGCCCTCATACAGAATCGGCCCCCCATATTGCCCCTCGCTTTTGCTCTTCTCCAACTGCGCTTCGTTCTCATCGAGTATCGCCTGCGCTTCAGCGACCGGCGGTGGGTCGAAACACGGCAGGCGGAACTGCTCGTGAGCGGCACCGATCGGTATGTCATCGCTCATCGGGGCCAACTCGGACGCCTTAAGTACGGCCCCGGCCATTGCCCGGCCCTGCGCTTCGGCGATCTCAAATGTACCGCGCGGGTGGCTGTTGATATTGCCGCAGCAGCCCTGCCCGAAAAGCGCCACCGAACCCCGCTCAAGCTGCTCCACGAAGCGTTGGGCGTAGCCCATCCAGTCAGCAGATATGAGCAGGTTGTCCCCGCCAAGGGTGACACCGTGAGCAGGGTGGATGAAGAGCCGAGCCAGCGGCCCGTCGGCGGAGTTGATGGCAAGCACATCAACATGATCCACGTGCACGCCGAGTGAAGAGCCGTCACCGGGTTCCGTGCCCCATGTCACCTGTCGGCGGTTGATACCGACCGCCACATTTTCCTGGTTGTGGCCGGCCCGTGCCGGCTGTGCGCGACTGTGGGCGAGCTGCCCCGCACTCACCAGCCGTGGGATGAGCACCGCCATATATTCATCATCAGTCTTGCCGAGCGTCGGGAGGCAAGGCGTCCCAGGGCCCGAGTGAGTATGACTGCACCCGATCATGATTTCGTCGGCACTCATGCCGGTGGCTTTGGCAATGCCCGCGCGGGTCAGACGAATAGACTCATAGTCCAGGCCCACCAGATCGCAGGTGATAATAAGCGCCTGCCCGCCGTTGCGCAGATATAGCGCCTTGGCATACAGCTCGTCATGTACTCCGGTGCTGGGGCCCGCCCTGTTCCCGAAACCGCACAGATCAATTCCGACCGGTGGTGTAATGTCCACGGCTGCGACGCCTGCTGTCAGTTCGCTCAATTGAGATGGCACCTCCGAAGACTAAATGTGACCGGACAGTTCGCTTCGGGGGCGCTGCACACCTGCAGAAGGTTGACGGGAAGGGTCTGCTACATTACTCTATTGGCGTGAATACCTTGCTCTTCGACTATGACTTGCCCGCGGCTCTGATAGCGCAACATCCGCCTGACCGGCGTGGGGAGTCGCGGATGATGGTCGCGCCGCTGGATCGTGGCGCCCCCGAGCATCGGGCTTTTGGTGACCTGCCCGAGCTGTTGATGCCGGGTGATTGTCTCGTGCTCAATGATACCCGCGTCATCCCGGCACGGCTGCTGGGGCGGAAGGACACCGGCGGGCAAGCGGAAGTGTTTCTACTCAAGCGGCTGGCGGGTGATGAGTGGGAGGCGCTGGTACGCCCGGCACGCCGGATGCACCCGGGTACGGTCGTGACCTTCGGTGAAGTATTGGTGGCGACGGTGCTGGCCAAGCCCGAACGCGGTAAGACGATAGTCAGGCTGGCATACGAAGGCGAGCTCGAACCGGCACTCAGTCAGGTCGGTGTGACACCGCTACCGCCTTACATTCGCCGCGAACGGCAGGACTCGAGCGACAGACAGCGCTATCAGACCGTCTATGCGATGGAACCGGGCGCAGTTGCCGCGCCTACCGCGGGGCTGCACTTCACTGCCGAGATGCTCGACACGCTGCGAACTCGCCAAATCCGGACAGTCTTTCTCACCCTGCATGTGGGACTGGGCACCTTCGCACCGATCAGTGCAGAACGCATCGAGGACCACAAGATGCACGCCGAGCAGTTCAGCATATCGAGCGAGGCAGCGGAGACGATAAACCGCACCCGAGCCGACGGAGGTCGGGTCATAGCCGTGGGCACAACGGTCGTCCGCACACTGGAGAGCTGTTGTGATGATGGCGGACGAATCGAGCCGAATAACGGTGAGACCGACATCTACATCAAGCCGGGGCATGACTTCCGCGCCATTGACGGTATGCTGACTAATTTTCACCTGCCGCGCTCCAGCCTCATCGTCATGGTGGCGGCACTGGTCGGCAGGGAGCGGATACTGGAGCTGTACGATATGGCCATCGCGCGGCGCTACCGGTTCTATAGCTACGGGGATTGCATGTTGATAGTCTGAAGCCCGCTCTGCCGAAGAGGGTCTTGAGCGGACGGAATACAGAGGTGCTGATGTGCTCGAGTTCAGCGTGACAAGAGGAGGGCCGACAGGGCCTCGCTGCGGGGAGCTCCAGTTCACCCGTCGGACAGTGCAGACGCCGGCGTTCATGCCCTGTGCGAGCCTCGCCGCCATCAAGGCGTGTCCGCCGCACCTGGTCGCGGAGATGGGTGTCCAGATGATGATCTGTAACGCGTATCATCTCTGGCAGCGTCCGGGAACGGCGACGATACGAGCGCTGGGCGGGCTTCACCAGTTCATGTCATGGCCCGGGGCACTCGCTACGGACAGCGGCGGCTTCCAGGCGTTCTCGATAGCCGGCAACAGCGGAATCAGCGAGGATGGTTTCGAGTTCCGCTCGCCGCTGAGCGGCAAGTTGCTACATCTGACCCCGGAGCGGTCGGTGCAGTTGCAGAACGAATTCGGCAGTGATGCGGCGATGGTGCTGGATGAATGTGTCGCATATCCGGCCGAGCGGGAATATGTGGCCGCCTCCATCGAGCGAACCGCGCGCTGGGCCGAGCGCTGCAAGCAGGCGCATGGAAACGACGCCCAGGCTCTGTTCGGTATAGTACAAGGGGGAGTCTATGACGAGTTGCGCGCGGCAAGCGCCACGGCGACCGCGGCCATCGGCTTTGACGGCTATGCCATCGGGGGGCTGTCGGTCGGCGAGACTAAGGCTGAAATGCTGGCGGCGCTGGACGCTACAGTACCGCAACTGCCTGCCGAGGCGCCGCGCTATCTAATGGGCGTCGGCACGCCGCTGGATATTGTCGCATCTGTGCGTCGCGGAGTGGACCTCTTCGACTGCGTGCTTCCGACGCGCAACGCCCGCCACGGCAGTCTGATGACGTGGGACGGACCGCTGAAGATCACGCGCCGCGAATTCAGTGAGGACGGGCGACCGATAGATGCCAATTGCTCCTGCCCTGCATGCACCAAATACTCGCGCGCATATCTCCACCATCTGCATCGGAGCGATGAGGCGACCGCGTGGCAGTTGCTCAGCCTACACAACCTCCGCTTCTATGCCGATTTCATGGTCGCGCTCCGCCAAGCTATCACGACCGCGGCCATTGACGCACTCGAGAAACGCCTCAGTGCATGGACGCTGCGTGAAGCCGCCGACCTTGAGGACACGAAGTAGTCGAGCGATTGCCCCATTAATGCCCAGCTTGACACGGTCTGATACAATTTGCTAATATTGTGGGTGTACGCTCATTAGGCAACATTGTGTGACAGTATGGGACATCCGGCTTTCGAGACTATGAAACAACGACAGAGGCAACCCAGTGCAGACTGGATAGCAGGCGGCCTGCTACGCATGGTTGGCGGGATGCGATTCCTGCATGAGGCGGCGCATTTCCGGATACGCCGCCTTTTGCACCACGTAGAAGCCGGAGAGACATAGGCACAGTTAAGCCCACCGCCGACGAACAATGCGCAAGTGGGCTTTTTGTTTGGCTGGGCGCCGGGCAACGTCCGGCATATTGGAGGTCACGTCTTTCTTATGGATGGGAGAGTCCTGGTTCTCAATCAGAACTACGAGCCGCTGCATATCTGCAACTGGCAGCGCGCGATAACACTCGTGTATGCGGGAAAGGCGACCACCGTCGAAGCCGACGGCCGGTTGCTGCGCTCGCCGACAATCGAGATGCGGTTGCCCACGGTTGTGCGCCTCTATGACTACGTCTCGCGTCCATTGCCGGAGATAAAGCTTTCGCGACGAGCGCTTCTGGCGCGCGACGATCATCGCTGTCAATACTGCGGCGCTCGCACACGCGACCTGACGATTGACCACGTGATTCCGCGTGAGCGCGGGGGCGCGCATACCTGGGAAAACCTCGTGGCAAGTTGCCGCAAGTGCAACAATAAAAAGGGTAACCACACACCACGTGAGGCGAACTTGAAGCTCCTGAAGAGACCGCGGCGTCCGCGCTTCATACCATACCTGAGCTTCGCGACATTCCGCGCGGCGATACGCAACGATACCTGGCGTGATTACCTCGAACCATTTGCGCCCCAGCTTCTCGATGGCTCCTTCTGAGCGGGCGGGCGAACCGCTCATACCTTACCGTATGAACAGCCACCACTAGAGATGCAGGCAGCCCCGGAAAATTCCGGGGCTGCTTTTGTTCATGTTCTGAGCCAGACAACTTCGTGGTCAACTCGAATACTGGCTCATGGTTTGCGCCTCTGGCCTAGCCAGGTTCGGGTGGTGCATCAGCTGGTGGTGCGTCAGCCGGTGGTAAATCAGCCGGCGGCGCATCGGCTGGTGGCGCATCAGCCGGCGGTGCATCAGCCGGCGGTGCATCAGCCGGCGGTGCATCAGCCGGTGGTGCGTCCGGCGCATCTGGCGGCATCGGCGGCTCGGGCATCATCGGGGGTTCCTCGGGTGGCATAGGCGGTGGTGGTGGCGCCTTCTTGGCGCAACCGCTCGCCGCAGCCATTGCCAGCACCAATGCCAGGGCCAGGATCGCGATCAGAACTAGCCTGTACATGTGCTACCATCCTTTCATCGTTTTCGACTTCTACGCATTTTCTCACGTAGTACGGCATACATACTCAAGACCACATATCAGCATGTGCTCAAGAGTACATAACAGTATAACACAATATCATCCCGATACCAAGATGTAGCGGCAATTCAATCGCAAAAGATATTGTCGAGCACTATTCATCGCCCGGCTCTTCCCCGCGCAGGTCGGACAATGAAAATGAGCCACGCAGCAGTCGCCCTGCCTCCGTGATCTCCTCGTCGGTAATGCGCGACAGAGGAGGCTCGTTCTCACCCGACTCGCCGGCGCGATCTAACTCATCTTCGGGGATTGGCTCATCCCCGGCAGCCATAGCTGCTGCCACCTCGGTCTGCATCTCGGCGGCCGCGTCGGCCATTCCCGCGCTATCAAAAATATGCCCCATCCACCAGCACACTTCAGTATCAAAGTCAGTGCCACTGAAACTGGTCTCCAGCACCGAGAGCGCAATCAAGCAGTTACGCAAAAACGCTTCGCTATCGCTGATGACGACCTCCGTCCCGTCACTGCTGGGAACCGCAAACTGCTCGACAGCGAAGGCATAGATGTTGTAGCCGAGCGCGAACTGCAGCAGGTAGTGGTCAATCCCGCAATCAAGCGCCATCCGCAAATGCTGGATCACGTCGGCCATTCGCCGCTGGTGGTACCGACACTCGGCAAGTATGAGGTGCTGCAAACCTCTGAGTTCGCGGCTACTGGCCGGTCCAGCGGCAATAGACTCGGCAATGGCCTCGAGGTTCACGATCCGCTTCTCACCCAGCGATTTGAGGTCACTGACTAGCGTCCGTTCTCGCATAGCGAGCGTGCTAAGCTGTCGGTGGTAGTTGAGCTCTACCGCCAGAAACTCCGTGAACGCCAGGATAACTCCGGACGCATCACCGCCCGCCGTTGCCAGCCTGTCCGTGATCAACTCATACAAAGCGTGGCTGAAAGAGTTGACCGTGTCCGATTGTCTCAGTTGCTCCAGCTTGTCGTAGATCAGTCGTATTGCTTTGGGGTCCATGGCCTGCGTCACCCGGATGAGTGAATATCAGTTGCCCACAGCGGTATAGTTTCGGGGTCTGCGAACCCGAATCCTGCCTGCATCCACAGATATTTTACCACTCCCGCTGTCATCTGAAGACATCGTGAAGCTGCGAGGCTCCTGCCGCCGGCGTATTGCCGGCTAGTCGAGTTTGACTTCGGCCTCCGCATCCTCGAGGACCTTCTTGATCCTCTCGGCGTCCTCTTTGGTCACGTCTTCGGCAATGACTGCGCCCGGCGCGGACTCGACAAGATCCTTCGCTTCCTTAAGGCCGAGGCTAGTCACCTCGCGGACGGCTTTGATGACTTGAATCTTGTTCGGGCCTTCGCCCTCGAGAATTACATTGAAGGAGAATTTTTCCTCCTCCTCCGCTCCACCGGCGCCACCGCCCGCGGCTACGGCGACTGGTGCCGCCGATACCCCGTACTTGTCCTGCAGCTTGTCCTTCAACTCGACGAGTTCCAGTACCGTCAGCCCGTCAATTGCCTCAATGATCTCATCTACAGACATCTCTGCAACCTCCGTTTGTGATTTACTTGAAACGCTTCTGATCAGCTTGCGTACTATACCTCCAACGCGCACTGCTACTAATCCGACCCGGCCGGCTCTGCAAATACCTGCGCACTCAGCTACGCATCAAGCAGCGCTTTCGTTCTTCTGGTCGGCAACGGCCTGTAACGTAAATACCAGATCCGAAACCAGCCCGCTGAGCGTGAAAACGAGACCCGTAATCGGCGATGCGATCCCACCCACGACGTTGGCTATCAACTCGTCGCGCGACGGCAATGTGGCCATGAAGTTCGCCTGCTCTTCGGTGAGTACTTCACCTTCTGCGAAGCCGCCCTTGAGCGTAATCACATCGCTATGGGCAGCGCCGAATCTGAAGAGAGCACCCGCCGGCGCAATAGCATCGCTATAGCAGAAGATCACAGCCCTGGGGCCGGTTATCAACTCTGCAAGGCCCTCCGCCTCAGTCCCGGCGAGGGCAAGGCGGAAGAGGCGATTCTTGACCACGACTAGCTCGGCGTCGGCCTCGCCGATATGGCCGCGTAACTCGTTCATGTCATTAGCTGAAAGCTGGGAGAACTCGGCGACATAGATACTGATGCTGCTGGACACCGCCTCATTCAGCCGAGCCACGATCGCTTGCTTCTCTTCTGTTGGCAATAGACACACCCCTGTTTGTGCAGAGTAGGTATTCTAACGCTATCAGCAACTCCCCCCACAAAAACAAAAGGGGGAGCCGAAAGCCGGGCTCCCCTTCTAGCGCAGGCTACTGTCACTATGCAAATGACGCAACTGCACCGGGTAAGTCCGACCTCGGCTGGCGAACGCTTCATCTCACCACTACGACGCTGCGTTCATTAAGCTCGCGAAAGCACCCGCTGTCTCAGGTCGCGATAGGTATTCAGTTTTCGCGCAACAATTCTCCAGAAGCTTGTCTGCGGTGTCTGACGACGCCGCTCAGGCGATGGGGCTGGGAAGCGTCTCACGCACTGCCCGTCAACTGGCGCACATTCAGCTTCATGCCCGGCCCCATGCTCGAAGAGATGACCCCGGAGACGACATACCGGCCCTGTATACCGCCGGGGCGCGCCGCCAGGATCGAGCCCATCAGTGAAGCCAAATTCTCAGCGAGCTGTTGTTCCGTAAAGGAGACCTTTCCTATCCCCAGACGCACTACCGCTCCACGGTCTACGCGGAACTCGATCTTACCGGCCTTCAGGTTCTCAACAGCCGCGCCCACATCATCGGTGATGTTGCCCGCCTTCTTGTTGGGCATGCGAGGGCCCAGCTTGCGACCCAGCTTCCCGACGAAACGCATCATCGCAGGATGCGCCACGAGAATGTCGAACTCCTCCCAGCCTTCGTCAATCGCAGCGATGAGGTCTTCGCCACCAACACGATCCGCTCCCGCCTCTTTCGCCGCCTGAGCAGCCTCGCCCTCGGCGAATACTGCTACCCGAGGCACTTTCCCGGTCCCGTGTGGCAGCACCAGCGAGCCACGCACATTCTGCTCGCCCTTGTTGGGATCAACGCCGAGCTTGATAGCCACCTCGACTGTTTCGTCGAAACCGGCGCTTGCCAACTCCTTGACGAGAGCAATGGCTTCCTTAGGATCGTAGTATCGCGTCTTGTCAACTTTTTCGGCCAGCGCAGTATAGCGCCCGCTGTGTTTACCCATCGTTTTCACTCGCTTGTCCGGCATTACACTGCTGAGCGACGCCGCCGGCAGGTATCATTGCTGTGTAAATCCTACTAGTCAGGGACTACGGTGATGCCCATACTTCTCGCGGTGCCGGCGATGATATTGGCGGCAGCATCTACGTCCCGCGCGTTGAGGTCTTCCATCTTCTGCTCCGCGATCTCACGGACCTGGCTGTTCGTAACCTGGCCAACCTTCTCGCGATTCGGTTCACCCGAGCCCTTTGCCACCTGTGCGGCCTTCAACAGCAGGCTTGCCGCAGGCGGTGTCTTGCAGATGAACGTGAAGCTGCGATCCTGATAAACAGTGATCTCAACCGGTATGATGTCACCCATCTGCTGGACCGTCTGCTCATTGAACGTCTTGCAGAACTCCATTATGTTCACGCCGTGCTGCCCCAGAGCGGGCCCCACTGGCGGTGCCGGATTCGCCTTACCCGCCGGCACCTGTAGCTTGATGTTAGTCAATACCTTCTTTGCCATGCTGATACGCCCCTTCAGATACCGAACCGCACGGCTCATCAAGGGACCGGCACTCAATAGAACGCCGCCCCCGCGGCCGTCGTCACATTCTCAGAGCTTCTCTATCTGCGTAAAATCCAGCTCGACAGGCGTTTCTCGCCCGAAGATCGAAATAAGCACCTTGACGATCTCTTTCTCTGCGTTGACCTCGCCGATCTTTCCGATGAACTCGGTGAACGGCCCCTCGATCACACGCACGCTCTGGTCCACATTCCAGACGGCCTTCGGCTTCGCAGACTCCTCGCCGATCGTCGCCAAAATCTCGCGGACCTCCGATGCCTTCAGCGGCACGGGGTCGTCGCCAGAACCAACAAAGTGGGTGACACCCGCGGTCTGTTGGATGACATTGCGCATCTCATCGGTGAGCTCCAACTGCACCAGGACGTAACCCGGATACAGCTTCCGCTGGACCTCGCGGCGCTTCCCGGCCGCCGAGCGTATCTCAGTTTCCGTGGGCACCAGAATCCGCCCGAGCAAGTGCCGCAGGTCGCGGGCATCCACCACTTTCTCGATGCTCGTTCTTACCTTATTCTCTTTCCCTGTAAGCGTGTGTACTACATACCACCGCTGGGCTGTCCACTGCTTCTCCATCGCCGATTCCCCGTCCGCAGACTGGACTTCATCCAGTTTGCAGCAAGTGATGCGCGTGGCTTGCCGATATACCGCAACCTACCTTTGCAGAAGCGACAGCAGGCCCGTGAAGATCCAGTCCCAAAGGCCTACCCAGATTGAGACAATGACGATGGCAATGATCACGATCACTGTGAACGAATACGTCTCCTGGTGATTCGGCCATGTCACTCTCTGCAACTCAAGCCACACGTCGTGCAGAAACTGCCTCAGATTCGAGAACGGCCTTTTCGCCCTGTCAATAAGGGTAGGTCTGTCTCGCTGTGCTGTTGCCATTAAATGTACCAACCCATATCGCGCTAACTGGGCGACGCCCGGTGAGCGCAGCAGATGCGCGCATCCAGAGTATTTCCGTGCAGCCCGATCTACATTACCTGGATACTCGCCTGGCCCGTGCCAGGCGCAAAATACTGGCAGGGGCAGCCGGACTTGAACCGACAACCTGCGGTTTTGGAGACCGCTGCTCTGCCAATTGAGCTATGCCCCTGCGCCGGCGACTCATTTGCGAAGTCGTGTCTCCACATGCCGCGTATGTCGCCCACATGTGCGACAGTACTTGCTTAGTTCCAGCTTCTTCTCTACGTTCTGGCGGTTCTTCGTAGTCACGTAGTTGTGCGCCTGACACTCCGAACACGCCATTATAAATCTCGTCTGTGCCATAGTACATTCCCTTGTCCATACGCCATCTTACATGCATCAGCCGCCGTTCCGCGCCCATACCGCGGCACGCCGCCGGCCAGACGATTGCACTACCTATTCGATGACCTTCGTCACCAC
>CAZCJS010000123.1:0-11506 GCA_964498775.1 uncultured Armatimonadia bacterium
GAGATTGCCGGGTACTACGTTCCAACTATCTGGGCAGTTGTGTCACTGAAGTTTGCCATGAACATCTCCAGCAATTTTATCTCACATAACGAATTCGGGTATGAGTCCACGGCGCTGCGCCTGCTGTTCTTTCTCGTGCTCTATACTCCCGGTATCATCTACGGCAACTACCACACCGAGCTCACCCAAGAGCTGCTGAAGCTTCTCCGGGACCGCAGGCAAGCTCGCCAAACAGAAGACACCACGGATGATGAAGGTGATGAAAAATGAGACAGGAATCAGCGAGTCTGCTCTGCGAGCTGAGCAACCTCGACGGCCCCTCGGGCTACGAAACCGCAGTCAGTACGTTTGTCGCTGAACAACTCCGCGACATCGGTGCGGTGTCGTACGACAACCTTGGCAGCCTGATCTGCGAACTGCAGGGTAGCGCCGCCGGGCCACGCGTCATGCTTGCCGGGCATGTGGACGAAATCGGTTTCGTGGTCAACCAGGTTACCGAACAGGGCTATCTGAAGATCAGCCCGCTAGGCGGGTGGTGGGACCAGGTGCTGCTCGCCCAGACAATGCGGGTACTCACGCAGAAGGGCTCTCTCCTCGGCCTCGTGGCCTCCAAGCCTCCGCATCTGCTGCTCGAAGAAGAGCGCAACAAGGTTGTGCGCAAATCCGATATGCACCTCGACATCGGGGCGCGTGACAAGGCCCAGGCCATGACAGAACTCGGAGTGCGGCCGGGGGACCCCATCGTCCCGGTCTGCCAGTGCACACCGATGGCCAATGCCGACATGCTCATGGGCAAGGCATGGGACGACCGGGTTGGGGTGGCAATTGTCATCGAGACTCTGCAACAACTCTGCGGCACGGACCATCCCAACACCGTCTTTGGCGTCGGCACTGTTCAGGAGGAAGTGGGTCTTCGGGGCGCGCAAACGGCGGTTCAGGCCATTTCGCCGGATGTTGCTCTGGTCCTCGAGACAGCTATCTGTGGTGATGTCCCCGGCATCAAGGATGAAGAGGCACAGGTCAAACTTGGGGGCGGGCCAACGGTCTATGTGCTCGAAGGTAGCGCGATACCCAACCTCAAGCTCCGTGACCTTGCCATCGCGACGTGCGAGCAACTGGGGTATGAGTGCCAGTTCTCGGTGCTCGAACGGGGCGGCACGGACGCGGGACGGATCCATGTGCACGCTTGTGGGGTGCCCAGTCTTGTTATTGGTGTCCCGACCCGCCACATTCACTCCCACGCGGGCATCATTGAACTCAATGACTACCAGCAGACCCTGGCACTGACCGTCGAACTCGTGCGCAAACTCGACGCAGCAACCGTTGCCTCACTGAGGCCGCAGCAGTAGCGCATGGAACCTACGCCGCCGTCAAACGTCATTATTTCATCGCACTCTAGAGGCATCGGTTACGGCATCATTGCCAGCCTCTTGTGGGGCAGCGTGTTCGTGGTGGCGCGCTACCTTGTCGAGATTCGCGGGCTGGACCCCTATTACACCGCTGCACTGCGGTTCAGTTTCGGTGCTATCTTTGCCCTATTCTACGTGCTGGTCGCTGAGGGCTACGAAAAGACAATGGCCGCCGGCAGAGCCGGTGCTCAGCTCATCGCACTCGGCGCAATCGGCATTTTCGGCATGGGTTCTCTGGTCTTCATATCGGCGCAGTTCACCACGTCCATCAACAGCTCCCTAATAGTGAACTCCAACGCCATATTCATCGCGGCCTTTGCGCTACTGATACACGAACGCGTTACATGGGTGCAATTCTTAGGGCTGTTCGTGGGGTTGGTGGGTTGCGGTATCGTCATGATTGGCGGTACGCCGCCGCAGCCTCTGCCTCCGAGTGACAACGTGTTGGGCTGTCTGGCCGCTGTGGGGGGTGCACTTTCCTGGGCGGCATACACAGTGTTCGGCAAAGGCACGGTACGCAGACTCGGCGGAGCGACGACTTCCGCCTGGGCTATGGTTGCGGGCGCTGCGATGCTGGCTATCGTCGCGGTCTTGCGAGGTGGCGTGCGTCCGTTAACGGTAATTGAGTTCCTGGCGGTGATATACATCGGTCTCGGGCCCTCGGCAATCGCGATGGGACTATGGTATAAAGCTCTAGAACTCGTGGACAGTGCGGTGCTGGGACCATCTCAGTACATCGCGCCGATCGTCAGTGTCCTGCTGGGATGGTTCTTTCTTAGAGAGCCACTCGGCACGGGGTTCGTTGCCGGCGGGCTTCTTATCTTGCTGGGCGTGTATCTGGCGACAAAGGATGGAACGAAGGGTGCTGTGGGCGGCCGGGAAGGCGAGGCCGGCGATGGGGCAGAGGTTTGTTCCGGGCAGACGTAATACCCTCTTCACTAAGCCCGGCAACCGGACTTCCGCTCTGTCCGGCAGCGGCCAGGGTCATGTCTTGACATGCTCCCAAATCGTGGCTATAACCTAGCGAGCTTCGGACCTACACGGCGCGCCATGGCGTGGATGCGCCAGGAGGCGCTTGGTGCGTATCTAAATGAAGATAGGTGATGCACTTGGAAGACAAGATTGCCCAGCTCACTGAACAGATCGAGAAAGCGTCAGGATTTTTGACAGATATCCGGCGCGAGGTCGGCAAACTGATCATCGGCCAATACGAACTCATTGAGCGTCTGCTCACAGCTCTGCTTGCGGATGGCCATGTGCTGCTTGAAGGCGTGCCCGGCCTGGCCAAAACGATGACGGCCCGAACACTAACGCAGGCCATCAGCGGGGATTTTCAGCGTATCCAGTTCACGCCTGACCTACTGCCAGCCGATATCACTGGAACTATGATATATAATGAGCAGGAGCACGATTTCTTCCCGAAGCATGGGCCGATCTTTGCCAACTTCGTCCTCGCTGACGAGATCAATCGGGCCCCCGCCAAGGTGCAGAGCGCGCTGCTGGAGGCTATGCAGGAGCGCCAGGTGACCATCGGACATGAGACTTACCCGCTGCCGAAGCCGTTTACCGTTCTCGCCACCCAGAACCCCATCGAGCAGGAAGGCACCTATCCGCTGCCTGAGGCGCAAGTGGATCGGTTCATGCTGAAAGTCAAAATTGTTTATCCATCCAAGGAAGAGGAGCTCGATATCCTGCAGCGCTGGACAAGCGGAGCTGAGATAGTCGCTGATCCGGTGTGTAGGCTGGATGATATCATGGCGGCGCGGCAACTGGTCAACGCGGTCTATGTAGATGAGAAAGTGCAACGCTACATTGTGGATTTGGTTGTGGCGACCCGTGAGCCTGCGGAGTACGGCCTGGGAGCGCTGGCACCGTTGATCGAGTATGGTGCATCCCCTCGCGCCAGCATCTACCTCACGGTTGCGGCAAAAGCCAATGCCTTCATCCACAATCGCGGCTACGTGGTGCCCGACGATGTCCTGAGTGTTGGCATGGATGTGCTGCGGCACCGCATCATCTGCTCCTACGAAGCCGAGGCTCAGGAGATCGGCAGTGATGACCTCGTAGAGAAGGTATTCCGCGCCATCGAGATACCCTAACGCCTGACATCGCCGCTGGCTATATTCCTCGACATCCGTGAGGCCACCCAATTGCTGACCACACAAGAACTTCTCAAAAAGATTCGCCAGATCGAGATATACACGGACCACCTGGCTGACGATGTCTTCGCCGGGCAGTATGAGAGTGCTTTTCGCGGGCAGGGCGTCGAGTTCGCCGAAGTCCGCGAATACTACGCCGGAGACGACATCCGCAACATAGACTGGCGGGTATCTGCTCGCGCCGGTAAACTGCATGTGAAGAAATATGTCGAAGAGCGTCAACTCACCGTGATGGTGGTGGTAGATGCCTCGGCCAGCGTGGACTTCGGCACCGGCCCACAGACCAAAGCCGAGACGATGGCTGAGACCGCTGCCACACTCGCCTTCTCAGCAATTCGCAACAACGACAAGGTCGGCGCGGTGATGTTCACCGACGAGACGGAGATGTATCTGGCCCCCAAGAAGGGCCGGCGACAGGTGTTGCGTCTGATCCGCGACATTCTCTACTTCCAGCCAAAGGCCGATGGCACGAATATCGCAGCAGCGCTGGATTTCGCCGCCCGTATTCTCAACCGCAAGGCCATCGTGTTTGTCATTTCCGACTTTCAGGACGAAGGCTACCTGCGCGCGATCAGCACTGCAGCCCGCAACCATGATGTCGTCGCCATTGAGGTGTATGACGCAAGGGAGCGCATGATGCCTCCGGTTGGGCTGGTGGAGCTGGAAGATGCCGAAACCGGACGCCACGTGCTCGCCGATTTGGGCAGTAGGGCGTTTTCTCGGCGTTTCAGCGAAACGCGGGCCGCTGAAGCTGAGCAACGCCATGCAGACATCGCCGCAGCCGGCGCCGACTATATCTCAATATGCGTTGGCAGATCACCCATAGAGCCACTCATGGAGTTCTTCGCCCGCCGCAGACGGAGACGCAGATGACATACCCCCTTCGAACAACTCGCTACTTGCTGCTATGCCGGTGGCTGTTTATATTGCTCGTGCTCGTGGGAATCTCCGTACCTGGAACTGGGGCGCCTGCCGGAGCAATCAGAGCCTCGGTGGACGCGCAGGACCTCACCGTCGGCGACCCATTCTCGTACACAATCGAGTGGACATTGCCGGCCGACAGTGAACCTGAGATACCCGGAAATGACGTCAGCTTCGGAGATTACGAAATCCGTGACTACCAACAGGACAAAGAAGCGCTCGCGGACGGCAGACAGCAGATAATCCTGCGCTATCAACTCGTCGGCTTCAGGGTGGGGGAGAACCAGATCGCGGATTTTGAGGTCCAGGCCAAACGGGTTGTTGATGGAAAGGCGCAAACCGACGTCTATATTGCTCCACCCGTCACCGTGACAATAAAGAGCGTCCTGCCGGCAAACGACGTGCAGATGAAGCCGATATATGGGCCGATGTTCCTACGCCCATGGTGGCACTCGTGGGTCTGGCCCGCAGTGATCGCGGTAGGGCTGTTGGCCTCGCTCTTCATGAGCATCTGGTTATGGAGCAAGCGTCGGAAGAAAACCGCCGCAGAATTGGAGCTGCAACTCCCCCCCCAACAGGTAGCCTACCGTGCACTGCAAGCGTTACGGGATGGCAAGCTTGTCTCCTCGGGGAATTTCAAGGCGTTTTATTCCGAGTTAGGTGACATCATGCGCCGCTGGCTCTGGCACCGCGCCGGGATTCGCGCCATGGAGCAGACTACCACCATTATCCGCTACGATCTGCGCCGAACTGACCTGCCCGACATCTGGCAGGAGGATCTGCTCGCGCTTCTCAGCCGTGGTGACCTTGTGAAATTCGCCAAGTGGGTGCCGGATGACAGTGTCGCCTATGCGGACCTAGAGAAGGCCCTTGAGCTTTTGCAGACGGCGGCGATTCCCGAGCCCGAGCCGCAGGACAAGCCCGCTGAGGAGGCCATAGCGTGATATTCGCATTCCCGTGGGCCTTCATCCTATTCGCAGGCGTGGGCTACCTGGCTTTGAGGCAAGTGCGCCCTACGGGTCGCGGGAGTGCTCGGTTGGTCTATTCGGATATCGCCTTCATGGGCGAGAGGACGAGGGTTATCCGCAGCCTGCTGGCGCGCGCGCTGCCTTGGCTCCAGATTATCGCTGTGGCGCTGTTAGTTATTGCTCTGGCGAGGCCACAAGTGCCAGTCGGCGTCAAGCGCACTGCAGGTGCCGGCATTGACATCGTGCTCACGCTGGACATATCGGGCAGCATGAGAGCCGACGACTTCCGTCCCAAGAGTCGTTTTCATGTGGCGCGCGAAGTTCTCGGCGACTTCATCAATCAGGCCGGCCAGAACCGTCTGGGCCTCGTGGTGTTTGCCCAGCAAGCCTTTACCCAGGCACCACTAACCGCCGACCACAAGATGGTCAAACGGCTGCTGGACGAAGTGTATATCGGGATGCTCGAGGACGGCACCGCCATCGGGATGGCCATCGCCACTGCGGCCAACCGGCTGCGTAACTCCGAAGCCAAGAGTAAGGTCATCATCCTGCTTACTGACGGGGTCAATAACGCCGGTGAGATAGACCCAGTGACTGCCGCCAAAGCCGTGGCGGCTATGGGCATAAAGATTTACGCCATCGGGGTGGGCAAAGAAGGCGGCGCACCAATGCCGGACCCGGATGCTCCACCCGGACACAGGCGCTACATAACCGGGCCCAACGGCGGAGTGCTGCTTACAGAACTCGACGAAGAGACGCTCAAAGAGGTGGCCGGGGAATCAGGGCAGTACTTCCGGGCAACTGATGCTAATGCACTCAAGGAAATATACGCCCAGATCAATCGGATGGAGAAGTCGGAGTACCTCGGGGCGAAGCAAATCGAGTACCGCCAGCTCTATGCGCGGTTCGCCTGGCCGGCTCTCGTTATTCTCTTGGCCCAACTCGTTCTCAGTTGCACGTGGTTGCGAAAGGTTCCGTAGCAGACGATGATAGACTTCTTCAGGTGGGGAGTTCCAGAGATGCTCGCGTACCTGTGGCTGCTGCCAGTCCTGGCGCTGCTACACCTGTGGGCCATGCGTGCACGCCGTCGAGCACTTGAGACATTCTGTCCCGACTTGACTGCCCGGCGCACCGGACTGCCCTCACTGTTGCGCCGGCGAAGCTTCAAGTTCCTGCTCTTCAGCGCGGGCGTGACATTCCTGATCATCGCGCTGGCGCAGCCAATGGTCGGTCTCAAGAAGCAGAAGGCGCGTCATCGCGGCGCAGAGGTTGTCGTCGCCATAGATACCAGTCTGAGCATGGCTGCGGCTGACATGGAGCCGGATCGTCTCAGTGCGGCCAAACGCGCTGCTACCACCATCATAAGCCGCATGAGCAATGACCGCGTCGGCATTGTGGTGTTTGCCGGTGATGCCTACAAGTACTGTCCATTGACTGTGGATCATGATGCCGCACTGATGTTTCTCGATTCCATCGGGCTTGACTCGAGTCCGAAACCTGGCACTGCTCTGGCTGACGCATTGCACATCTGCGGCGAAACACTGAAGATGGCAGAAGGTAAGCACAGGGCAGTTGTCCTGCTGACCGACGGTGAAGACCACGGTGGCGGTGCACTCGATGCCGCCAACGCACTCAACCGGGAAACCGGCGCTCATATTATCGTGCTGGGAGTCGGCACCGCTGAAGGGGAGCCGATACCCGTAATCCAAGCGGACGGGAATGTTTCGGACTTCAAGCGTGACAGCGACGGGCAGATAGTTATGTCCAAGCTCGATGAGGTCGGATTGAAGAAGCTGGCCGATGCCGGCAACGGGCTGTATCAGCGGCTTGGCGAGCCGGGTGCAGTCACGAGGATAGCCGACCGCATCAAGAGCCTCGAGGGCATTCAGGTGGGGACCTATGTGTATACGGACTACGACCAGCGCTTTCAGTGGCCGCTGGCAATTGCCATACTCATGTTTGCGATCGAGGCTCTCGTCGCCGAACAGAAGCCCCATGCACGGAGGCGGAGTGAAATTGCACATCTCTAGGGTCGTAGTCGGCCTTTCTCTTGTCAGTATCGTCATCGCGGTGGGGGGCTGTGCCACTACTAATGCGTGGATGCAGGCCGACAAACTCTTCAAGGATGGCGAGTATGCAGAGGCCGCAGATGCTTACGCCAAAGCAGCCGAGAAGTACCCGCAGCGGCGTGAGTTAGTGTTCAACCGAGGTGCCGCACTGCACATGAACGAGGACTTCATTGGCGCAAGAAAGGTCTTCGGAGCTCTCGCCAGAGAAGCAGATACGCAACTCCAGGAGAAATGCGAATACAATACGGGCAACGGATACCTGCGCGAAGGTGAGAGTGAGAAGGCGATTACTCACTACAAGCGGGCCCTGTATCTTGACCCCGCTGACATCAACGCCAAATGGAATCTGGAACTGGCGCAGGGCAGGCAGCAGCAGAAGCAAGACCAAGAGCAGCAGCAACAAGACCAGAAGCGCAACCAGAACGAGGAGAAGGACAATCAGCAGAAGAAGGAACAGCAGAAACAGCCGCCGGAGGCAAAGCAGCAGGAACCCGAGCCCAAACCTCAATCCGGAGAACTGTCCAAGAAGGAAGCCGAACGTCTGCTGCGTGCTTTGGCTGAGCAGGATAAGCAACTCCAGAAACAACTGCGTAAGCCTGATGAACCTGTAGCAGCGCCCCACGATAGGGACTGGTAGAATAGTGCGTCCGAGAATGTTCGGAGTCTTGCTCAGCATATATCTGATAGTGGGTGCCGGTAACGAAAGTTATGCGGCGGCCATAGATGTGAGTGCCCGCGCCGACCGGCAGGTCGTCAGTGTCGGGGAGACTGTCAACTATGAGATTACCGTAGTCATAGAGGGATCGGGGGCGCTGACACTGCACCCCGAGCCGACACTACCCACGCTTTCTGGTTTAACCGTTGTCGGCACCAGCACCCGGCAGGATCTGCGCATGGGCAGCGGTGGTACCCGGGTCGCGCGTAGCTTCATCTATATACTGCGCGCCACGGCCGCAGGTAGTTATACAATCAAACCTGCTACCGTGGAACTGGGCGGAAGGACTTATCAGAGCAATAGCGTACAAGTCAACGTCACCCCCGGAGCTGGCCCTTTCACGGCGCCTTCTGCTCCGGCTCCCCCTTCGCCACCGGAAACGAGTGCCGCATCGCCTCAGTTGGATACCGACCAGTACATTCCCACCGAGCCGGTTTCGCTGGTACTCTCAGCGGAGCCCGAGAACCCCTACGTCGGCCAGCAGGTAATCCTCAGCTTCACCTTGTATCAATCCCATTCGCTTTACGGGGATCCCAGCTACGAGCCGCCTAAAGCTGGCGGTTTCGTGACAAAGGAACTCCCGCACGCGGACAGCACCACCCGCCTCCTCGGAGGTACGGAGTACCTGATTCAGCAGCGGCGCTGGGCCGCATTCCCGACCACCGCCGGGCCGGCACACATTGACCCGGTCTTACTCACCGCCAGCACCAATCCTATGCGTCCTCCGACTAACTTCAAGAGCAACTCACTGGATCTCAACGTTAGACAACTTCCCCCTGCACCCGCAGGCAAGCAGTTCGAGGGCGCTGTCGGCCACTTCAGCGCCGATTTGCGCGCGGATCGGAATTCCGTCAAGGCCGGCGAGACGTTCAGCCTCACACTCACAATCAGCGGCACCGGAAACCTCCATGCTCTTGGTGCGCCTCAGCCACAAGTTCCTGAGTGGGTTTCCATCTATCGATCGCGCGAGGACCGCACCTCCGCGCCCGGCTACGGCGGCCGTCCTGACGATGTCGGCGGGGAGGCACGTTTCGAGTTCCTGGCACTGGCCAAGCGGAAGGGCACGCTCGAGGTGCCCCCGATCGAGTTCATGTATTTTGAGCCGAAGCAGGGGCAGTACCGAGCCGCTACCACGGATGGAGTGAGCATCGCCGTAGGGGCGGGCGTCGAGGCAATCGAGCCCCCGACCGAGCGTGGGGAACAGATGCGCCATATCATCGCCAACGGGCCGGGCAGGGTGGCGGCCGAGCCGCTCTTACTCAAGCCGCTTTTCTGGCTCTTGCAGATACTCCCAGTCATCGGCGTGCTCATTTCCGCGATTATCCTGCACCGTAAGAGGACTCTGGCCGCTGATTCGGGACTCGCCAGGTCACTAAATGCGCACCGGGTGGCTCGGGCGCACATGCAGCAGGCGGCTACTGCAGCCCGCGTCGGCGACGATGCAGGCTTCTGCTCATCAGTCTCGCACGCTGTCACTGATTTCGTCGCTCACCGTACCGGCCTGGAGGCAAGCGACATCCCCGCCCAACAAGCAATTGGCATCCTCAGAGCTTCTGGACAGCCTAAGGACACTATCGCGCGTACTGAGGAACTGTTGCGCCGCTGCCAGGCCGGTCGCTTTGCCGGTACCGGCGGAACTCAGTATGACGAAATGCTGGGGGCTGCTGAGAGGATCATCAGCGAGTTGCAGGCCGCCGGGCTGGGGGGGCACTGACAATGCGCCTCACCCTCATGACCTCGGCGCTTCTCTGCACACTACTCGCACCCATGTCCGGCGCAATTGCCCAGGAACTCAGGGGACGCGATGTCCCCGAAACGCCTGCGGAGACCTTCGCGCACGCGAATAAGTTATATCTGGATGAGAACTACGCGGGGGCTGCGGAAGGCTATCAACGCCTGCTCGATGATGGTTACCGTACTCTGCCAATCTACTACAACCTCGCCGACGCCTTCATGCAGATGAATGACGTGGGTCGGGCCGTGTTGTACTACCGGCGGGCGCTGCTGGTGGCTCCACGAAACGCTGATGTGCTCCATAACCTGCGCCACGCCGAGCGTCAACTCGTTCAGCAGCCGTCCGCAAAGGTCGAGAGCTGGGCGCATTTCGTGCTCGCAGCGATTTGGGCAAGCTTCACCATTAACGAACTTGTCACTGCGACCGTCGTGCTATTCTGGCTGGTGACCGCACTGCTGATTTATCTGATGCACCATACTACTCGCCGGCTGGTGCGGGTGATCTTCTGGGGTCTGGTGATTGCTCTGCTGCTGAGTGCAGTGCTCACCTGTGGCAAGTGGCAGGGGGATTACTGCAGCGGCGCGGCCATGATCATCTCAGAGACCGATATGATGAGCGGACCGGGCAAAGGCTTCGAAGCGCTCGCCACACTCAAGCCTGGTACAGAAGTGACGGTGCTGCAGACACAGGGCCAGTATAGCGAGATCCGCACAAAAGCAGGCGGGCGGGGCTGGCTCATATGCGAGCATCTCGAGGTCATCTCACCGTACTGCAGATAACGTAGAAAGCGGGGCATAGTGAGAAGCCGAAGCACTTTCACCCCGTATTACTTCCTCGTTGCAGGCGTCCTGCTGCAAGGGCTGTCGCCTGTGTTTACGAAGTTGCTTCTGGCGGATCTGTCGCAGGCGACGGTGGTAGCGGCTCGCTATCTACTTGCGGCCGGTTTTCTCTTCCCGTTTGGATATCGCCACGAGCCTCGGCGCGGGGCCGTCGGCAAACCCACCAGGCGTGACTGGGTGGCGCTGTTCTTCGTCGGTGCTCTTGGCTCCGGGTTTGCTGCCCTGCTTTTCACCGCGGCTATTGACTACTCCCATGCCGGTGTCGCCAATGCGATTTCGAAAACTGCGCCGATCTTTGTCGCTTTTCTTGCCTACTTCACTTTGCGCGAGCATGTCACATGGCCGCGTTTCCTCCTGATACTGATGATGGTGGCGGCGGCGGCGCTGATTGGTGCTGGTGAACTCTCTCGCGGATTGGGCTCGGCTCGCCAGCACCTGATTGGTGATGCCCTCGCGCTGGGTGCCGGCATCTTGCGCGCGGCAGCCGAAATCCTCGGTAAGGGTGCGCTCCGTAAGTTCAGACCCTCAACCGTCGCCATGTGGCGCTTCGGGATCGGCTTTCTCATCACCGGGGTCATATCGCTGGCGCGCAGTGAGTACCTGGCACTATTCCAGTTGGATGCGGCGGCCTGGACCTTGCTGCTCGTGCTCGCCGGCGCCCGCGACGGCGCCGCTGCGGCCGTGCACTCCG
>CAZCJS010000124.1:0-11457 GCA_964498775.1 uncultured Armatimonadia bacterium
TCACCCCCACGTGTGTGGGGAATACTCTCATCTTCAGTGTGCGCAAATTCAAGTCCTGCGGTTCACCCCCACGTGTGTGGGGAATACGTAATCTTGCATGCGCTCTACTTCGAGCTTGTCCGGTTCACCCCCACGTGTGTGGGGAATACTGCCGCGCCTTCTGTATCCATCGCGCAAGTTGCGGTTCACCCCCACGTGTGTGGGGAATACGCCCAGTACGCACGCTCAGCGGCGGCTTTCGTCGGTTCACCCCCACGTGTGTGGGGAATACTCCTCCTGCTCTTGCAGCGCCCGCCGCTCCCCCCGGTTCACCCCCACGTGTGTGGGGAATACTGTGATGAAATACTGGAAATCGTCCCCGGCGGCGGTTCACCCCCACGTGTGTGGGGAATACATGTGCTCGGAGTCAACCGCATCGTCGGCCAACGGTTCACCCCCACGTGTGTGGGGAATACCCCTGGCTCCAGCTACCGGCAACTAGTTCGCGCGGTTCACCCCCACGTGTGTGGGGAATACAGCGCGACGCGGGCCGGGATCATGCAAAGGTCCGGTTCACCCCCACGTGTGTGGGGAATACACTGGCAGCAGCGTACAAATGTGTACCCCATGCGGTTCACCCCCACGTGTGTGGGGAATACGCACTTGCCAGCGCCTATGCCAACGACGAGCCGATGCGGTTCACCCCCACGTGTGTGGGGAATACTTTAGGGTCAGTGGGGAGGGTGCGCCGCCGAACGGTCCACCCCCACGTGTGTGGGGAATACTGTGCCAAGTATGCCCATCTGGAAGACTAATACGGTTCACCCCCACGTGTGTGGGGAATACACTACGTTTCGGCAATAACTTGTACGCCGACACGCATTAGCCACTATTCGGGCGCAGAGCCGCCCTATTCTTCACTCTTCGTTGTTGTGGCCACGCTTGGCGTAATGTTGGCGAGCGGCTTTGCTGTCAGTGGGGCGTCTCATGAGAGTGAGACCTTCGTAGTCCACCGGCTCGCGCGCAGTCTGGCCCCAAGAGCGTATGGCAAAGCGCTGCTCAGTTTGTGCACCGTACACGAGCAGAGCGCCCTTCGCTTTCCCAGATTCGGTTACCAGGGCCCACAACTGATCACGTACGCGTGCGGAAAGCCGGCCAACAAACACTCCCGGCTGGGGCTGGATCAGCCACCGACTGAGCAGCCCACGCAGGCCGAAGGTCGCGCTTTCGACGATCAGTACGGTCATGTGTTCTCACTCCCTTCAGTCTGCGCCTCCCCTTCGGGTCCCCAGAGTTTCCCCGGGCGAGCTGGATCATTGTCATACGCCCGCAGTTCCTGTTCGTCCGTGTCATCTTCCAGCAGCCCACGGATATCAGGGATAATGCGGTCAATCAGCTTGCTCTGGCGGAAAGCATCGCGCATCAGCAGGCGCACGTGGCGTTCGATATGGGGCTCGCCCTTAGCGGCAGTCTGAAAGGCCACAGGCAGACTGATTTCGGTTTTGTAGAGGTCGGCGATGTCATAGACGAAGGAAAGCTGCTTGCCGGTGTGGATGAAGCCGAGGGCTGCGCTATAGCCGGCGGACAGAATGGCGGCATGGCACAGGCCATACAGGCAGGAGTTGGCCGCTGATACGGCGCGGTTGACAGGATCTGCAGCTCCCCAGCCTCCACGGTCATACGAACGGCCATGCCACGGCACGCCGGTCTCGTCACTGAGGCGCCGATACGTTTCACGCACGCGTTGTCCTTCGCGTCCTCGGATCTGCTCGATGGTGAGGTCAGCAGGGATGAGTTCGCTAAAGCGGTGAGCGTACATGCGCCTGACTACGGTGGCGCGGGCATCAGGATCGCTGATGAGCCGGGCCTGGTGGAGGGTGCGCTGCGCACTGCGTGTGCCACCCATGCCCTGGGCATAGAAGCGCACCATCTCCTCGCCGCACCAGATGAGCAGGCAGTTGTTGTCCGCCAGTGTCTTGATGGCTTCATGAGTGATACTGGTGCCAGGGCCGAGCATCAGGACGCGAGTTGCAGCGACCGGCAGCTCTGTGATGCCAGTCTGATCCCACAAGCCGATACAGCCGCCAGTGCGATCCACGCGGGCATGCTCGGCATAGACATACGTCAGGCTGTCATCGAAGCGTGGAACGATGTGAAGTTTCTGCATTGATCATCCCCTGTCAAACCGGCGCTACTGACAACAGGCCGAAACCAAAGGCCTTGGCAGGGCCGATGCCGGCAGCGATGGTGGCGGCGAAAAGTTCCGGATCAGTGACGCGCAAGTGACCGTCGAAGCGGACGGCATAGTGCGTCATAGACACCGACTCCCCTGTTCCGTGTTGCTTGTCCTTGTCGTGTTTCTGCCTCTGCTCTAGGCCCTCAGGTCGTACGGTGGCAGAAAGTATCTGGAAGCCACCTTGCTCCGCCTTGCGCTGAAGCCAAGCCAACTGATCCTGCTCATCGAAGAGCCCCAGGCGCTTACCATTTCGCTTCACCGTGGGATTTGCACGGAGACGGAACACCAGCGCCTGGCCCTTGCTGGTATCAATGCTAAAGCGCTTCTGGGTCGGGTTCTCTTCGTCTCCGTTGTCAAGCAGATAGCTATCGGTTTTTTCGAGGAATGACCAGTCAGGTTCATTACATGACTGCACGAGGACGACGGGTATGCCGGTTGCCCGGTCAATGTCGACGCGGTAGAGGACGCGCTCGTCGGTCAGATCATCACCGAAGGCGCGCATGAGGGTGCGGTGCATCTCGTAGGGCTGGGTGAGCTCGGCCCTGGCGCGCCGACTGCGCGGGTTGAGAATCAACTGGGTCAGATACACCCGACATCACCCTTTCTGACCTTGTCGAAAGGTACCCACGTTGTCCTGACATGCCGCAAGCGATAACGGCGGTCGCTCTTGCTGAAGCAGATGGGGTAATCGTAGCGAGCTTCGCCATCGAGCATATCCGTATCCAGCACGAGACGCAGGCCGCGCATCGGTATCTCGTCCCGATCGCTTCTGGGCAGCCACGGCTCTGCACGCAGGACTGTTTCGAGTTGGCCATCACGGACAGCGAGACGCACCGGCAGGCCGGGGACAAAGCTCTTGCGTCCGAGAAACAGCGGCCACAAGGGGTTGCTCAACGCCTGGTCAAGCTCATCCAGAAGCGTGGTGTCAGCGCACTCGAGCCCGACGAGGAAGTCAGCATCGGCAAGGTAGTGTCTGGTGGAGACGACGGTGTCGCCTCTGCTACCGCTCGCCTTGATGACGCCGTAGGGCTTGTGATTGATCCTGCCGCCGCCGGCGGTGTGAAAGTCGTGTGCGACCGTGCCCTCGCGATCTACTCGCACTCCCATCGGCAGGCGCGCTATGCGGGCGATTCGATCTTCGTCATCGCGAGGAATACCAGAGGCGGCACAGAGCAGGCCGACGACGCCGCTCTTGGAGGGTTCGCGATCGGTGTCGCGGACAGAGAATCGGCTTTGTGTGCCCCATGCCTGCATGGGGCCGGCGAGGCGTAATAGTAGCACGCTCATCCCTGATCCCTCCCGTTGCGGCCAGCGATTACCTCCTGAACTGCTGCGTAGAGGGCCCCGATATTGGCGACCTTGCAGGCGTCGAGATTGTGTACTTCAGCCTCGTCCATCCAGCAAGCGGCTTTGGCCTCAATGCCATCTTCGCCGTACATGCCGGTCAAGCGCCCCCAGTAGGCGTCAAGCGCTTCGATTGACTTCTGCACGAGGCCCTTGTCGTCCCTGCCGGTAAGCTGAACGGGGCGCTCGAAGGCATTAACCAGCGACCATGGCGTACCCGATCCCCGGACTACGACCATCACGAAGCTGGGGGGGTTCTGGGCCGCCATCGAGTTCTGCCTGCCAGTTGGAATTGCCGCGACAGAAGCCCGCAGGAACCCGTCCACCGTACGGCAGGCAAGATGACCATTGCCGGATAGATTGGCTTCGAGCTGGGGGAGGTCTATCATTGCATACCGATAGAAGCAGGAGCTGTTGAACTCGACCGTTCCCATCATTCCAGCGCCGGGCGCCTCGTCGGGCTGCAGGTCATCCACAGCGGTGAAGAAGTCCATTTCCATTGCGGCTTTGTGTGTGGAGATGGCGTGGGCTACCTGGCAGGCCGCATCTATGTTCAAGTCTGCGTTCTCGGCGACCATGCGGCCGAACAGAGCGATGTCGGCAGCCCCGGCAACATCTCTGAACTCCTTGGTGAGCTGTTTCTTGAGTGCCGTTATCTCTTTGGCGTCAGGCTTTTCTCCGTCAGCTTCGGGGGCAAGATCATCCCACTTCTCAATGAGGACCTCCTTGATGCGGGCGATCTCCTCGCTGCCGACATAGAGGCCTACGGCCGTGCGATTGTCCGTACCAACCTTGCTCGCAAGCGCCGCGATGAGCGCCGAGGCGACTTCGGTGGCGGCTTCTTCAGGCTTGCCATCTGCAACAAGTTGGTGAGCCAGTTCACCGATTAGGCGACGAGTGCGCACTCCTATCTCAGAGCCGACGGTCTCGGCAAAGTGCGGATGCCAGCGGGTCGCCCGCTTGAGGCACTGGCTGGAAATGCGCGCACGTCGGAAACCACCGAACTGGCAGTCTTTGGGTGCGTTGGTGTCGTCACGGTTGAGACATGATGGAGCGAAATTCTGCAGTATGTGCAACTCGATTTTCATTGGTCTCCCTCCTGTAGTTACTTGCGTTTGATAAGGCGTTATTCGTGTTGAGCCGCGACGGTCTGCGTCTGTTGGTCTTCATCGGCCTCAACGCCGCGTCCCCAGAACTGCTCAGCCCAGCGGCGCTGGATGAAGCGGTCCAGATGGTTCCAGTGCCGCAGATCCGCAATCAACTGGGCCCAGTTGATTGCCACATCCTTGGAGGCGGCGAGGGAGACCGCATGGCGCAGATGGTTGGGCAGGTCTTCCGCATCGGCGTTGAGCAGAGCCACAAAGCGCTTCTCGAGGCTATCGCCCTCCTCCGCCTGCGGTTTGCGGATGGCAGCAAATGTGGTGCCCATGTTGCCTTCCTTGCAGTTGAGTGGGTGCAAGGCGAACAATGAGCCGACCAGGAAGTAGGTATCCGCTGCGAATCGGTCCATGTCTGCGGTCCGCGGAACCATAATTGGGAATGTATCGGGCGTTGTTCCGGGCGGCTTGCCGACGCCCCTGCGAAGGGCCGCCAGCGCACCACGGTCCTCCCGCTCCACGAGGCTAACCAGGTACTTCACGAAATCATTCGGCTTGAGCATGTTTCACCTCCTCATAGCGGAATTTGTTGATGACCTTGCCGTATATCTGTCCGCGCAATCGCCCTTCGGCTACGACGATTGCACGCAAGAACCGGGGCGTCTGCGGGAAGCCCTGAGTGGTCTGCTTGAAGGCATCCATGGCTGTTCTCGCCACGCACTCGTTAGCCCACCACCGCAACACTTCGGTCCGATGAGCCATGTCGCCGCCGGGCAGTTGCACAAGTAGGTTGCTGAAGCGGGTCTCGAGCTCGGCCCAGTACGTCGGCAGAGCGGGGTAGCCGTCCACCATGTCGCTGATGACATCGCTGTCGACGCTGCGCTCTTCCTCCGGAGCAGCAATGATACCGGCCAGGAGCCAGAGGGCTTTACGTAAGGCGCTGCCCGCCTCTTCGGCGAGTTCGAGAGCCCTTCTCAAGTCCCCGACTAAATCGGCGTCAGTCAGATAGCTGAGAGGCGCCGGCTGGCGCTCATGTCGCCAGAAGTGGACTTTGGCTTGGTGGCTGCAAAATCCTATGACCGAGATGTCATACACCGTCTCGGGCGGAAAAACACCGTGCTCATCCACCAAGTCAGCTAGCCAGTCGATAGTACGAGGGCGGTGTCGCTGGTCGGGGATTGACTGGAACAAGGCAGCGCTGTCACGCCAGAAGGCACGGTACTGGCGTAGCTTGACTGGAGGCAGAGCTGGCTGTTTCGGCTTCGCCTGTGTGCGTCGTGCGTAGGCAATCATTGGGTCCTGAGGTGCGCCACTGTCGGGGAACTGCCTGCCCTGGCTGAGTATGGCGTGTTTTACCACCGGAGTACCTTTGAGAGCTTTGGATGGCTCAAGCCAGACCCGACGCGATTGCCACGTAAGGTAATCCAGATACCCTCTAGGCACGAGGGTCTCCGGACCTGCTGCCGTCTCCTGCTCCCATGCTGGGTTGTCTTCGTCCAGTACCGCTAAGGGCATGTCGTTGTCAGGCGAGTACAAGAGCAGATTGAGCATCAGCGTCTCGAAGAAATCGTGGCCGGTGGACATCACTATGGCACCACCAGCGAGAGGAGCTGCTTTCGGGTAGGTCTTGCCCTTACTGCCTTCCCCGCTTGCGATGCTGTCCACGTTGAATGCCTGTGTAGCTAGCAGCAGACGTGCGGCCCGCGCAGGTGTTACCGCGACGGGCTCCTCATCCAGACTGTGGTCAAAGAGAGTGTCGTTGTTGCCAGAGGCCAGATGCTGCGCGAGTGTCGCAATGGACTTCAGCCACGCTGCCGGCATGCCGGGCGTCTGGTAAAACGGGCGCTCTTCGGCGAAGAGGTCGAAGCGGTGTCGCCATTCATCGAGATAGTCCGTCAGCTTGTGTTCGTCGAACTGACCGGCCTCCCACATCTCGGCCCACTCATCCGGGTCCGCAGGTCCGAAGACGCGGTGTAGTATCGCCAGCATCAGCCGGTGCAAGCACACGGTCACGAGCGGTGAGGCATCCAGCACCTCACGAATTCCGTGGGCACGCACGAGAGCGTCCCGAAGGCTCAACTCCTCACTGGTGCCATCGGGCATCACGCAGGGGATCCATGATTCCTGCGTCAGGTCGAACGAGTAGCTCATTTGTCATCTCCTCCTGTGTTGGTGTAATCAACGATCACTCCCAGTTCGGGATCCACCGTTATCACGAACCCTTCACCCGGGCACCTTCCGTCGGCGTCCAGATAGCCCACCCGGAGATGACGCAACAGCGCGTTCCTCCGCCAGGCAGCAACCTCCGCGTCAAGGAAGTGCTCGTGCAGTGGGTAGCCGGTGAGAGACACTGAGCGCTCCACGAGAAGCTTGGCTTGCTCGCGGTCGGGTTCGTGTTGCAGCGCAATTGGGCGCGCATGATCTGCGTCCAGGTAGCAATCCTCGGCCGAGCCATACAAGAAGACCACGGTGATGGACGGTCGGTCAGACCAGCGTGTCATCGCCCGGAGTTGCGCATGTATCCTTGGGTCTTCATCGTCAGCCAAGTCCATCCTGGTCATCTCGGACAGCGGCACGCGGGCCTCGGGGCGCTTGAGGATGCTGTCTTTGGCCAGCCATGTAAGTTTGGCTGTCTCCTGCTGCTGCTCTGCCCAGGCACGACTCATGCGTGCTTCGAGTTCAGGGGGAAGACCGGCGGCCTCGCACTCTCGGGTGTACACGGCTTCGATCAGAGGAGATACATCATCGGGCACCATGATGCTTTCACGCTGGCGTAATTGGACCCATGTACGCAGGAGCACATATTCGGAGTACACATACACCGACGGTCCGAAGTCGGGCAAGCCATTGTCATCCTCTGGAGGTCTCATCAGCCAGAGCGTAGGTGTAGCGAGATGCTGTGGCCGCTCGCGATGGGCATGACGATGGAGTCGGCCAGCGCGCTGGATGAGCAAGTCCACGGGCGCTACTTCGCTGACCATCAGGTCAAAGTCTATGTCGAGGCTCTGTTCGATGACTTGGGTGGCAACGAGAATTGCTTTGTCTGGACGCTGCTTGCTGTCCTTGCCAAACCTGTGAACTGCTCGCTGTTCACGTCGCTGGCGTTCCACAAAGGGGAAACGAGCATGGAACAGGTCCAATTCAATATCTGAGTCCGCCAGAGCCTTCTTGAGGGCTAGATAGGTATCCTGAGCTTGTTTGACCGTGTTGCAGATACAGGCTGCGCAACCACCATCAGAGAGTTTATTGCTTAGCTCGTCGGCCAGAGTGTCGAGATTGCCATCAACCCAGTTCAAGGCGAGAGGGTCCCGACGCCGGACCTCGAAGGTAGATGCTCCATCCCTGCCGTCGCAGGTCCAGGTTATGCGCGGATAGGGCGGAGCATCTTGCTGAGCTTGTTTGCCGCCATAGGCTGCGAGCAGCTCAGCTCTCCGATGCGATGGCAAGGTAGCTGATAGCAATATGACCGACGAGCCTAATGCGGCAAGCCACTCCAGCAACCTGTCCAATACTGTCGAGGTATAGGTATCATAGGCGTGGATCTCGTCGAGAATGATGGTCTTGTTGGCCAGGCCGAACAGTCGCACAAAGACATGCTTGGTCCTGAGCACGGCAAGCAGGGCCTGGTCAACGGTGCCGACGGCGAATGGCCCCAGAAGCCCTCGCTTCCTATAGGTAAACCATCCGCGAGCAACGACCTCCCCAACACCGCTTCCGTCATCGTCATACACTTGCCCGATGTGCTGCAGTTGCTGATACTCATCAGA
This sequence comes from uncultured Armatimonadia bacterium, assembly GCA_964498775.1. Taxonomy (GTDB): domain Bacteria; phylum Armatimonadota; class Zipacnadia; order Zipacnadales; family UBA11051; genus UBA11051. The sequence goes on from CAZCJS010000124.1 coordinate 8,424, forward strand.
GAGCGCAGCTTGACCGTGGATTAGATGAAGATTGACAGTCTGATCGGGGTAGGCCGCGCGCAGGTACTTCTGGAATCGTCCCAGCATCGCATTGGCTGTAGCCTGAGTGGGCATGGCCACATAGCAGCCCTTCTGCTCGAGTATGCGGTTCCAGTGGTCTGCGAGATAGAAGGCCGCTTCCGTCTTTCCCTCGCCGGTCGGGGCCTCAATGAGCACAAACCCCGATGCTTTAAGGTCGCCGGTTAGCTGTACCACGGCATCTTGCATGGGGCGCGGCCGTCGGATCTCAGGGAACAAGACTGAGAAGGAGGCTTCGCCACCTGCCGGCTGCCAATCCACCCATCCCAGTTGCCGCAGGGCCTCGCGGGCCTTCTGGCGGGCTAGTTCACCATATTGCACAAAGTCATCGCAGCCAGGCGCGTAGGGAAAGTGCTCATGGGAGGAACCGACCCAGTCAGCGACGGAAATGAGACCGGCCAAAAGTAGCATAACTGGGGTCATCTGCTGCGTACCGACACAGGGAGATTCTCCACCGATTACGCCCGTGAAACCGGCCAAGTAACGGAAAAGCTCAGTACGCGCAAGAAGCCAGGGCGCCTCCCCCAACTCTCTAGTGTCCAAGCGGTCAGGGCGCAGGTCCGAGCCCGTCGGCAGGATGCCATGATGGCCGCCAATAGCAATACCGAAGCCCTTCGCAGTATTGCTCGCTATCGGCGAGAGTGGAAAGGGAGGGTTTGTGAGAAGATCGCCTATTGTTTTGGCGCTGACGGAACCGTGATAGGCTTTTGCACCAAGAGGGAAAGTGAAACCTTGGGCTTCGAGTACGGTTTTACGCTCAGCAGACTTGGCCTGGAACGCAGGCGAAGCCTTGCCCAAGTCGTGAAGGCCGGCAAAGAATGTCACCCAGGTGCGCGCAGCATTATGGCTTGCCAGACCCAGGGCGTCACACAGGAACACCTTGGTGGCGGCAGGCAAGTTCTCGTCCCACAACGCTTCAGCAACAGACGTCACATCAAGCATATGACAAAGCAAAGGATGGTATTGCGTATCGCCGCATTGCTGTGTCTTCGCCCAAAGGCCAAACACAATTTCCATCGGCGGGGTTGGTATACGGGAGCCGTCATTAAAATACTCGCCAAAGTCGCCCACAGACATGCTCTTCCTCCTGCCTGGTACTCAACCTTCACTCTTTGTGGCGCTATCTGTGGGTGTCGTCTAGGCTTCAATCGCTTTGGCGGTTTGAGTTCGGTTGGTCGAGAATTGTCACTCTGCTAAAGCCGACCTTGCCATGCATACTCACTTTGTCAGGATAGCATAAGATGCTGACACGCCCTGTCAGGTCTCAGAGTAGTTTGTCGACATTTTTCCAGTAATTTTGGCCATCTGCTCCCGAAGGACTTTCGGATGTAATACGACAGCATCTGCTCCCAGACCAAGAAGCCAGGTGCGGAACTCATCTGTGATGGCAACATGAAACTGCAGTTCGAGTTTGTCGTGTCCACTGCGCTCGGTGCGTTGACTGGCATGGACACGACTTGACCGGAGGCGTCGCGCAGCCTTCCCACTCACCAGTATCTTCACATCTTGTCGGCGGCCACTGGTCACCTCCCATGCTCCAGAGAAGTGGCTACCGAAATCATAGTCGTCCGGGATCTCGGCCAATTGATCTAGCATCTCCAGTTCCTCAAACCTGTCTAGTCGAAATGTCCTCTCTGCGCTGCGCAGTTCACAAAACGCGACAAGGTAGTGAGCATCGCCGCGGTACGTGACGCCATACGGGTGCAAGATCCGTTCGGTCCGTTCATCACGGGCAGGCGAACGGTAGATGCCACGCAGTTTCCTGCCTGCTTTCCTTGCCTGGAAAGCAACCGCCATGTTACGAGTAGCAGCCGGGCCATCGGTCTGCGGCGGTGATATGTCTATGCCGTCGTCACCAGCCAAGGCCGCGCGCAGGGCATCGGGCGACCCACACGCAGCCGTCAGCTTACCTATGACGGTGCGGAGATCTGGTCTTAGCGCGGCCGGTACACATTCCTCCACCCAGTGCGTGGAATACACCAGACCTGCGATCTCTGCTGCACTCAGTTCGACAGGAACCGATGCTTCGGTGGCCAACAGGTAGTAGCCGTGCCGATCGTTAACTATAGCGTATCCAGCTTCCTGTAAGAGCGCTACATCCCGGTAGATAGAGCGTTCGCTCACCCCGAACTGCTCAGCTAATGAGGTCGCAATGCTCGCGGGTGTACCTCTACCTCTAGGGAGTTCCCGGAGAATACGTAGCGCCCGCAATGCGTGTTTCATTTGCTATCTCCCTCGCAGGGATTCCTCGGGGATAATCGCGGCGTGTCCGGATGCGCCACCGCATTCCACTAAGGCTGGAAACAACGCGAACCCCCCGTGTGATCAACCACTGCCCAATACAATGCTGCCCAGAAAGCTGGGCGAGTGTAAGTACCGACACCTGCTGCTTGTGGTCTACCATTTCGCTTTGCCTATGGCGCTATCCTGCATGGGGTATGTCAGCAATGAGTATTGGGCGCGTGCTCTGCGGACGAGCGAAGCAGCGGCTATTCAGTGCTCTTCTTGGGGCGTCCTGGACGCCCTTTCTCGATAAGCCCCTCCTCGCGCAGGCGTTGGCGAATACGGATGGCGACGCTTCTGGCACTGTCAAAGAAGCGCGCCTTGTCTTCCGGTGTCATCTTGCTTATGCGTCTGGCTTCATCCTCGTCCAGACAATGGAGTTGATTGTCAATCAGCAACCAGGCAATCTCGCTCAGACTCTTGCCCTCATCACGCGTCCACTCCAGCACGGCCTGCTCCCGCCTGCGTACCAGGTACTGGTAACGCGACATGCGCGCAAAAGGTAGCACAAAGCGTTCTGTCAAGTGCTTCCACAGTCGTTCATCCTGTCTCACACCGGCGGCGAGGTTGAAAACCGAGGTCACAAACAGGTCATGCTGCATAGCGCTCCACACTTTAGATAGCATCCGTACGTCGTACAGCGGGCTCATACACCAGTACAGACCGTCATAGC
>CAZCJS010000125.1:0-11412 GCA_964498775.1 uncultured Armatimonadia bacterium
AATGCGGCAAACAGATTGTGCTGACGAGTGGAAGGTATTTGAGGACAATGTGGCGAAACTGAAGAGACAGCGGGCCGTAGGCGTCCTGCAGGAACAGAGAGCAGCCTTATTGGCCGCCCTCGAACGTGGTGAACTGTCCACGGAGAGCCCGGAATATCAGGGCTTTATGCGTCAGATCAACGAACTGGCGGGAGATAGTCCCGACGCTTGCCTTGACTATCAGTCTGAGTCGAGTGATTCCGACAACGATAGCGATACTGCCCCTAAAGACGTTGCCGGCATGCCGGAGACCACCCGAGACGAAGGGAGTTGACGTTTTTGGCGGAGGGGAATGACCTAGACCCTCAGGAGATGGAGGAAGTGCGATCCCTCATCGCGCTTGGACGCGAACAGGGCACGCTTTCTTACGGCGATATTCAGGAGGCCCTCGGTGACGCCGAAGACCTCGGCACTGATGATATCGAGCAGATCTACTTGCTGATAGCTAAGGCGGGCATCCGCGTCGTGGATAGCAATACGGACGACGCAGACGATGAGAACGGCGACGGCGATAGCGATGCCCCCGACTTTGACGATGTCCCCATCGACGACGCGGTGCGCATGTACCTCCAGGACATCGGCCGTGTTTCCCTCTTGTCTTCTGACGAGGAGGTGACGCTGGCCAAGCTCATTCAGAGAGGCGAGGGAGAACTCGAATTCGATCGCATGCGTAACTGCCTTATCTTCACGCCCCATCAACGCCTCGAGCCGGACCGGGTATATGTGATCAACCTGCGCGGCGGTGCAGGCGGTATTCACGACATCTGCGGCCAGTACATTTCCAGCGACCTGAGTTGGAGTTTCCGCACTGCCCCCGCCGATAAACGGCTTCGTGTTACTGATACCGATCCCCCTAATGGCGCGACGGATGTCGAGGTGGATGCCATTATCCGCATCGCCACAAACGATGCCATCATGTCCGAGAGCCTGGATGAAGACGCGATTGTGCTCGAAGACGCAAAGGGGCAACGCATACCCGCCGATTGGCACGTCCTCAACCGCGGGCCGTGGCAGATCCAGATCGTGCCCCGCCAGACGCTGAAACACCGGAGGAAAACGAGGGTAAGGCTGAAGGGAGGCGCTGGAGGTGTGCTGGGAGAGACTGGCCGCCAGCTAAACCGTGCTGTCCGCTTCGAGTTCACATCTTGTTACCGCAAGCATGCAGCGCGTATCGTGGCAGTCAGCCCCGTGGATGGTGCCGAGAACGTCGAACCGGCGGCAACGGTGCGGGTCCAGTTTGACCACCGTCTGGTCCCCTCGTCGCTGAACACGACCACTGTTCAGGTGTGCGGTCTCACCGAAGCGGGAGAGAGCAGTGACGGCCACCCTCTCAAGGGGATGGTTCACTATGACGACGCGGAACGAGCCGCCTACTTCGTCGGCGACGAGGCGTTTGCGCCCGATGCCTCTTACGTCATCCGCGTCAAGGGCGGAAACAGGGGCGTTAAGGGCGTCAACGGCATGCGCCTCGCAGCTGACTGGACCTCCAGTTTCAGCACGGCGGCACACTGCTCGCCGCTGGAAGTCATCTCCGTCACCCCCCAGAACGGCGCCGTGGGTATCTCGCCGCGGACATCCATGGAGCTTCACTTCGCTACCCGGGCGGATCCAGCCAGCGTAGATCCGGCTGTCCTGCGCCTGAAGGACGAGAAAGCCACCAATGCTCTCACGGAGGCCAACCTGCGCCTGGTTGTCAGTATTGCCCGGCGCTACACCGGCCGCTCCAGTATGAGCTTCCTTGACCTGGTGCAGGAAGGCAACATGGGCCTGATGCGCGCCGTTGAGAAGTTCGACTACCGCAAAGGGTATAAGTTCAGCACCTACGCCACCTGGTGGATCCGCCAGGCCATCACACGTGCCATCGCGGATCAGGGGCGCATCGTGAGAATCCCTGTCCACATGGTTGAGACCATCAACCAATTGGCCAAGACCTCTCGGCAACTGCTGCAGCAGTTGGGCCGCGAGCCGACTCTCGAAGAAGTCGCTGCCGAGATGGACATGCCGTTGTCTCGCGTTGCGGAGATCAAGCGCATTGCACCCGAGCCACGTTCCCTCGAGGCACCCATTGGCGAGGAAGAGAACAGTCACCTCGGGGACTTCGTGCCCGACGAAGATGCCGATACACCCGTCGAGGTCGCCTCCAATGTCGTGCTCCGAGAGCAGCTTGAGAAGGTGCTCTACTCGCTCAATGAGCGTGAACGCGAAGTCCTCAAACTCCGCTTCGGCCTGGAAGACGGCTACTCGCGTACTCTCGAGGAGGTCGGGCACATCTTCGAAGTTACCAGAGAACGCATCCGCCAGATCGAGGCCAAGGCGCTCCAGAAGCTTCGCCATCCCTCCCGCAACAAGGAACTCCGGGATTACCTGGAGTAGACGAAGCGCCGTCGCGTCTTATGCCGTCACCGGCATGGCATCTCGACTTGCAGCCGCTTGCCGAGTCGGGTATAATGCCCCCGAGCATAGGGAATCGATGCGCGGGCCTGTAGCTCAGCGGTAGAGCAGTCGGCTCATAACCGATCGGTCGCTGGTTCGAATCCGGCCGGGCCCACCATCAGCGAACCAATCGCCACTCCGAACCAGGTTTAGAACGCTGCCTGTGTGGAGTGGCTGTTTGCATAGCTAATGCTCATTGTCGGCAGTCGTCAAACAAGTACAACGGGAAATCCGGTAGGCCAGATGACCCTCGCGGACTGACCCCCATGGCAGGTTGACAGTACCTGATGCTAGCCACAATTGCGGATCACATCAAGACACATCGTCACCAACTCCGTCAGCATGCGCTCTTTATCGGCAGCGCCGTAGTTATCCCGCCGCGCGATCTCTCCGTGCAGCGCCTCATCGCCGAAATGGCCATTAATTGGGCCGGCGAGCAGATGACGGATGTCTCTCCTGAGTTGCGTGCAGACAAAGCCCTCTCCTTGATGGCCGAACACATTCCCGACCATGCCCAGCGCTGCCGCCTCCTCGAAGCCCACATGGCGGATGCACGACCCGCTGAAGGGCACATACGCCTTGCCCGCATGATGAAGGATGGCTACTTCTCAACCGTTTTCATGGCCGAACCGGATCGCCTGCTCGAAAAAGCTCTCGAGGTACATCATCTGCATCCCGAGAAGGATTACCGCCATTTCGTCGCCGGGGTCCACGAGCTGGAGATCATCAGACTTGGCGTCGAGGAATCAAGCCGCATGAGCATCGTCAAATGCGGCGGCGACATCGAGAGCAAGTTCCTCCCGCTAACCCGCGAAGAGATAGCGTCTCCCTATGACGACCTCGCCGACATCATCGCCGACATATTCAAGGCCTTCACCGTCATCGCCGCCTATGAGGACCGCGACCGGCCCTTCTTGGACCGTGTGCCGCAGACCGGACGTCGCATATTCTGGGTCAACAGCCTCGTCCCAGTTAGCGATCAGCGACACTACGACGAACTGAAGGTCGAAAGCCCGGCGAGCGTACAGTACCACCGCTACCAGCCCGAAGTCGTCAGCCTGCTCGCGGCACGTGCCTCGGCACGCCACCTCATCTGTCGAGAAGCCGGCACATTCAATGATTTCATGGCTAGACTGCACGAGCGCCTAGAGCGACGCCGACCTCGCTCTCGCAGACGCAAGCGCGATCTCACACTACTCCGTGGCGGGCCCTATCGCTTCCTCGACCATTTCGATGTTGAAGATGTGGACTTCTTCTTCGGACGTGAGGAAGACACTCGCACACTCATCGAGATGATCGAGAATAACCCCGTAGTCGTGCTCTTTGGCGATTCTGGCATCGGCAAAACGTCTCTACTGCGCGCCGGTGTGATGGCAAAACTCAGCGAGAGGAGCACTGAAAACAGCGACGATAGCGGACGCGCAGCGGGCTTCCTATGTGTCTATGGCCGCTCGCTCGAGGACCCTGTGGACAGCATAAGGGACGCCACTATTGCGGCGGTGGATGACCTGGGCTATGAGACGGTGACGCTTCGCGGCGATTGCTCTCTGCTCGCCCTGGTGCAGGCAGTCCACGCGCTGACTGGTCGCCGCATCATTTTTATTGTGGATCAGTTCGAAGAGTATTTCGTCCGGCTTGGTGACCGCGTCAAGGCGGAGTTCCTCGAGGCGTGGACCCAATGTCTCAACGCTGGCCTCGACTACGTTCGCTGGGTCATCGGCATCCGCGGCGACTTCGTAGGATACCTCCACGACCTCCACACCCACATACCAGGCATCATGCACAACATGTATCGGCTCAAAAAGCTGACCCGTGAGCAAGCCAAGGATGCCATCGTCAAACCCGCCCAGAACTTCGAGATACAGTTCGAGAGCGAACTCATCGAGCAGATCCTCGAAGACCTCAGCAGAGAAGGCATCGAGCCGGCCCAGTTGCAGATAGTCTGCGACCGCCTCTATGAAGCGAAACCGGGCGGACAGCACACCATCGGTCTGCATTCCTATAAGCAACTCGGACGCGCCGAGCGCATCCTCAGCGAATACCTTGACTACGCCCTGTCTCAATTCAACTACCTTGACCGGCGTATTGCCCGCGCCATCCTCGCGCGCATGGTCTCATCATCCGAAGTCCTCGCTGTCAGCTCCATCGAGCGAATTGCCGAGCAACTCGGGTACAGTCGAGACGAGGTCGAGCGCGTCACCGCACAGCTTGTGGATTTCAGACTACTCCGGGGTGTCGGCGAGGAGCGCAGTCGCCAATACGAACTTGTTCACGAATACCTCGCCCGCGAGATTGAGGACTGGATGTCCGATACCGAGATCCAACTCAAGGATGTCCAGGACCTCGTCGCCCGCGAATGGAACAACTACTCCAAATTCGGTCTGCTCATGCATTCCGAAGAGCTTAGAATTATCAATGAACACCGCGACGAACTGCAACTATCGCCCAAGGAGCTCGAACTCGTCATCCGCAGCGCGGCTCAGAGTGGTGGCGACGCCGAATACTGGCTCGGCCGCGTTGAGGAACTGGGCGAAGCTCAGTTCGGCTTGGTCAAATCGCTCATCAATCATACGGATGCCAAAGTGCAACTCCTCGCCGCGAATGCTATCGCCGCTGAGCCTCATGCTAACTACTTGCCAGACCTCATCAGAGCCCTCGACTCTCCCAGCCGTCAACTTGTCGAGACAGCCAGAGAGATACTCGCCGACCTGGAGCGCCCGCTTATCGGCCTGCTCTCCGACAAAGATAAGGCCCAGCGTGTGCAAGCGATTGTAGCTCTTGGCGCTATCAAGAGCCATCGAGCCATTCCCCGCCTCATGGAGGTGATACCTGACGCCGACGATGTCGTGCGCGATGCCATCGCCGATGCGCTGGCCAAGCTTGACGACCGTTCCGCCTCCGAGATGCTTCTGCGGCGTATGGCCAGTCGCGAGGGTATCTCCTGGCCGGGCGCCTATATACTGGCCACGCTTGCCACCACTGATGAAGATGCCTTGCGAAAGCTGCGCCGTCTGGTTCGCCGCTACCATAGAGACGCCAAGGGCCAGTATGCCATCGGCCTCGCTGATTTCTATATGCACGAGACCGACCGAGCGCGAGAGCATCTGCAGTTTGCCGCATCCGTGGCGGCCAACGATCCCGAGGGCACCGCTCAGATAATGGCTGCGCTCGAGCAGGTCGAGGCGCAGGCTGAGAAGCTCGCTGAGGGTAGAGAGATATGGCCATGCTTCCAGGGCGATACTCAGCACTCCGGCGTCTCCAACTACGAACTGCTCCCCCCCCTCAAGCAGGTGTGGCGCTTTGAGACGAAGGGCGCGGTACTGAGTTCACCTGTTGTCAGTGCCGGCCTTGTGTTCATCGGCTCTCGTGACGGCGCTCTCTACGCTGTGGACGCAGTCCGCGGCGTTCAGCAGTGGAAGCTGCAAACCGGCGATCAGATCGAAGCCACCGCTGCAGTCTTCGGAGAGCTCGTCTATATCGGCTCCCATGATGGCTTTGTCTATGCGGCCGATACCACCTCCGGTGTCGTGCAGTGGAAAACACAGCTTGGGCGTGCCACCCACTCATCGCCCGTTGTTGCCCACAATAGGCTCTTCATCGGAGATCAGACCGGCACACTCACCGCTATGGAAGCTGATACCGGCAGAATCATCTGGCAGACCAAAACCCGTGGCGACATCACTCAGTGCCCTGCAGTTGCCGACGCCACTGTCATTATCGGCTCGTGGGATGGCGACATCTACGCATTTGATGCCGATGATGGCAGCAAACGATGGACGTACCCGACACACGGGCCGGTTGCGGCGACACCCACCATTCACGGCGGGTATGTATGCTGCGGCTCGGATGATGCCAACGTATATGCTCTCGACATCGAGACCGGAGAGCCGGTCTGGAAGCGACCTGTCGGCGGCTATACTCGCTCCTCGGCCGCAGCCACCGACCACCTCTTCATCATGGGCTGCCATGACGGTAGAGTCTATGCCCTCGACCACGATACCGGCGATACCGTCTGGCGCGCGGAGACCGGCGAGGAGATTCTCGCCTCCGCGGCCATCTCCGGACAGATCCTCTACCTCGGCTCGATAGATGGGGCGCTCTACGCAATCAAGCTGGACACTGGCGAAATAGTCTGGCAGCACAATACGCTCTACGGCATATACTCATCACCGGCCGTAGTCAGCGATATGCTTTTCATTGGCATTGAACACTATCATCTCGCGGCATTTGCGAGTGCTGATAATGCGACTGCCTAAATTCAGGCCGAGACTGACACCGCAGGTTCCCGGACCGGGCCGCGAGAAGATCCGTGGTCCGCGCCGGACCGCGCGTGTGTGGCTCCTCATCGGCGCGCTCACCTTGCTCATCGTCGTGCTAGCGCGGCCCCTGGGTATTGACGCAATGGCCGACGCCATGCGCAGGGAGTTCGTGGCCCTCAGGCATGTGCAGAGCGCATCTGCCGCGCTTTCGGCAAAGCCGCTCGACCGTGCCGCCGTTGTCAGGACGCTTGATCGCGCAGTTTTGATCGCTCCTCACAACCATGCCGTTCAGCAGCGCGCCGGGATACTCTACATGTATGTGGGTGCCTATCAAAAGGCTGCTGCCTTTCTCGCCGGCCTTTCGGACCGCGACATGCTGATGCAGATATCGCTGGGACACAGTCTGCTGCTGTCCGGGAAGACTGAGCAGGGCCTTGACATTCTACACAAGGCCGCCCAGCAAGCTCGCGCTCGCAGACAAGACGGTACCATCGGCGCATTCCACTATGCACTGTACCTCAACAATATCGGCTACGCACTCGCCGAAGCAAATGTGGATTTGGCGCGGGCCCATGCGCTTATCGCGGAGGCCATGCGGATACATCCTCTGCAGCCGGCGTTCATAGACAGCCTCGGCTGGTGCTACTACCGCGCCGGCGACTACCGGCAGGCCATGTTCTATCTCGAACGTGCCGCCCGACTTGGCGGACCGACCACCTCTGCCGAAACCCACTATCATCTCGGAGCCACCTACGCCAGGATGGGACGCATACGTCTGGCTGCTCTGGCGCTGGCCAAAGCTCTCGAGTACGATCCGCAATACGAAGAGGCCGCCGCTGAGCTCCGGCAACTCAATTACTTCCTGCCCCGTCCTGTGCGGGCGTGAAGCCGCTGACAAACAGGCTCAGGGCCGGGCTTATGCCGGCTTATGCTCGCGAAGTTGGCTTGCCATCACAGAGCACTAGGAGCTCTACAAAGGAGTTGTGTCGCCCGATGAAGATATCGCGCAGAGTCGCAGACATCGCGCCGTCACCGACTATGGAGGGTGCCAGGAAGGCTAAGGCCATGTGCGCCGAGGGCAAGGACGTGCTCTCCTTTGCCGTCGGTGAGCCGGACTTCCCAACGCCTGAGAACATCATCAACGCCGCCGTCATCGCCATGGATGAGCAGAAGACCAAATACACCAACGCGTCCGGAATTGACGAACTCAAGGCCGCTATCGTTGCAGCCACCCGCCGCGACATCGGCGTACAGTATGACACCAGCGAGGTATGCATCAGCAACGGGGCCAAGCATGCGCTTTCCAATGTCTTCGCTACTCTGATCGAACCCGGTGATGAAGTCATCGTTCTCGCCCCCTATTGGGTCACCTACCCCGAACTCATCAATCTGTACGGTGGCAAGACCGTCGAGGTTCTCGCCACCGGTGAAAGCGATTTCCAGCCCGACAGCAGCGAGATCGCCGCTGCTATCACGGACAAAACCGTCGCCGTATGCATCAACAGCCCCAACAATCCCAGCGGCGGCGTCCTCAATGAGCAGTCAATCAGCGACATTGCTCGCCTCGTTATAGACAACGACCTCACCCTCATATCCGACGAGATTTACAAGGCCATACTCTTTGATGGCCGCGACTACCTCAGCCCCGCTGCGCTACCCGGCATGAAAGAGCGCACAATTATCATTGACGGTGTCGCCAAGGCCTACTCGATGACCGGCTGGCGTATTGGCTGGTCGCTGGCTCCGGCAGATTTCACCAAACCGCTCATCAGCCTTCAGAGTCAGCAGACTTCCAACGCTAATACCATCGCGCAGTGGGCATCTGTCGAGGCGCTCAACGGGGCCCAGGATTCGGTCGAGAAAATGCGCCGCGAGTTTGAGCAACGCCGCGACCGTATCATCCCCGCCCTCCAGGCCATTGACGGTGTCAAGTGTGCAATGCCCGCCGGCGCGTTCTATGCCTTCCCCGACATCTCATCCCACTTCGGGCGGACGCTCGGAGGACGCCGAATCAATACATCGCTGGACATGACTGACTACCTGCTGGCCGAAGCATGGATAAGCACGGTGCCGGGCAGCGCTTTTGGTGTCGAGGGCTACATCCGCATCAGCTTCGCCTGCAGTATGGAGCAGATAGACGAGGGTGTCCATCGCCTTGACAAGGCACTCACCGGTGCCTCATAGCACCCCGCTACCTACACCTATACGGGAGGTCGACAGTTGAAACACACCATAACTCTCATCCCCGGCGATGGCACCGGCCCGGAAGTTGTCGAGGCGATGCGCCGCTGCGTCGAGGCAACGGGCGTTGACATTGAGTGGGATGTCCACAACGCGGGCATTGATGTCATGGACGAGTTCGGCACGCCCTTGCCGGAGAGCGTCCTCGCTTCAGTCCGCCGCAATAGGGTCGCCATCAAGGGGCCGGTGACCACGCCTGTCGGCAGCGGCTTCCGATCCGTCAACGTCGCTCTCCGCATGACGCTCGAGCTCTACGCTTGCCTGCGACCCGCGCGCCATTACCCGGGCGTCAAGTCGCGCTATCCCGAGGCCGACCTCGTGGTCGTCCGCGAGAATACCGAGGACCTCTACGTGGGCATCGAGTTCGAGCGGGGAACCGACGAATGTGGTCGCGCAATTGAGACCATCTCCGATCTCTCCGGCGCAACTATCCGCCCCGATTCGGCCATCTCGATAAAGCCTATCTCCGAGACGGCCTCCAAGCGCATCGTCCGCTTCGCCTTTGACTACGCCATCGCCAACGGTCGCCACAAGGTGACGGCGGTGCACAAGGCCAACATCATGAAGTATAGCGACGGTCTGTTCCTCGATTGCGCCCGCCAGGTCGCCGAAGAATACGCCGGCAGTGGCATCGAGTTCGGGGACCGCATCGTTGACAACATGTGCATGCAGCTTGTCCAGAAGCCGGAGCTCTACGATATCCTCGTCCTGCCCAACCTCTATGGCGACATCCTCAGCGACCTGTGCTCCGGCCTCGTCGGCGGCCTTGGTATCGCACCGGGCGCCAACATCGGCACCGACTGTGCCGTATTCGAGCCGACCCATGGCAGCGCACCGAAGTACGCCGGCCAGAACCGCGTCAATCCGACGGCTACCATTCTCTCCGCGGTCATGATGCTCCATCACATCGGCGAAGACGATGCCGCAGAGCGCCTCGAGGACGCCGTCGCCAAGGTCATCGCCGAGGGCAAAGACGTGACCTACGACCTCAAGCCGACGCGCGATGACCCCGGCGCCGTGGGCACCAGCCAGATGGCCGACGCCATCATCGCCCGGCTCTGACAGGCTACCCGCCATGAAATAGGCCTGCCCCTGTCCGCAGGGCAGGCCTTTTATTATTCATCGCAGTCGTGTGCCGTCAGTCGGCCATGCACTTTTTCAGAAACGCGATATCGGCGGCGACTTCCGCTTCCGTTTGCTCCAGCGATATCTCCTCCGTGCCCCGCCGCGCGAACTCGATTTCGACGAATCCGTCATTGCCCACGGCCTTGAGGTTCTCGATGATCTCCGCCCAGTGCATATCGCCGTCCTCGAGTCTCGTCGAGAAACGTACGCCGTCAACCATCCGGTGATTCGTCGCATGGGTATTCAGGATATGTGGCCCCAGGATGCGGATTTCCTCGGCAAGTGTCGACGTATCAGTGGCGGTCCCGACCTGGTAGTTAATCTTCAGCGCCGGGCTGTCCACCTCATCGAGTGTCCGCTGGCACCCCCATAGCGTGTTTGTGACAGTTCCACCATGTCGCTCGAGCGTGATTAACAGCCCGGCATCGGTAACCATTGCGCAGCCCGCCTTGAGATCCGCAATCGTCGCCTCCCACTGCTGGATGTCACACTCCTCGGAGTTAGCCGGGCCGGCCCACATGCGTATCGCCGGCGACCCGAGATTCTCAGCTATCGCCAGATCGGCTTTCACATTAGTGATGAACTCATCGGTCGCCGCTCGCGTGTAGGAACCGTACTGCGGCGCGACAATCCCGGCTGCCGCCATCGCCTCTCTTATCCTCGCCACGTGATCCAGATCGTTGGGATCAGCCACATGCGGCGCTTGACCCCACACCTCGATCCCCTCGGCTCCCACCCGGGCCGCCGTCTTAACGACCTCAAAAATATCCATCCGTTCCTTCCAGATGATGCTGCATATCGCTGCCCTCAAAGCAAACCTCCTCTACGAGGGCGCCCACATCCCCATGGACGTCGGCGCCCTCCATGACAGGTATCCTACGTCTTCGCTCTCGACGATCCCTCGCCTCAGTCCTTCGACTTGGGCAAGAACGGTATGATCCGCTGGGCCAGACTCGATACCGGCATGCTCTGCAGCCAGACCCGACCCGGACCCCGCAGCGTCGCGAGGAATATCCCCTCGCCGGCAAGGAACATATTCTTGATCCCCGGCACCGCGGAGATATCGAAGTCCACCGTCGGATCGAACATCGCAACATGGCCCGGGTCCACCTTGAGAACCTGGCCCTCCAGCAGATTGTACTCGACGACCTCGCCGTCAATCTCGCAAAACGCCAGCCCCGGGCCGGTGAGCTTCTGCATGAAGATACCCTCACCGCCAAAAAACATCGCGCCCAGTTTCTTCTGGATATGCGTCTCCATCGTCACGGTGCTCTCGGCGCACATGAAGGCATCCCGCTGTAGAATTACGGTCTCG
>CAZCJS010000126.1:0-11337 GCA_964498775.1 uncultured Armatimonadia bacterium
TTGCGGTGGGGACTGCCGAATGAGCTGCATCTGTTCAGCTACCATCCAGATGAGTTCCACTCCTTGCGCGGTGCACTGGCGCTTGCCTGTGGTGATCTGAACCCGCATTTCTTCAACTACGGCAGTCTCTATCTGTACCTTGTGGGCTTCGCTTCGCTCTTTTTCGCCGGTGGGCCGGGCGCACTCATCACCGTAGAGAGGCTCCCCGCTCTACTGCAGCAGTGGACCCTTATCGGCCGCGAAGTGACGCTGATTGCCGCCCTCCTAACTGTCCTCACCGTGTACTTCCTCGCTCGTGAGATAGCGGGGCATCGGCAGGGGTTGATCGCCGCCGGACTGTGTGCCATCTTCCCCATCCATGTCCTCCATTCACATTACGCGACCGTGGATGTCACCCAGGCGCTCTTCACCACGCTTGCACTATTCTTCGCAGTCAGAGCCTATCGTGCGCCCTCGCGACGCAACTACATTTTAGCCGGGCTGGCAGTTGGGCTGGCTGCCTCGGCTAAGTACAGCGGTGCCGTCGCCATCGCGGCGCCGCTTACCGCTTTTCTGCTCACGTTGCCCCGAGATAGCAAGGACAGACTATCAACGGTGTATCTGCTCTGGCTGCTAGTCAGTGCAGCCGGTGCTTTTGCCACCACCTCTCCATACACATTCCTCGACTGGCAACATGCCCAGAAAGACATTTTGTACGAGATTCAGCACATGCGTGTCGGCGAGGGCCCCGCGCTTGCGGCCGACCCCAACGGCTACTGGTTCCATCTGGTTAATTTAGCCATGACTACGACCGGCGGGGCGATACTCGCACTCTTCGGTGGATGGGCGTTCCTGCGCGACGACAGGTACCGGGGCCCGGCTCTCATCATCATCATCTTCGCCATCATCTGGCTGGTGATGATCGGCCAGTCGGGTGTTCGGTATATGCGCTACGAGATCCCATTAGTGCCGCTCGTCGCAGTGCTTGCGGCGGCGGCTCCTCTACTGCTTTGGCGTACCTTGCCAGAAATCAAGCTCATCGGAGTGCTCGCACTCATGGTCGTCTTTGGCGCTTCCGCTTATCACAGCTACCTTCTCGACCGCGAACTCATCCGACCTGATAGCAGAGACCACATGTTGTGGCTCATCGCCGAATATGTACCGATGCACGAAACAGTTGCAACCATCTGGGAGCCCTGGTTTCACGGCCCCCCGCTGGATTACGTCAACGGCGGCACTGTCCTCCGCCAGAATCCGCTCTGGCAGACCTTCTCTCGTGATGCCCGGCCACACCTTGCCCTGGGCCTCAACCCTGAGGCCCTCCGCGAGGCAAAACCCTGGGCCGTCATATACTCCAATTTCGAGATCAGAGATAGTCTCCGCATCGGCGAGAAATCTGCACAGGAGTTCGTCCAGTTACTTGCTGAAGACTACCGCAAGGTCGTCAGTGAAGCCTCGCGAGCGCCGCTGTACGGCTGGTGCGGTTGGCAGCCCCCGCAGGACTGGTTGTACCCGTTCCCACAGCTAACCCTCTGGGTCAGCAAACAGGGGGTGGCGAATGCGCGAACACCGGCCGTCGAGGCGATAAGGCCGAAGCCAGGGCCATCTTCCGAAGACAGCGATAATGAAACTGACACCGCGCAATAGGCGCTGCCACTCAACGACTGCACTCACCGGTATCAGCGCGACGGTCATCTTCCTGGCTCTCGCACCAGTGGCACTTGCACAGCGCTTTGCGATGCTCACGACCGCAGGCCCGGTACCGTACGTCCAGGGCCGGCCCATTATTCTCTCTGAGGGCCGAGTTACCGCCGGCGACTATGCCAATCCCGCGTGGGGCGACTACACTGGGGACGGGCGGCCTGATCTGCTGCTGGGTTCCGACTATGGCGACCTCGTTCTGTACGAATTCACTTCAGCGATTATGCTCGGTCCGCCCCTGATAATTCTGCAGAATGCAGCAACCCTCAGCCCGGTCCAGACCACGGCCCCAACGTGTCCCCGGTTATGTGACCTTGACGGTGATGGCAAGACCGATATGCTACTCGGCCACGGGGAGTCGCTGCTCATCTATTGGGGCCACGAGGATCTAAAACGCTCGCATAGGCTGCTCGCAGCCGACGGGACGCCCCTGTTCGCAAAGGGTCAGGCCACCGGGCTGGCTCCCGAGGTTAGCGACCTAGACGGCGATGGTGACCTCGACTTGATTATCGGCGACCACCTGGGCCGCATGTGGTGGGTCCAGAACGCGTCTGACAGGAAGCCACAATTCTCGCACGCCGCTCCGCTGGCAGACGCCAGCGGCACTCCCATCACTGTCTCTGCTCGAGCGCGACCCACGGTTGGAGATTGCGACGGCGACGGCTTACCTGACCTTCTCATCGGGGACAGCACGGGGACGCTGCAGCTCTACACAGGCACCACACAGGGCCTGGAACTCGCCGAGCCCTTGCCGCTTGAACTTCCTGGCCCGACCGCGATATCACCCGTCCTGATCGATCTCGACAACGACGGTGCGCCCGATCTGTTGCTCGGCGACACGGACGGCTTCGTAAGCCATTACCAATTGCTTGACGGCGCACCTGTGTCGCGCGGTTATCTTCGCGCCACCGAGGTCCCATTCGACCTCGGCCGGTACGCAGCCGTCACTGCAGCTGACTATGACGGCGACGGCCAGAACGATGTCATCGCCGGCAGTGCATCCGGACATATCTGGGTTTCCTTCAAACGTGGTGACACCTATGAGCCGCCACATATCATCACCGACTTCGAAGGCAAACTGATCCGCGCCGGAGAGGCATCGGACGCCGAGCCTTGTGCGTGGCCTCGACTTGCTGATGTCAACGGCGATGGCTCGGCCGATCTGCTTGTGGGCAATATCCGTGGCACAGTGCAGGTGTGGCTCAACCAAGGCGGGTTCCGTTACGCCGGATATCTCAAGCTGGCAGGACAACCGATCCGCGCTGGCGGCCTCAGCGCCATCCACATTACTGACTATGACGGCGATGGCGATCCCGATCTGTTCGTGGGCACCGCCAATGCCCCGAGCACTGGCGTGTCAGGTGGTGCCTCGGCATGTCCGCAATTTGTGATGCCCGAGGGAGCCCTGCTGTACTTCGAGAATCTGGTCCCGAAAGGCGGCGGTATGCCCGTTTTCAAAAAGGGCGTCCGCCTGCTCGGCTTCATCGGCGAACGAGACCAGACATCTCCGCGTCTCCATGCAGGGCTGCTCGGTCTCCGCTATCTGGAGCCGGTCACGCTCAACCACGACACCTGGACATTTTTGGTCGGGACGACCCGGGGATGGTACCATTTCGAGTCCACGAACCAGCGCATCGCCTACCCCGCCCTGCTGCTGCCGGCTACGCATGGCACTGTGCCCCGCGCTGTCATACCCCCCTGCTACAGCATAACTGCTACGCGGCCGCCATCCACCTTGCCCACTGATACCGCCTTCGGCCTGCTTTGTGGCACCGGCCCGTATGGCTTCTGCTGTTACTACCCGCCGTCAGTTACCCAGTCACTATTCGGTAGATGATTCCACCATGATGAGTCATGATGAGGAATTCTGGGCTGTACGCCTGAAGTGGGCGAACGTAGTCGGCGGGGTCAACTGCCGAGGGCCGCACGATGCCGCCGACAAGCATTCCGGCTTCAATGTCTCCTACTGCGTCGGCGACGACGCCCGCCGCGTGGCAGCGAACCGCCGCCGTATTCTCCGCTCCATCGGCGCACAGGATTGGCCTGTCATCTCTGCCGGACAGATCCATGGTAACCGCGTCGTCACGATAGCCGAGGAAACGCCGGCGGATCTGGAGCCATCCCCAAGCGGCCTGCGCTCACCGCAAACCGATGGCCTGGTGATAATGCAGCCGCATATCGTGCTGAACCTCATGTTTGCCGACTGCGTGCCCATTCTGCTCTACTGTGCCGAGCCGCTGATCGTCGGTGTTCTCCATGCGGGTTGGCGGGGGACCGCCGCACGCATTCCCGAAGAGGGAATTAGTGCAATGTGCGCTCTCGGGGCCGAGCCGGCCAGTATTGAGGCCGTAATTGGTCCTGCAATCTGTGGAAAATGCTACGAGGTAGGACCGGAGGTACTGGAGGCACTATCCCTGTTACCCCGTGCGTGTGAGGCTCGTGTGGGTTTGCCGCAAGATCACGTCAGCCTTCCGGAGGCTAACCGCCAACTGCTTCTCGCTTGCGGCATCCGCGATGATGCAATAGTCACGTCGCAACTGTGCACGCGCTGCGGCGATGTTCCGATGTTCTCCTATCGGGCAGCGGGTGGCGGCACAGGCCTTCATGGGGCCTTCATCGCGATCGAACGCGCCCCTCGCTGACCGGCCCGTAGTCTATCTCCGGCTCTCCCCCGGCTCCCAGTCTCACCAATGTATGTGCCTGGAACTCCTGTGAAGTGTGCTCATACCCGACGCGGTAATGGGCCCCCCGACTCTCTTTTCGGCTGAGAGCTGCTTTCGCTATCAGGTTCGCAACGAGCAGCGCATTCGCGGCCTCCATACCGTGACGTGTTGGCGTATCTGTCTGGATCACTCTGCGCTCGCAAATCGCCAATCCGTCTAATGCGTTATTCAAGCTCGCATTCGACCGCACTACGCCGATGTTGTCCCACATGATCGTCTGGAGGTCATGATAAAAACCGGCGCCCACATCCACCACATGCGGCTCCCGTCTCCTCACCTGGGTTTTTTTGACGGAGCTAACCGGCCCGACCTTTGACATGGCCTGCGCGCACCGGCTGCCAAAAACTAGACCGTCAAGGAGCGAATTCGACGCCAAACGATTGGCACCGTGCACACTGATGCAGCTACATTCTCCCACGGCATAGAGGCCCGGCAGTGAAGTCCCGCAATCAACATCGGTGGCAATTCCACCCATGTAGTAGTGCGCAGCCGGAGAGACCGGCACCGGTTCATCCGGCACCGCGAAACCCTTCTCCCGGCACTCTGCAACGATCGTTGGAAACCGCTCCTCGACCCGCGCTCGACCTATCGGCGCAAAGTCGAGATACACGAATGGCTGGCGCGCTGCCTTCATCTCCCGGGTAACTGCACGCGCCACTTCATCGCGTGGCGCGAGGTCGCCCAGCTTATGATACCGCGTCATGAATGTCTCACCCTCATGGTTCAACAAACGCGCCCCATCACCCCGCAACGCCTCCGAGAGCAAAAATTTGGGGAAACCGGGGGATGCAAGCGCCGTCGGATGGAATTGGACAAACTCCATGTCCATCAACTGTACCCCGGCACGGTATGCGAGAGCCACTCCGTCACCGGTCGCCACAGGTGGGTTGGTTGTTACCCTGTAGAGACAGCCCACTCCCCCGGTCGCCATCGCCGTCGCATTCGCGACGAAATAGACCGGCTGGCCGGCCTCGAGATCATAAGCCTGAACACCGACACACGCACCATCCACCACCAGTAAATGAGCCGCCTGGGTGTACTCGTACATATGCACGCTGCTAGTTGCACGAATCGCGTCAATTAGGGCTCGCTCGATTTCCGCGCCAGTGGCATCCCCATCGGCATGGAGTATCCGCCGTTGCGAATGGGCCGCCTCACGGCCGAATGCGAAGTCCCCATTGTTCCGATCGAAACGCGCCCCAAGCTCTGTCAGCTCTCTGAATGCATCGGGGCCATCAAATGCCAGTATCTCGACTGCCGGCACGTCACATAGCCCGCCTCCCGCCGCCACGGTATCGCGCAGATGCAGCTCCGGATCATCGTCATCTCGCAGCGCTACTGCTATGCCCCCCTGTGCATATGCGGTCGAACCCTCTCGCAACTCGGCCTTCGTAAGCACGGCAACTCGACCGTATCGCGCCAGGTGCGCAGCCGTCCACAAGCCCGCCACGCCGGAGCCTACGACAATGAAGTCATATTCCAGACAGTCACACGTGCTCACTATCGCCGTCATCCTCGCTCAGAACTTCGTTCATGCTGCCTGCCCGATAGCCGCTCAGGTCCAGCACGCAATACTTGAACCCCACTCTCATCAACTCCTCGATGACACGGCTACGCAACCCATCATCCAGCAGCAGGCTCATCTCTTCAGGCAAGACCTCGATGCGCGCGATGGCACCGTGGTGACGCACCCGCACCTGGCTCAACCCCTCTTCCAGCAGCACCCGTTCAGCGCTTGCCACCTGGCTGAGTTTCCGCGATGTGATTCGCTCCCCGTACGGAATGCGCGACGCCAGACACGCATTCGATGGAAGCTCCGCTGTGCGCAATCCTCGCGCCCGCGAGAGCTCACGCACCTGCGCTTTCGACATCCCCGCCTCGAGCAGCGGTGAACGTACGCCCAATTCCCGAACTGCATCGAGACCGGGCCGGAAGTCAGTCATATCATCAATAATTGACCCGTCGGCCACGTACGCCAGGCCGCGCTCAGCACAGATCGCGACCAGCCTTCCCAGCAGCGCTCGTTTGCACTCGTAGCAACGCCTCGGCGAGTTGACGGCAAATGCCTCGAGGCCGAGGTGATCGAACGGTACGACGATGTGGGGGACCTTCAGTGCGGCTGCCAGCTCTGCTGCACGCGATAGTTCCTCCGCCGGATAGACTACGGAGTCTACCGTCGCGGCAATACATCTGTCCTCCAGCAACTCTGCGCACACCGATAACAGCAGCGTGCTATCGAGGCCCCCGCTGAAAGCCACCAGTACGCTGTCCAGTTCCTCCACTATCTGCCGCAGCCGCTCCGCATTGACCCGCAAGTCGGCTTTCCCGACCTGTGATTCACCCTTCAACACATCCGCTCCTGATTGCAATGACGCTCTGCAGTGTGCAACACGAGCATGGTAAGCCAGGCGGTGGCCGATGTCAAATCGGCTCTGATAGCAGGTGTGAGTTTGGATAGTCAGTAGGCGGCTTCTAGCTGGAAGACAGATTACCACGCGAAACCCATTTCTTTTCTAATACTAGCTTCGCACTTGGGGGTGTTGAACTGCAAACGGCGCGAAGCTACAAGCTCCGCCTGCAGGTGCAGTTTCGCGCTAAGTCTGCGCGACGTGCCGATAATCTAAACTCCCATCCCTGACAGCCGCACACGGCGTTTTCAGACACTCTGTCATTTTATGGTATGTCAGTACAGCATCGGGACCCACTTTCAGTTGACTTCAGCGGCTGCTTGATATACTCTAGTAGTGGAGATTTGCACTCTCTGCAGCGGACGCCGGGGGCACGTCCAGGGGTCGGGATTCCCTCGCATGGGTCCCGGCTTCTGTCTTTCGGATGTATACGGGCTTGCCGCTGCCTACATTGCCTGAACAGGTGAGCTAATTGCACGAGCAAAGCACTCCCATTCCACAAGATACCGACCGACAGCCCATAGCCACGGTGCTCGTTCCTGCGAGCCACATGCCGCAAGTCGTGGGGAGCCGGGATACCAACCTGCGCGCGGTGGAGCAGCGTTTTGATGTCCGTCTCGTACCTGCTGACGGCGCCGTCATGGTGTTCGGCGATCGCCCGGAAGCTACCCGAGCTGCCCGCGCAATCGAGACGTTGCTGCACCTGATTCAGAACGGCCGCAACACTTCTCCTGCTGACCTTGATCTCGTTCTCCAGGCTGTCATTGACGACACTTCGGAGCAGGTGAAAGAGGCTCTCAACAAGACCATAATCATCACACATCGCAACAAAGCACTGACGCCGAAGACGCTGGGGCAGGCTAGGTACGTCTACACCGTTGCAGAGCATGACGTAGTCTTGTGTAGCGGGCCTGCCGGCACGGGCAAGACGTTTTTGGCGATGGCAATGGCCATGGCAGCTCTGCGGTCGGGCGAAGTCAGCCGCATTGTATTGACCAGGCCGATCGTCGAAGCCGGCGAGCAGCTCGGCTTCCTGCCCGGTGATATGCTCGAGAAGGTCGAACCCTATCTCCGCCCGCTGCACGATGCGCTCACCGACATCACGGGCTTCGACCGCCTGCAGAAGCTGCTGGCCAGGCGCGTCATCGAGGTCATGCCTCTGGCCTACATGCGTGGGCGCACCGTCAATGACGCTTTCATTGTCCTCGACGAGGCACAGAACACGACGCCCGCTCAGGTAAAGATGTTCCTGACCCGCATGGGCTTTGGCTCCACGATGATCGTTACCGGAGATGCCACCCAGACGGACTTGCCTCCTGGAATGCTCTCAGGCCTTCAACACGCCATGTCCTTGCTCAGTCACGTCAAAGGTGTAGGCATCTGTCGACTCGACCGCAATGACATCGTACGTCATCCACTCGTGCAGCGGATCGTGGACGCCTACGAGCACAGTCCTGATGCCACCGCCGGCTCACATGCTACCCCTCCGCCCATTCAGCAACCATCGGCCACCAATAGCCATGGTAACATGCCTACATGATGTAAGGGTCCAACATGCCAAGGAATAGCCACAACAACAATCGGGTCGGCCTTGCTTTCTTCGGTTACCAGATCAGCACAACTGCTTTTCGTAGGCTGCTGGTCGTCGTTATCACCGCACTGGTGATTTTCCTGCTGATGGTCTGGCGGATCCAGCCGGCACGCGTGTCGCTGAGCGTCGGCGACAAGTCCACGCAGACGATTACCGCTGACAGAGCGGCAGTCTATACTGACCGAGCCGAAACCGAGCGTCTCAGAAACGAAGCCATGCAGAAGGTGGCAGAAGTCTACAATCCGGACCCGAAAGCCGATGCGGATGCGGAGGCTGCCATATCCAAGCTATTCGCGGCAACCGACGCGATCCGCAAGCAGCAGTCCCTGGCCGTCGGTAATCCCGAAGAGCCGCCCGCCGCCGATGGCGCACCCACTAGTGACGCGGCTCCACCTCAACGCGACCATGCGGCGGATCTGCGCAGGCAGGCCCCCGAGGAATTCGCCGACACGCTTGACGACGACATGGCTCACCTGCTCCTCGAAATGGACCAGGACAGCTATGACATCGCGCGGGTATCGGCTGCCAGAATCGTCGCAGACATCATGGCTACTCCCATTTACAACTACCCCGAAGACCGCAAGGCTCTCCCAAAAGCTAGGACACAGGCAGAGGAGGCAGCCACCCAACTGCCCGCGCTCGCACCGCAAGTGAAGCGCGCGGTCGCCGAGCTCTCGGCAACAGTACTGCGCCACAACCGTATCTACGATGCCGAAGCCACGGAACAGGCCCGCACTGAAGCCGCCGCAACTGTCAAGGATGTTCTGCGCCCGCTACAACCCGGGGACCTCATTATTCGCCCTAACCAGACCGTTACCGAGACCCACATCGCGATGTTCCAGGCCCTCGGCCTTATGCAGTCGAGCAGGGACTACGTCCAGTCGCTCGCGCTCCTCGTCCTGCTTCTTGGTCTTGTCATCACCACTGCCTTGTATATTTTCAGGTTCGCTCGTCAAGCCTATGACGACCAACGGCTCTTCTACGTTCTGTGCGTCAGCATTGTCATCGCAGTACTTGTCATCAGACTGGTTGAGGGCACCACGCACTATCCCGCCTGGGTTCTGACTACTGTCACCGCGCTGGCAGTGTTCATCTCGTCGGTGATCGGCCCCCAGCTCGCCATTGCTGCATCCGTTTTCGTGGCCATACTCATCGGCCTGATGGCCGCGGCTGGAGGTGATGCTCGGCTCCTCGTCAGCGCTGCTGTCTGCGGGATGGCGGCTACCTACATTATCCCCGCGAGCCGCACCAAGAACACCATGCTCACTCGGGCTGCCATCACCATCGCACTAATCAACCCTATTGTCCTCGGCGTCAGCAATAAGGTCTTCGGCATGGGGGTTACCTCGGCCCAGATGGGCGTTGCCGCCGCGGGCGGTCTCGCTTCAGCCATCATGGCTGTCGGCGCCGTCATGATCATCCAGCGCCCACTGAAGCTCGTCAACGAGATGCGCCTCATCGAGCTGCTCAATCCCAACGAGCCGCTGCTCAAACGGCAGCTTACTGAGACCCCCGGCTCCTATCAGAGTTCAGTCATGGTCGCCAACCTCGCCGAGCCCGCCGCAGAGTCCATCGGAGCCAACGGACTGCTGACACGAGTCTGCTGCATGTATCATGATATCGGTAAGCTCAAGCGGCCGTTGTTCTTCGCAGAGAATCAGTTCGGGACCGAAAACCCCCACGATCATTTGTCCCCACACCTTTCGGCACTGGTCCTCATATCCCACGTGAAGGAAGGCAGCGAGATGGCGCGCGAGGCCGGCCTGCCCGCCGAGATAATTGCCGTCATCCCCGAACACCACGGTACCACCCTCGTCTCATATCTGTACCGGAAAGCCCTTGCCGAAGCCGATGACCCCGACGAGGTGCGGGAGGTAGATTACCGATACGATGGTCCTAAACCACAGACCAAGGAAACCGCCATCATCATGTTCGCCGACACCATCGAGGCAGCCGCCCGCACGATGGAGGAGCCAACTCCGACCCGCATTGCCGAGCTCGTGAACCGACTCGTTGAGGCCAAGATCGAGGACGGCCAAATGGATGAAGCACCGCTCACCTTCGCAGACATCACGGCCATCAAACACAGCTTTGTCAATACACTTACGGGGACGTTTCATCACCGTGCACGCTATCCCGATAGCTTCCTCCCAGAAAACGTCCGCGGGCTCACCGGCTCTGAAGCGCCGGAACAACCGCCCGACGAGGAAGGAAATCCCACCGCTGCAAGTTGAAATCCGAGATCTCCAGGACTATCCATTTGATGCCGACTTGCTCATCGCGGTCGTGCGTGCAACCTCGCAGGGCGAAGCTGCCGACCTGGACTGCTTTAGCATCGTAGTCGTTGACAACCACACGATCCAGAGTCTCAACGCACAGCTACTCAATGCGGACAGACCCACGGATGTCATTGCCTTCGAAGCCGAAACCGGCCCCAATGGGAAGACCGAAGCCGAGGCATACATCTCTCTGGAGCAAGCCGGTCTCCAAGCTGGCGAACGGGGTCACAGAGTTGACTGGGAGCTGGCATTTCTCGCTATTCACGCTTTTCTGCATGCAATCGGCTACGACGACACCGGCGAGGCCGACAAACAGATCATGCTCCACAAGCAAACCGCAATTATGAGGCAGTTCGAAAGGCAAAGCTACAGTGCATCCAACTGACACCCAACCTAACCCGTACCAGACGGAAGTTCAGGATAGTAGCTCCGTGGTCCGCAGTGTCAAGTACGCCTGGGAAGGGGTGGCATTCTGCTTCGAAACCCAGCGTCACATGCGCGTGCATTTCACGATCATCGTGCTGGTGCTGTTGGCTGCATGGACACTGGGCATGGACGTAATCCCCTTTCTCCACCTGTTCGCTGCGATGGCCTTAGTGCTGATCGCCGAGATGTTCAATACAGCTCTCGAGGCCGCCACCGAACTCATCGTGGAG
>CAZCJS010000127.1:0-11325 GCA_964498775.1 uncultured Armatimonadia bacterium
AGCACGCTTCAAATGCGCCTTTGCTTCGACGGCAGCCTCTAACCACTTCTTGAGGCCGCTCCCCCAACCTTTCTTTTCCCCATGTACGTGCGCAACGCACCGTCCGCCGTGCGGAACTTTTGGTAGCCTATACTTCTCCTTGTCGTGTTCCATCACTGGCAACCCACAAAGCCATTCTGGCGTTTGTGCCCCAATGTTGGCCTCGTCAATACATGCTTGGCAGCGCATCTCATCCGCCGGCTTCTCGCCGTCATTCTCGGCAGCCAGCCGATCCCATAGTTCCTTATCCGGCCACTCGTCGCTGTTGTTTAGATAGTCAGTCACCTTGCCACTTCCCTGTTGTTGCTGCCTGCTGGTTGCGTAGTTGCCTTTGCCGTAATTGCCTTGATAAGAGAAAAGAACAACAACACCGCGCGGGGTGTTTCTGTTGTTGTTTCTAGCCTTATCTTAAGGTCCTCTATATATATGTGCGGAAAATGCGCACAGGGTACACGAGGTTTTGCGTACAGGGCTGTGCGTGTTTTGCGCAGAGGCCTGTGCGAATATTACGCACTGGTGGTAGTAACCTGAGGTATCCCATACGTATTTTACGCACAGGGGGTTTTGAAGCCGATAAATCGTGTTACTCACCGCCTGTTTGGTTGTCAGAACGACCTCGGGCTGAACTGTAATTATGCAGATTTGTGGAGCTACGAAGCGTCATTCAGATAACATCACTGTTGGTCGACCAGCCAATGGAGGGGCCGCGTCGAAGGGCGGTCGTGTCCTTTGTGACCGCACTGAGGCCGGCCCACGTCTCACAAGAGCATAGGGCGATTGACTCACTGGGCCAGCCTGGAAAGCTCCGCGCCGCGGAGCTTTCTGCGACAGGCCCCTCCCTTACAACCAACGGCCCCGAGCTACAGGTTGATGAGTAATACCGGCTATCATTGCCATGGTTTTCAGTGCGGCGGCGGTCATTGGGTCTCGCTGTCAGTATCGGGTCGGCGGCGGGTACTTTCCGGCCCATACCCGGGCGCGAACTTCAGCCCATACATGCGCGAAAGCGAGCGGGTGGCATCATAGTCCTCGAGCACCTCGATGCAGCCGATCTCGAGACATTCCTTGACCGCGCGGCGCACCGAGTCTTTGTGCAATCCCGTCATCGCCACGATCTCGGCATAGCCGACCGGCGCATAGCCCTCTTCCCTACCGTAGTAGAGCACGCGATGGGCGATCGCCATCAGCACCTTGAACGCGGCACCCGACAGCCTCGGCATAAGCTCCTCGAAGGTCTCATTGGGGACCTGCGTGAAGCGCGGCCAGGTGAAGCCGTCGAAAATATAGTTGTCTGCGTCGCCCGGCGCTTTGGGCAAAAAAATTCCTCCCGCACCTTGACAAGCCGGGAGGCATCCGCTATCCTATACACAGACAACGGTGCCTTCGCGATGGCCAAGGTGCCCTTTACAACCCGAGAATAAGTTGTCTTTGCTCCAACCGCGCGGTGCGGCAACACCGGGCGGTTTTCGCTTTTTACGTCCTGGCGGAACGGTCAGAAACCGGCGCCATCACTGCTCCTCTCCCCCATCGTGTCCGGCCTGCGGATATCTCGGTGAAAACTCGCCTGGCGCCGCGAGCAGGAAGCTCCGGCTACAGGTACTCATACAGGTACTCATTGCGGAGGCTTCGCTCAGCAGCCCAAACCCTCTTCCCTGTAGGCGAAGCTTCCTAGCTTCGTGCGGGCGGGCTTTGCTCACATGTACGGGAAGGCTCCTGTGTTCTTTCGGGTCGCCTGGCGCCGCGAGTTGGCAGCTCGCGCTACAGGTAGTCATACTCGTATAGGTACTCGCACTCATATAGCTACTCGCAGACACTTGGCGTGGTGGCACCGTACTAAAGGACGCCTGCGCAGGCGAATCCGAACGCCCGGCATGCAGCGGGAGCCAAGCGGCTTGGATTATCGCCGCGCCATGGTGCCGATCCACGTCGTCGGTGTGCCGCATCTTCACCCGACCTTCGCTTCATCGAGCTGGCGGATGATCTGGTCCTCGCCGGCCTCGAGGCCGATCGTGAGGATCGCTCTGGCAATATCGGAAAGCTTCCAGGTCTCGCCGCGTTCGAGCTGGAGCTTGGCCTGGATCTTGCGGAAGCGCTCTTTAAGCTCTGCGGGCATATAGACATGGAGGATTTCGGTATTGGCGGGGTTGGGTGCGCGCGCACTAGTACGCGAACGGGTTTCGGTACTAGCGCGTTCGGGCGCTAGCACACTAGTAATATCTATGCGGGGACGCTTAGGCAAGCTCCTCGACCTCCTTCGCCAGCCGCCGGTAGGCGCGCGCAAGCGCACCGTCAGGCTCGTAGGTCAGAACCGGCTGCTGGGCTATGGCTGCGTATTCTGCGGCGACTCGCTTGGGTATCTTCGTCTGCAACAGCGGTAAATCGGCGCGCACGAGGTTATTCCAGACATCATCGCTGACGGCGGTGCGCCGGTCGTACTGGGTCAGCACAATCCCCAGCACCCCCGGGCCCAGCGCCGCAATCGTATCCAGGAGCCGCGCCAGGCCCGAAAGCGCCCATACCGAGGGGATCATCGGTATCAGCACGCTGTCGGCGGCCCGTAGCGCCGCTACAGTCAATTGCCCCAGGTAAGGCGGGCAGTCGGCTATCACGTAGTGGAAATCGTCCTTGACGGGCGCTACAGCGCGCAGCAGACACTCCGTATCGGGGTCTCGAGCCAGGGACAGCTCGATGGCGGCCAGATCCAGCACCGCGGGGATGAAATACAGCCCTTCGTAGGGGGTCTTGAGGATCGTCTCGCTGACGTGGGCGTCCTCAAGCAGCAGGTCATAGACAGTGGGGCCGTGGGGGGTGATGCCGAGGCCGGCAGTGAGGTTGGCCTGGGGGTCGAGATCAATGAGCAAGACGGAGCGGCCCAGATCTGCCAGCGCTGCGGCGAGATTCAGTGCTGTTGTAGTCTTGCCGACGCCACCTTTTTGATTTGCTGTAGCTATAATCATGGCTGCGGTGTTAAGGGCTGCATAGTGTTGGTGCCGTCAAGTTGTACGTTGTTGGATGCCAAGCATCCGCCAAGAGTGTACAGGCAGGTGCACGTGTTGTCAAGAGAATTCATTGGCGTACGAGCATAATAGCAGCGGAGCGCATCAACATGCAACCACGCTAGCACCCTCGCGTACTAGCGCGCCGACGCCCTCAGCCGCTAGCACCAACACCCTCACACCCGAATCCCCTTGCACCTGCCCCCGCCCTTGATACATAATCTAGACCGACTGCAGTCCCTACCACCGCCCCGTGACCCACTACACCGCCGAAAGGAGTCTCGCCTTGGCCGGCACCGGCTGGTCGCAAAGAGTGGACGCAAGCCTGGGGCTGAAACCGCGTGCGCGATTCGCGAAATCAGCTCTCTTTGCGCTGCTGCTCATCGCGTTGGTGGTGATGTTTGTGGTGTTGATGGCCCCCTGGCCGCGCCTCGGACCTGACGAGGCGGCATGGGCGACCTCGGTGGTCAAGGTCCTCAAAGGCAAGATAATGGCCCGCGAGGCAATCATCGCCAAAGGGCCGTACCTGCTGATATGGCACCTGCTGGCATACGTGGGCTTGGGGCCCAATGTCATTGGCCTGCATCTCGCCGGTGCCGCCTGGGCTCTGGCGACGGGAGCAGTCGTTTGCCTGGCCGCCCACAGAGTCGCCGGCAGAACCGGACTGCTCGCGACCGGCCTGCTCTACACTGCCGCCTGCGGGGACCTCGCGGTGCGCACCAATGTCTATGCCGAAATCCTGATGGCCTTGCCCCTGGCTCTGGGGATGCTGCTGCTGGCAAAAGGCCTGGCGGAGCGCAACAGCTTTTTCATCGCCGGTGCCGGATTCCTCGGCGGCCTCGCCCTGCTCACAAAACAAACTGCGGTGTTCAGCTTGCTGGCCATGGCAATCGTAGTGGCGCTAGTGTGGGGGAGAGGGCAGTGGCGGAATATCGCCCGGCAGAGACCTCTACTGCTCGTCGGCGGGATATGCGCAGGAGTCCCGTGGCTGCTTTGGGGCCCTGATGCACTTCGCAGGATCGCGCGGGATTGCTGGGCGCTTGCCGGCGGAGTGCTGATCGCAGCCCTGCCGTGGCTGGCCTACCTGTGGCGGCATCAAGTTGCCGGCGGGTTCACGGACAGCTTCGTGACCGCCGGCGCGCAATATGTCAGCCGCATAAGCGCCGCCGAGGTGCTGGAGAATTTCGTCTGGTCCGCGATCCACGTCATGCCCCGCTACAGCATCCTGCTGCTCACCTCGCTGGCGGGACTAGTGTACCTGCTCAGAATCAGCAGGCGCATCCATGCGGCCGCCGACGCCGGGCCGACGCCGTTACAGTTACCATACGATAGGGGAGAGGCGGTACTGTACCTGGTACTCTGCGCCTGGTACATCGCCGCGGTGGTCGGGGTTGCAGCGACGGGCCGTTTCGCGGCTCACTACTTCAGCCAGCTCTTCCCGGTCGCCGCGCTGCTCGGCGGCATCTGGATTGCCGGCAATATCCTGCCGCGTAAGTCCGTTGCGTCCGCCGCTTCCATGGCCCCGCAAGCCCCACCGGCGCGGCTGAATCTCGCAAAGATGGCGGTCATCGCCCAACTGCTGGTCATAGTGCCGCTGGCCGGGATGAATATTTCCCACTGGCGCATGTCACTGGCGGTGACGGCGGCCGGCTCGCCCTGGCGGCACGTGGGCGAGTACCTCCGCGATCAGACCACCCCGGATGATACCGTCTTCGTCTGGGGCGACCAGACCGAGGTACTCTACTGGGCGCGGCGCGAGCTGGCTGCGCGGAACCCGTGGGTGACGTTGCGGCTGCTGGGTTTCAGTCACCGGGGGCCGCTGTTTGCGACGCGCGGCGGTGAGCAGGTGGACTGGGCGGGGTTCGCCGAGGAGTTGGATGCCTGGCAGCCCGCTTACGTGGTCACAGCGCCGGAGCTGCTTACCGTCGAGCCGGAGTTGGCGGGAGAATTCGGCCCGGAGCAGTTGCCGGAGTTGCGCGAAATCCTCGCCCGCGACTACCGTCATCAGACCGACATCGCCGGCTACGGACTCTACGCCCGGCGGCGGTAGGGGAGACCTCGCGCTACAGGATAAGGATTGAGGAGGCTTCGCACGGATTGCCTCGCCCCACATCTTTTCTTTCTTTTTTTGGAGGACAGGCATCCTTGCCTGTCAATGCCGTTAACTTGTGCTGTTCCCTCCTGTAGGCGAGGCTTCCAGCCTCGCGCGAGCTGCGAACGGCCGGAGGGTGGAAGCTTGCGCTACAGGATAAAGGGGGAAGGTTGCGCTACAGGATAAGAATTGAGGAGGCTTCGCACGGATTGCCTCGCCCCACATCTTTTCTTTCTTTTTTTGGAGGACAGGCATCCTTGCCTGTCAATGCCGTTAGCTTGTGCTGTTCCCTCCTGTAGGCGAGGCTTCCAGCCTCGCAGGGATTGCGAACGGCCGGAGGGTGGAAGCTTGCGCTACGGGAAAAGGTGGCGGAGAGATTCGCGGAGAGCTGTGTTTGTGCCGCGTACGCGCCTTAAAAGTGCATCCCTGCAGGAATATTGCAGGAAACTTGCGCTGGCATTGAGGAACAGTATGCTATATATATTTGTTTGGCTAGAGCCTTTGCGGGCGGCACCAGATTGGGTGGGATTTTTCTGGAGGGTACGAATTGAGCGTCATCACGATCGAGCATTTGCACAAAGATTTCGGCCGGCTTGCCGTCCTCGATGACATCAATTTGGAGGTCAAGAGGGGAGAGGTCTTCGGCTTCCTCGGCCCCAATGGCGCCGGCAAGACGACCACGATCCGGATCCTGCTGGGGCTGTTGGAGCCGACCTCCGGTTCGGCGCTGGTCTTCGGGAAGCGTCTCAGTACGGAAGACGGCCTGCGCCGCCGCATCGGCGTACTGCTTGAGCATGACGCACTCTACAAGCGGATGTCGGCGTATGCGAATCTCGACTATTGCGCGCGGCTGTATGATGTGGAGGACCGCGAGGAACGGATCGCGCACCTGCTGCACTTCGTGGACCTCTTTGAGCGCAAGGACGAGCCGATAGCCCGCTACTCGACAGGCATGAGACGCAAGCTGGCCATCGCCCGCGCGCTAGTCCATGAGCCGGAGATACTCTTCATGGATGAGCCGACCTCCGGCCTCGACCCCGAAGCCCAGACGATGATCCGCGACCTCATCAGCGAGCTTTCCGCCGACAAGCAGATTACCGTCTTTTTCAACTCCCACAACCTCTACGAGGTGCAGCGGATCTGCACGAAGGTGGCGATACTCAGAGAGGGGCGGATCAAAACCTGCGACGACCTTCAGAACCTCCGCGCCGGCGGAGGCGGAGTGCAGTTGGAGGTGACCGTCAGCGGGGCGGATGATGCTCAGCGCGCCCGCGAGCTGCTCGAGGGTATCGGGATTGTCGAGGCAGTCAAGATCAATGACACGGGGGGTGGGCAGCAACCCTGGAAGGTCCATATCAGCCTCAATGGTCACGGCAATCCACAGATAATTAAGCTGCTGGCAGGCGGCGGCGTCCGCATCGAAGAGGCCGTCCGGGTAACGCGGTCACTCGAGGACATCTACCTCGAGACGATGGAGACAGCGGGGGAAGAGCAGTGAGTAACAATAAAATCTACACGGTCGCTCGGCGCGAGTTTCTCGACATCATCCATGACAAGAGTACGCTCATCGCCGGGATTCTGTTTGCCGCCTGGTTCGTCTGGCTGCACGCGAATATGTTCACTCTCAGGGAAGGCATAGACGTTCTCTCCGTGTTCAACTCATCGCTAATCTACCTGACGCCGATGGTGGGTGCCTTCATCGGCTACATCTATTCCGGCAAGGCGTTCCTGTTCGAGAAGACCGAGGGGATCATCGAGACGCTGCTGGCCGCGCCGCTGAACTTGCGGACATTGTGGATCGGGAAGGCAATCGGCGTGGCTTTCCCGGCCTGGATCGCGGCGCTGCTTTTTGGCATCGGCTTCACGGTGGTGGTGCAGGGGCAGACGGAAGCGGCAGTTTTCCCGAGCGGGCCGGCGATCTTCCATGTGCTGGTGATCGTGCCGATCTTCGCGGTGGCATTCGTGGGGCTGATCGGCTTCTCGCAACTGGCCCTGGGAATGCGGGAAAATCAGGTAGTGAACTTGCTCTTGTTCTTGGGCTTGTTCGGCGGCCTGTCGGTAAGCGGGGAATTCGCCCACCGCGGTTTGATATCTTCCTGGGAGCTCATCGCTCTGCTGTGCGGCATTGCAGTGGCGATGCTGCTGGTGACCTGGTGCCTGGGTGGTGTCCTGAGCAAGGAGCGCATCGTGCGCTCGATACAGTGATACGGGGGAAAGGGAGTCCGTGCGCAGCTTTCCCCCTTTATCCTGTAGCGCAGGCTTCCAGCCTGCGAGGCCACTCAACACCTGCGAGGCTGGAAGCCTCGCCTACAGGTATGCGTTGACCGGCAAAGGCAAACCGCCGATCCAGCAGGCACCACTGGCACTTGCGGAGCAAGCCCATCTTGGGTACAATTGTATGGTTCATATCGCACATGCAATACTTTAGAGACCGAGGAGGATGGAGAAATGCACGGACGCAAGGGCTTTACACTCATTGAATTGCTGGTTGTGATTGCGATCATCGCGATACTCGCGGCGATTCTGTTTCCGGTGTTCGCGCGAGCGCGAGAAAAAGCAAGGCAGACGAATTGTCTGTCCAACGAGAAGCAGTTGCTACTGGGTTTGCTGCAGTATGCGCAGGATTATGACGAGACGCTTCCGCATGCGTATCGCTACAATGTCCCGGGCTTTAGTCCAGCCGGGGAATACTGGGACGGTGTCATCGAGCCTTACCTAAAGAATACCCAGGTGACAGTGTGCCCTAGCGTCGGTCAGGCGCGGTCGTACGGCTACAATATGGATTATTTGGGGTACTCGTTCGCGGGGTATCCATCGCAGCATCAGAGGAAGCTTGCAGAGATCGCCAAGCCGGCGGAAACGGTCTTCATCTGCGACTCCAACAACTACGTCGCCTACTACTACAACAGGAGCAGTCGGTTCACCAGCAATCTGGCGAACGGCTGGGACCCCGATAACCCGGGCGGTGGTGCGGGCCTGCGACATAATGAGGGTTCGAACTACGGGTTCGTGGACGGCCACGCGAAGTGGTACAAGGGCACGACCGTAATTGGCTGGGGTACCACGATGTGGGACCTGCAATAGTGCGAAGACCCGCGCGGCTTCCTGAACCCTTATCCTGTAGGCGCGGCTGGAACTGTACTTATGCAGATTTCGGGTAACTCCGATTGAAGGCCGACGGACGACGTCTGTCCGCAAACGGACGGCTTCTGTCCATCGCTATCTCATAGCGGTTGGTTGTAATGGAGGGGCCTGTCGCAGGGAGCTTTGCGCAGCAAAGCTCGCGAGGCTGGCCCAGTCAGGCAATCCCCATGGGATACGCAACATCCCCCAAGCCTCGCTCGGCCAAGCTTGCATTCGGCTATTGTCCTGCGCGGGCCGGCCTCAGTGCGGTCGTCAACGGCACGAACGCACTTCGACACGGCCCCTCCATCGGCCGGCCAAAAGAGGATGAACTCTTCCGAATGGTGCTCGCCGGCGCGTTGTGGCCTCACAAATCTGCATAACTACAGTTCCAGCCGCGCAGGCTTCCGTGCGCCACTGGGCGGGGCTGGAAGCTTTCCGTACAGGTCAAGGAAAGGGACTGTAGGCGAGGCAAAAGGGAATCCGGGCGGGGCTGGAAGCCCCGCGTACAGGTCAAAAAAAGGGGATGCGCAGGCTTCCAGCTTGCGGGGCCGGGCTGCGCCTACTGCGTCTTGACCGCCCTGAAGTTCTCCATGTCATGCACGTAGCCGGAGCCTGCCGCCTTGGCATGACCGTCGGCAAAGCCCACGTTCGCCAGGCCGTTATGGCGCGTGTAGATGCAGTAGCCCAGCGAAGCCTCATTGGCAAGGAAATAGTCGAGGCGCGTGGCGTTGATCACGTAGCCCATCGCCGAGCTCCAGCCACGGCTGCCCGACAACCGCCCCGGCCCGCTATCAGCCAGCAGGATGGTATCTGCGGGCTTCTGCAGCGTCGCCAGCGCCATACCCCCCTCGTCATAGCTGATATTGAGGTAGATGTTCATGCCGTAGCTGACCTGCGGGGTCGAGGGCGTCACAAACGGTTCGGGGAGGTCCATTGCAAAGGGCCCGGGCCAACTGGGGCAAGTGAACACCCCGGCGGTGCCGCTGGTGGTACCTGACATGATATAGGGGTACACCCGCGTCATCCAAGCAGTCGAATTAGTCAGGTAACTGCCCGGGAGCCGCTCGTCGTAGTCCTGGCTGTACATCATAGTAGCGAGGGTCAACTGCTTGACATTGCTCAGACAGCTTGTCTGCCGGGCCTTCTCGCGCGCCCTGGCGAATACCGGGAACAGTATCGCCGCCAGAATCGCGATAATGGCAATAACCACGAGCAGTTCAATCAGCGTGAAACCTTTCCTGCAACACATCTCTGCACCTCCTCGATAATGTAACTACGTGTCAATGCGATTGTGATATCACGCTTGCACGGCCATTGACGAGGGCGGCACTCCGGCCCGACTCATCCCTACCTTTTCGCGTAATAATAGTTCTGCCAGTTGCCGACCAGCTCCATTTCAGAGACCCATTTGGCGTGACCGTCGCAGAAGCTATAGTTGGAGCCGCCGTTGTGGCGGTCGTAACAGTACCTCCACGCCTCGGCCGTCACAGTGGGGTTATAGAGCACATACTGGCCCTGGTTTGTCTCTCCAGCCATGATCGTCTCGGCGGGCTTGGTAATCTCGGCGAGCTTGACCGCACCCTCGGGTAGCCCCCAGTCGGTATTGCGGAGGTAGTAGCAGTTATAGCCGTAGTTGATGCCATAGCCGCCGCGATAGTTGTCGCTGGGGCAGTAGCGGATCTCGCGATTCTTCACATAGGGCTCGAGGACCATGTACCACAACCTGCTCCAGTCCCACTCATAACTACCGTCTTCGTGGTTGATTTTTGGGCAATGGGCCGGTATGGCCTCATCGTAGTCCTGAACGTACATGTGCCAGGCGAGAGCCCACTGCTTCTGGTTGTTGAGACAGCTTGTTTGCCTTGCCTTCTCCCGCGCGCGGGCGAATACCGGGAACAGTATCGCCGCCAATATCGCGATTATGGCGATGACCACGAGTAACTCGATGAGCGTGAAACCGCGTTTCATCATTGGTATTCTCCCTTCGTATTCCGTCCCCGACTCTGCATCGTGCACTACTATTGCATGCCCCGAGCCTCGCCCGCCGCCGCTGCTTCTGCTCTTAGGGTGCCCAGCGCCAGGGGGCGGCGACGCCGGGAATACTCTTGATCATCTCACTATACGGATACCACTTCGCATGCCCG
Source organism: uncultured Armatimonadia bacterium (assembly GCA_964498775.1). Taxonomy (GTDB): domain Bacteria; phylum Armatimonadota; class Zipacnadia; order Zipacnadales; family UBA11051; genus UBA11051. The sequence goes on from CAZCJS010000127.1 coordinate 10,398, forward strand.
TCGCAGAGGCCCATGTTGCCCCCGCCGTTGTGCCGCTTAGTCGTGCCGCTGAGGCTGCGCCGGTAGAGGTAGCGCGCGTACGACTGAGTGTCGGTGTTGTCGCCCAGCAGGATAGTCTCAGCAGGGCGGTCTATCTCAGCCAGCGAGGTGCACCAGCCCCAGGCAGTCGGGTCCGCCTCGCCCTCGATGTAGCGGTAACCGAATTCCTGGTAATTCCAGCCGTAGCCGAGGAACTTCGAATAAGTGGCGACCTCCTGCTCCTTACAGCTCGGGCAGGTCCAGATCTGCATGTTCTTGGTGTAGGGGGCGAGAACGTCATACCATTGACCCCCGCGCAACTGTGAGCCTGGCACGAGCTTCTCATCGTAGTCCTGGGCATACATCAAAACCGCCAGCATTATCTGCTTGACATTGCTCAGACAGCTTGCCTGCCGGGCCTTCTCCCGCGCCCTGGCGAAGACGGGGAACAGTATCGCCGCCAGAATCGCGATGATGGCAATAACCACCAGCAACTCAATCAGCGTAAAACCGCGTTTCATGTCTAATTCCTCCTTCGCAGCATGGTTTGTATGCGCGCTATTCACCGCGCCGCCGGCTGTGCATCAGTACTTCGGGCTCCCGCTCGGATACCAGCAGAGGTCGGTCGGCCACAGCGTGTACTTAACCGGCCCCACGTACGTGCTTCCCGGGTCTAGCTGTATCTTGTGCCACTTCGCATGGCCGTCCAGGAAGGTGATGTTCGCGCCACCGTTGTGCCGCTGCGGGATGAATGAGCTCGCGTTCCTGCCGCTGGTAGTGGGCATCAGGTCCCAGGCGTTGGAGCAGTGATAATCATTACTATCGCGCGTGCAGTCACCCTCAGCGATGATGAAAGTCTCGGCCGGATAGCGCACATCCGCCAGTTTGACGATTGTCGGCGTTGCCGTAC
>CAZCJS010000128.1:0-11243 GCA_964498775.1 uncultured Armatimonadia bacterium
CAATGAACTGCTCAAGCGCCTTGGCGTAGTCTGGCGAAGCGTACAGGAGCTTTGCTTCAGTGAAGGGATCCTTGGGCGCCGCGTCCTCTGTATCCGCATGAGCCAGACACGTACAGCCAGAAACAACAAGCCAGACCGTGATCGCTGAGAGCGACCGGACGGTCTGGCTGTGAATGCGCGTTTGTGAAGTATGCGCCATCAGTCGGCAACCATCTACTCGTGGCCTTACCCCGCCGCCGAGCCCGCCTGAATGCACTCATGCTACCACAATGATAGCACAGAGTCAAGCATGATGCTCTATGATATGCTCCGGCGTGACCGTGTGGGGAATGCTCGGTGACCGGCAGGAAACGACGACCCGGACTTCGGTTCACCAGCACATGTGTGGGAACGCGATGTCGTCTGACCGTTGAACCGCAAGATGTTCCCGCATCGCATACAGCGACGCGTAACCGTGCCCACACTACGTAGCGCCCGCGCTTGCCAACTGGTCCAGTATCCTGTGGAGCCGCGTCTGTACCAATACTCGCGCCCGTCGCCGGCGAGGCCGTCCCCTGCCCCACTCCGGCCATGCCCGTGTACCCGCCGCGCTTCTCCGGCCCACGGTCCAGGTTCACGAGGGTATCGGAGACACCGAACGTGCGCGCTCGCCAGCGGGCTTGCGTCACTATCGGGTAGCACCAAACTTCCATGTGTGGAGTGGTCTTCAGAGCCATCGAGTGGTCTCGTCCTCGTTTGACTTTTGCTGCCCGGGTGGTATAATAGTGATGCTACCGCCCGAGGTAGAGAATCCTCCGATCTACGCACCACACGCCTTGCCGTACGGCTCTGCCGTCCGACAGGCGAATGGTCATAAGGGACGAGGGGAGGCGCTCAAAGCGCCAGGAGGTCCCTCCGGGCGGTGTTTGCTCGTTTACTCCAGGAGCCATGCTCCATTGGTCTTGTGCGCAAGCCGAAACGACAGTACTGACGGCTGTAACTCGCTACCGCTTTCCGGCATGAGTACCGCTGCTCGCAGGACTCTCTTCTCACTTCCCAATAACTTGTAGAAGATAGCTATGTTATTGTCTCGCTTGTCGCCACCCAAGCCCTTGCCGAAGTCAGTCGCCAGACAGGCATAGCCGTATTGCTCGATCCGTCAACCTACGAACCCCCAGCAAGAACCCTACCGCCAGGATTCTACATCGGTATGCTGCCCCCCGACCCCGAACATCCCATGCCCCTGCGCCCTGTCTAAGCTCATACAACCGCATTTGTGCGGCGAACGCGGGGCTTGGGGCTATGATGATGCGCAGACCATGGTCTCCCATCGCCATCATCTCAGTCCTTTATGTTTGACTTTCCCTGCCGGCGTGGTATAATAGCTATGCTCCAGCCAGGAGGCACGTCACTACCCGTTTTAGTGGCTGACCGGGCAGGCGGTACGGGCCGCTGGGAATCCTGGACCTGCGCGGATGCGCCGTCGCCGAGTGCTTTACGAAGCCTCGGCGATGTTACTTTCTCCCCTGGACGTTTGTAGAGCAGCTTCCCCAGGCGCAAATCTTCCACGGCATTCCCCTCGTCCATGTACGGGTAAGCCGTCACAAAGAACAACTCGTCGGGATTGTCTTCACTCTGCTGCAGGAAAACCACGTAAGGATACCCCTCTGGATCGGCGTCTCCCTCCATCAGGTAGCCAGCACGCCCTTCGCGGTCCGTGGCCTCATAGACCCGATCAGGCTTCCGTACAACCATGCCTATCCAGTGCATGCGTGCCGCCCGTTCTGGCGCGAATTCTCGCAGCGCCTCCATCTCTCGTCTGCTGGGCTTTCTACCTAACCTGGATCGCAGCTTTCTGACCTGGCCCCTGAAATCAGCTGGCCTTTTCGTGACCGCGTGGAAGACATTGGCCTCAACGAAGCTCAAGCGCCGTGGTGACGCTGGATCGTCCCAGTTCAACACGGGCTGCCGCCGAGAGCTTTTCATATACAGTCTTCTGAATTTGTCTTTGGCTTTCTCCAGTGAGGCTACCGGCTGCAAGTCGAAAGAGCCGCCCCCGCGCGCGTGCCCACTATGTGGATCGTCCCGCCGTCCGGTCCGATGTCCGCCGCCACCAACTGTACGCCGCTCACCAGCACCATGTTCTCACTCCAGGTCGCCCCATCGTCCTGCGAGAGGAACGCCACTATCCCGTCGCTCTTCTGCGCTATTGTCACCGGCTGCACGCTGTGCAGGTAGAACGGTATGCCCTGCGTGACCGCCCCGCTCGTGGTGATGACCGCCTCGATCTGCGGTACGCCCGGCGCCGTCGCCTCGCTGAACGGCCATGCCGTATCCGAAACTGCTCCCAGGCCGCGCGCGTCGCACGCAGCGCTGAACTGCAGACCGCCTCCCTGCCGCGCCTGCACAAGCTGCAACATGCCGTCCTCAGTCATGCGCGCGCCCGTGAGCGCCCCGCCCGCCAACACACGGGTCTGCACGGCTGCCTCCGCCTGCCGCAGATCAGGCTGCCCTGCCGTGTGGAACGTGATGTCAAACTGCGCGTCCACCGGCAACGGTATCATGTAAACTGGTGAGTACCAGTCGAACATCATGCGCCCGGCCCGCGATGACATCACCGTCGCCTGCGGGCTCGGTGTGCCCCGTCTCGTCACCCAGCGTCCACACCGGACCCGGCACCGTGGTCACGATGTCCTGATTCTGCAGGTCAACCCACCACACGAACATGATGAGCAGAGAGCCAACGGTCCTGTGAACCATCGTGTACTTCAGGTTCACCCGCTGAGCGAAGATCACGTTGCCGGCAGGGCCGAGTATTTCGACCTCCCAGCGCCCCTGCATCAGCGGAGTAAGCGACCAGTAGTCGAACTCGACATCCACGGCGTACTTGTATCGCCAGCCGGTCGCGGGTGTATCAGCGATGGTGCCGTCACTCTTGAGCGACTTCCAGCGCGTAAACTGGGGCACTCACATCTCCCCCACCACGATTTGACTTTCATCCCCTGTTCTGCTGCACTGCTCGTGGCTTTCTCGGCAACCTTGTCTCTATGAGACGGGTCGGTCAAGGTGGCACTACGGTGGCCCGAAAGGGATTGCTGCGCAGCCATTGACCTGCGGACGCACCCCGAATGCCGGAGGTGCCGGGCGTCAGTCACTCACGTCCGGCGTCATTCTATCCGGATGCTGTAGTGCCTCCTTCGGCCTGTGCGTCTGTGTCGGCGACGCTGCCCGAACCCAAGCTCAACAGACGCACGGGTCACTCGCGTCCATGCCGCAATCAGGCATCTGCGTCAATAATCTCTGCCTGGCGGGCCCAGGCCAGCAGTTCAGCAACGGTTTTCACCCCAGCATGGCGCTTCATTCTCCGGATACGCTCAGAGAGGGTTTTGGTGCAGATGCCCAGCGACTGGGCTAGCTCGTGGGCGGGCATGTCAGCGACGAGGCCAGCCAGGATTTGCCGTCGCTTTTTCGTCCAGGCAAACTTCACCTGTTTATCCGCCCTTTTGTTGACACGCCCAAGCAGAGGCAGGGCATGCTTTTCAGTGTCTAGCCGATCTGCAGCCTGCTCAATTGCTTTCTCAACAGTCTGGACGTCAAGCCGCTTCTTGATGCCACGCCACCTGGTTATTGCGTTCTGCTTGGTTGTATCCCAGAGACGAGCGATCGCCCGATCATCCAAGCCAGCCCGCTTATGCCAGAGGTAGGCCAAGTCGCGCGGGCTAAGTGACCCCAGGCCGCTGGTGGTCTTGCGTTTGATGTAGCTAGGCATCGGGATTTGCTTCTCCGGCAGGAAGACGACTTTGAGTCTCAGGAGCAGATCTTTACCATCGGCAGGCTCCAGCTTGGCATACTCGATCACTGTGCGCAGGGCTTCCTGCTGTTCATCAGGATCCAGAGCATCCCAGACCGCATTGAAGTTTTGCAGCGTTTCTCTTGCGGTCTCCAGTTCCACGTGCCGGGAGTTCTGCTCCTCTACTTGGCGGTCAACTTCCTCAATCTGTTGGACTAGGTCCTGGCAGTGTTGCCACAGCCGGTCGTTCTGCACACGATACTGCTCCACGGTCAGTTCACCAGCTATGCGCATGTCGGTCAATCGATCAATGCTCTCCTGTGTCCTTGTGCGCTCGCGAGCGAGGTCCTGACGGTGCGCAACCAGGCGACCTTTCTCCTCATTGAGCAGAGAAAGGGTTTCTTCAGTGGCCAGATCGCGCACGTGTTCCATAGTGGCCAACTCACGGATTGTTTGAGTGACTGCTTTCTCGATGGGGTCGGCCAGCCGGCTCACTCCGACGCAAGCCTCCTTGCCGTGCTGGTGCTGCGTGCTGCACATGTAGAAACGCTTGCCTGTATTGTTCGTACGCCCATGCAATCTTGCGCCGCAGTGCCCACAGGTAACGATGCCGCTCAGCGGGAAGTGAGTTGACTTCACGGTGGTAGAGCCTACCTTACGGTTGCGCGTGAGGCGCTTGACCATCAGTTCCCGCTCTTCCGGATCCCAGAGCCGCTCCTCGTAATGCTGTCCCTCCGTCAATGAGCCGTCCGGATGCGTGATGAGGCCCGCCAGGAAGGGATTGACCAGCACTTTGCGGACCGCGCTGGAATCCCACCTGGCATTGCTCCCGCTGGGCCGCGCAACTCCCAGCCTCGTTGCCTCTTCGGCAATCTTGGTGGTGGTCCAGCCGGCAGTGTAACGCTCCTGCATCCATTTGGCCCATCGAGCCGCGTGCTGGTCCTGCACCCAGCCACGCCGTCCACCTTTGGGTACGTCATCGCGCTGCTGCCACATGAGGCCGTATGGAGGCTGGCCGCCCGGGGTATAGCCCTCCTCGCGTCGTTTAGCGAAGGCGTCCTTGATGCGCCGCTTGTGCTGCCGCAGTTGCGTAGCGGCGAATATCCCAAGAATCCCAATCAGGAGGGCGCCCTCGTCAGTCGCAGGATCCACATCGGCATCGAGGAACCTGTATGGTACCCCCAGGTTATCCAACTTTTTCTTGGCAGGGAAGAAGACTGCTTCCTCACGAGCCAGGCGCGACACGCTGTAAAAGAGGACGGCGTCCAACTGACCAGCTTCCGCGTCCGCGAGCAACCGAGTTAGCGCCGGCCTTTGCTTCGTCTGCACTCCCTCTGTCATCTGCGCAGGCGGAAGTGTGCCCGACAAGCCCTCCTCCTCGTAAATAGCCAATTCGTACTCGCTTCCAGCAAACTGGGCGTCGGCAAGTTCCTTCAAACGTTCAAGCTGCGTCTGCAGCGAATGCCCGTCCAGTTGGCCAGTACTACTCACCCTAGTATAGATGCCAATTCTCAGCATAGGTCAGACCCCCACTTTCTTCTGATTCGTCTGCCCTATTATATGCGATATTCTGCTAATGTCAAGCAGTGTACTGGTTGATATAGCAACAGCAATCAGTGTGGTCTTCACAAGTCCAGCCTCCTTTGTAACTCACTATTCTCTGAAGGAGCCTGCGGCGTGGGTACTTGTGGCGAATCCTCGTTATCGTTCAAATGGGCCATTTGTTCACAATTGGCCCCCACGTTCTCTGTCGTCTCACCACCTGAATCGCCTGCCCCCACTCTTGGCTGTATAGCTGCTGGCGTCGCATCATTTACTGGTCGCTTCTACCGCTGAAGCTTCGTTTTGCTCGATTGCCTGCCGTCCTCGGGTCTGTCCGGCTATCACGCGCCGGGCCCCGATGGCCAGGGATCTGGCGAACTGAGACAGGCAGTTGTGCTGTTCTCTGGCAGCTTCAGTGTTCATTCTGATCCCCCTTCTGTTCCAGCATGCGGCTGGCCAACTTCAGTCTGATTCATCTGTGCTGGATTGGGCTGGGCAAACGCGCGGTCGAGCCTATCCACAGCATCCTGCTGGTCATCTGCGGTGACGTGGAGGTACTGCTCAGTGCTGGCGATGCTGCGGTGGCCGAGCAACAGCTGTACACTGCGGAGGTTGACACCAGCTTTCAGCAGCTGACTGGCGAATGCGTGGCGACACGAATGAATGGTAAGCCCACGCTCCACCAGATCCGCTCGCCGGAGGAGGCGTTTGAACAGCCGCTGGAGACTGGTTGAGCCGATCCGCTTGCCCGCTTTGTTGAGGACCAGAGCGCCGCTTGTGTCTGGAATCACCTCAAGATAAGCTTTCAGTATCGTGCGGGCTTCTTCGCAGAGGGGCACTACACGTTCGTCACCGCCCTTGGCATGGCGCACCCGGAGTTGGCTCAGATCAGCTGCCAGGTCTCCGCAGTCGAGGCCAATGACTTCCGACTTTCGCAAGCCGCAGAACAGCAGCACGGCGATGACACTCCGCTCCCGGTTCGTCCGGCACGCGGCCAATAACTGCTGGCCCTCGCTTGCAGTCGGAGGATCAGGTATCTGCCGTTTCCGCTTGGGTCGCGCTATTGTGGCCAGTGGATTGCTGTCAGCCAGCCCAAGGTTGCACAGGTGCCGCATTAGGGAACTGAGGGTGTCCAGCTTGCGGCGCACCGTGGCGGGGGCATAGCGCTCGCCCAAGTGCGTTGCCCACTGATACAGCATCCGTGGCTCGAGGCTGGCGAAGTCAACCGGCGTGCCCCGCTTTGACAGGAAGGTGACCAGCTGCACCAGATCCGAGCGGTACGCGCGCAATGTGAGCTGGGAATAGCCTCGAACTGTGCCGAGGTACTCCAGCCATTCTTCCGCCTGGGTCGGTAGGTGAGATTGTGATGTCGTCAAGTTGGGCCCCATTTTGGGCTATCGCGTCCTTTCTGTATGGAATGATCGATAGGCATGTGTCACATAGCATAAACCATTGTAAATACGGTGCTAATGTGATAAGATGAAATAGTTGTCACACCCCGAGACAGGGAGATATCGCCATGGAGTCACCAAAGGATTTCACGTCACAAGCCATCCTGGATGCAGGGAAAACTGCACCGGGCGCCCTGGTCTGTGCGTATGCGCTGATGGCCACGCTCGGGCCGGATCACCCACTCTACCTGCCGATGTCGACAGACACTCAACTGTGGGCTGACTTCTCTGAACTGCCCATTATGCTCTCAGCTCTGGTAGCCGGCGTGGAGAAGCCGAAGCTCCCCATCGATGTATCACCTCTGGCAGCTCTGTGTGAACAGCATAGGGACGATATTGGCGAGGGGGAGACGTGGGAGTATCCGTTCTTCTATCTCGAGCTGCTGGCAAAAGAACGGAGGCTTTGCCCACTGTTCTGGGCACGAGCACGGTGGCAAGTCAGCTGTGGACATACGAAGCGTATCAAGTCCGCAACAGCGACGCTGAGGAACATCACCGCCGCTGCAAGCGAATATGGGAGACCGAAGCCGACACGTGGATTGCGGCGGGAATGATTGAGCCCCACGATGATCGGCCTTGGCTGAGTCGGCTGTGGTATCGTGAAGCAGAAGACCGCTGGAATTCCCCAAGGGAATCCCGGTTCAGCATAGGTCTGGGCTTCGCCAAGATCCCTTTCTACGACATGCGAATGGCCCGCGAGAAACTGATCGCGGCTATGAAGATAGACCTGTGGCGTACTTCAATCTTCTGTCCAGCGCCAGTATCGAGACACGAGACCAAGGAATGGCAGCAAGCGTGCCAACGGTTTGCACTTCCTCACCGTCGCAGGACTGTAGCAGATGTCAAAAAACTCGAGTTCGAGAACTTCGTCCGCAGCCGTTGGGAGAAGGGAATGCCGAAGAAGACAATAGCGAGGGAGGCGGTCGAGATGGGCGCCTATCCCTTCGGAACCCGCAAGTGGAGCCCTGATGAGCAGGATGATCTAGCAAACTGCCGAAGGGCGATATATCGGCTGTTGGAGGAACGCGAGGAAGCCTGGCGGCGCGAAGGCGGTGATGCCTATTGAGGTGTCATCGATCAGGGGTGCAGTAGCTTGTGGGGTTGAAGTGGGCCAGGAGATCAGGCCTCAGCGGCAACGCCGCGTAACATGACTACTTGGGCCATAGCCACATCGGGGTGGCATTGGCCCAGTCATACCGCAGCCATGCCTCGAGTCCAGGCGGCACCCGTAAGGTCAGGCCATCTACTATAGCAGCTAAGATGCCCTCCGCCTGCCGCTCCACAGGCTGCTCCTGTGCCTCGACTAAGCGGCGCCTGACGCCCGCCGGTTGGCGGAACCTGAATGACGCCTGACTGATGGCGTGCGCCCAATACTCGCTCAGGAAGGGCACAACAATGCGCCCATAGATCGGCATGTCTCCGACCATCTTCTTGACATAGGGCACAATGCTCAAGTGCCCGTAGCAAGTCTTCTGCAGGGCAATCCCTTCCTGTAACGTAGCGCCAAGATAAGCGACAATTGCGAGCCAATGCTGCTCTTCGTCTAGCAATGTCTTAGCACGGGCAACCAGTTCATCACACTTGGCTTCTCCTGAGTAGGTCTCATTGAGTATTTCTGCTGCAATCGTCCACGGCTCTGGATTGCTGGCACTCTCGCCAATGCCATAGCACAACTTGGCCACGTTGCCGGCATGTTCTGCCGCGAGGCCGCGGTCTTCGACGGCAATCCTAGCGATGTGAAAGGCCGCAGGGACCAGCCCGAAGATGATGGCTCCATGCTCCGCCCGATGCCACAATTCATTCGGCGGTGTCCCGAGCAGAACATCTATGTCAAGGACGATACGTGCGGCTTCTTGACCTGCATCTTCCGCCTGACGGGCGGCCACAAAGACGGCGCCAGCCCGAAGCGCCATATCCAACGCTTCTTCGTATCGAGCGCTTCGAAGCATGCTTGGTATTAGGTGCCGAGAGAAAGCCTCGAAGGTCAGGTAGTTGCCCCCGTTTGCTATGATGGCCACGCCTGCAGCAGCCCAGTCGTCCGCTCTCTCTGGCCGGTCGACCGCGTCAGCGAACAGCATCAACTGTGCGAGCAATAGATGAGCGAATTCTTCCTTGTATAGCCCTACCCTATCGGGGTGATACGACAGGAATACGCCGCGCTCCAGCGGCGCGTATTCATCCCCATCTGCGGTGAATTCAGGTGGCTTCCCGGTGGATGCCATCGACGCGAGATAGCCACAAGCATGCCCGAACAACACGAACAGATCCTTCCAGGCGTCGGTTCCTGTCCTGCAATCAAGCAGGAGCTGTGCCCCTTCGTCTACCGCATCAAACGCGCCCATCGCATCGTCAGCAAGCCACCGGGCTATTGCCAACTCACCCAGCGCCTTCACCAGATAGTGCTCATAGCCGTCGCCACTCCGCCTTGCCAATTCTACGGCCTCCTGGATGCGATCAACGCCCGCCTCCGCGTCATCCGGGTCGATGATAGCGGCCAGGCGCAGGAGCGCATCTATCCTCAACCCGACGTATGCTTCCGCTGCCTGTCGAAGGGCCTTCTCCAACCATTCAATAGCTTGCTCGGGATCTTTCCGGATCGCGTGCTGCCGGCCGATACACTCCAATATCAGAAAATGCACGCGGGCATCATTGGATGCTTCCGCCAAGGCTTGCTCTGCAATCGCTGCAGCAGCCTGCAAATCGTCGCAGTATGCGGCATGTACCACGATCTGTGCGCTGACGAAACTCGCCCAGAGAAGCTCCATGTCGAGTTCGCGCGCTCGTTGAGCTAGCGCACTCAGCCCGTCGATGATTTGCCTCCAGTTCCGTTCTTCCTCAGCTTTCTCAGCCTCACTCGTCCACACGCGGTCTGCGACCAAACATGCACCTTGAGCGGCTAGTTGGCCGCTCATCGCCTGTTGTCGCTGCTCAGGTGTCAGTGCTTCCACCATATCAAGCCAATCAGAAACGTCTTGTGCGTTGTGCATGTGTGGCGCAGTCACCCAAACCAAACCCTCAACGTGAAGCCCTCCAGGAAGAATTGGCGCGCTACCGTTTGGCAGAAGGACATCGGAGAGCTTTTGCATTGAACAAAGCATCAGATCATGTGCGGTCGCCACATCGTACTCAGCGACAGCGGGTACTGCCAGTACGGGGACACTCAGTACGGCCCATCCCTGGCTCGATGATGCCTGCGCGACCAGCTCTCTGAGATTGCTTACAGCAAACGAAACGTCCCGGCCTCGTTCATGTCGCACCTGAATCTGCAGCGCCCGCAAGTGTATGCGGAGTTCCAAGCTCATTTCCCTCGGCAACGGAGTCTCCGAACTGGTCCAATATGATAGGATGCCGTAGTCGTCCGCTGACTTGTCAGCGGTCCTCAAGCTGTCCAAGGCTGTTATCAGGATTACGCCGGCTCGGTCGAACTCGTCCGCCGCAGAGAAGTGCATGATCGCGCTCTGTACGTCCAGCTGGTTGAGTACACCCTTCGCGAGCGTCCGCTCGGCGAGAACAAGGTGGCACGCACTTCTGGTTGCCGCGGACAGTTCGCTCTCGCCGATCGGGCGTATCAACGGTGAAACAACGAAACGCCCCTGAGACGATTCTTGCACCCATATTCCCTCTAGTGGCAAGAGCTTCTCGCGGGGTCGCTCAATTGGCGGGTCCACGGCTGCCAACTCCCGCGCCTCGTCCAGTGAGAAATCGATGACAGGGAGACAGAGGCGCCAGAGTAGCTCTCGACTTGCTTCGTCATCTACACTTGCGGTCAATCTGCTGATGGCTTCATCCTCTATTTCATCGGCAAATGGTTTGTCTATCAATAGTTGACTGAAGGCTTCGTCGTCTAGATGCCACCGCGTCTGCCGCAAATGATCTACTGCTGCCGACAGAAGAGCAGCATTATCATGAGCAACTGCTCGCAATAGACGAACAACGCCATCTACGCACAGAGCCGCCGGGGCACCGTACACCTGCAGCAACTCGACTATCTCCTCGTCAGTAAACACCGGAGCTGCAACTGATGTCAGCACTTGAGCTCCGAGCATTTCGTGAACTTGTCGTGGTGTGGGGTGATGGCTCGTTGATAGCAGTCTGGCGCCACTACTTCTGAATGCCAGTGCCAGGCGAATCACTCTCTCGGAGAGTAAGTCGCCGCTGACGTAACGGGGAATGTCATCAATAACCAGCGGTCCGCCTTGGCCTACATGCTGGGCCACGCAGTCGTACAACTCGCCGATGTCGGTGCATGCGAGATGCTCCTCACCCAGGATTGCTCTGCACGCTGCATCAAGGCTTCCAGATGCCTGCTGAGCATTGAAATCCCGCATCCGTATCCAGGCGCTGCAACTGTCAAGCGCCTGACTTGTGAGCACTGCAAGCTGGGTTTTGCCCTCCCCGGCACCCGCGTGCATGGCAACCCAGGTATGAGCTTCCATCTCGGCAGTCAATCTTGCGACTGTCTCATGCCTACGGCTGGGCCT
>CAZCJS010000129.1:0-11213 GCA_964498775.1 uncultured Armatimonadia bacterium
CAGTACCAGGCCTTCTCTCCCCGTTCCCCCATCTCCTCAAGTTCACTCAGAAGCTGTAATATTTCCATGCTGCTGCCCCTCCCTGCACCATTCACGTCGCCTACCCGCTGCCTATACGTCTTGTCTCAGCCGTTCAGCGACATTCTCCGGCACATAGCCGGAGACATCCGCACCCAGACTGGCGAGCCATTTCACCATGCTTGAGCTGATGTGGGCGACCTCCGTCAACGCCATGAGGAAGACGGTCTCGACGCCGGGCGCGAGGTTTTTGTTCACGGTCTGCATCTGCAGTTCATGGTCAATATCGCAGTGACCGCGCAGGCCCTTGACGATGGCGGTCACTCCGCGCCGCTCGCAGTAGTTGGCCAGCAGACCGCTGAACGATTCGACTGTTACGTTCTCGATGTCGCCGGATGCGTCCGTCGCCAGTTCCACGCGTTCATCAATGCCAAAGGTGTGGCGTTTTTCTGCATCCTCGGCCACAGCTATGATAACTTCGTCAAACAGCGCTGCCGCTCGCTGCACAATGGCCAGATGCCCCAGCGTTATTGGGTCAAAGCTCCCCGGACATACCGCAATGCGCTTACTCACTTGACTGTCATCCCTACCTGAGTGGATCGGTCACCATCTTCCGCCATTTCGCCACGCCGCTGAAAACCCCTGGGACGTCTATGTCATGGGACATATAGCCCGGCCCGAAAGTGATCTCTACGCGCTGCCCTGACGAATTCAGGAACTGATAGCCGCTAGCGTCACTCGTCCACGTACCGGAGTCATTCAGCGGCGGATGCCCGACAAAGCTGATGCTCCGCCCCCACGTTCCCGAGCCGGTTACCCCCGTCATTCGAGGACCCGGTGCGGGCTCGGTATTGACGATGGCCCAGTCCCCGTACGCCCACATCGTCAAGGCCGAATACCAGGGGCCATCTTTGGTTTCACCCAGTTCCATCAGCCGCCAGATCCCGGCCAGCGGATGGTCGTCCTGGCCCCGTCCCAGCGGCGGCTCAGCCTCCCCGGTACCATGGCACCCTGCGGCCAATACCATGGCCGCTGCCAGTACTACCGCCATCAACACGCGGCAATCTCGCACCAGCCACCCCAATACGGCCTCAGACTTCCCAGGCGATTTCTTCATTTCTTCTCCCACACGACAGCGCCGGTAAATATCCCCGGCTCCTGTATTGCATAGTAAAGCTTATTGTTCTGGAGATAGAACGGTGTATCTCCACTCGCGTCGGTGAAATAGTAGCCTGTCCGCGAATCGAAGCCCCATGTGCCTGAGCTGATCTCTTGCGGGCGGTTGGGCAGCTTCAGTGTTCGCGACCACACGCCCGTCTGGTCACCAAGCTGGGCCGAGCGTATCGGCTCCCCGGCTTCCTTTATGTTCCATGTGCCCGAGCTGCCGGTCTCTTCCGCGGAGTACCACGGGCCGTCGAACGACGGGCCGATGACGAAGAGCTCCCAGCCACCGACCACTGTTGCGCCCCGGTCCGGCACACCCAGGAAATCTTGTTGCTGGCTGCTGCCGTGACATCCCAACAGCCAGGACATAGTCATCGCCGCCGCGATTACCGGCCATGTGTTGAGCGCTTTCATGGAGCAATCCATTACTTCCCACACTCGCGGACCGAGCTTGACCGGCTTCGGGCACCGCGCGGCTCAAAGACGATACCAGATTACGACAGTGTCGCCGAACAGCTGACTACGCAGCAACTCGAGGCCTGGCGCCTCCGGATCCGTCCGGCTGTCACACTGCAGCAGCAGCAATCCACCTGCCTCCGCCATCACCTCCGCGAGAGCCAACAGCACGGGCTGTGGGTCATCTGCATACGGCGGGTCTGCGAATACTATACCAAATGGGCCGGACTTTTGCCATACCTCTTTGATGCAACCGGGCAGATTCCCACGGATTACCTCCGCGCTTTCCACCAGATGTGTATTCTCCAGATTGGCATACAATGCCTGCAAGCAGCGACTATTCCTCTCGACGAAGACCGCGTTTTGTGCGCCCCGGCTCAACGCCTCGATGCCAACGGTGCCCGCTCCCGCGTATAGATCGCAGAAACGACTCCCTGCCAACTCTTCGCCCAGAGAGGCAAATAGTGACTCCCGGACGTGGTCGCTCGTCGGCCGTATCCTCACCCCCTTCGGGTACTGCAACCGGGTTGATCTGGCACTCCCTGCAATGACGCGCATGTTATATCGTCAATTCGCGGGGTTGAGATGATACCGCTTGCAGCGCGTTGCGCAATACCTGATGCTCCGGCCGGCTGAGTTCAGGGTCATCTGCGAGAAGCTCGCGGGCGTCTTCGCGGGCCTGCACCAGTGTCGCCGTATTGGCCACTAAGGCGGCCATATGCACGTCCGGGAGACCGTGCTGGGCGAGGCCGACGAGTTCACCGGGGCCCCGTCGCAGCAGGTCCTCTTCAGCAATCTGGAAGCCGTCGCTGGTTGCCTCGAGAACCCGCAAGCGGTCAATCACCTCCGGGGTCTTGCTACCGGTGAGGAGCACACAACGAGCCTGCGTGCTGCTGCGCGCGACGCGGCCACGTAACTGGTGTAACTGGGCAAGCCCGAAACGCTCCGCGTTGAAAATGACTATCGCAGTAGCATTGGGTACGTCCACGCCCACCTCGATGACCGTGGTGCTAACCAGTGCCTGGATCTTGCCCGCGCGGAACTCCTCCATCACCTCTTCGCGCTGCTCGGCTGGGATCTGGCCGTGAACCAGACCCAGCGCCACGTGGCTTCCCGACAGTTCAGCCAACTCATCGCCCAGGCGCTGATACATCTGTATCGCCGCCTCGGCATGAAGCTTTCCACCCTCCGCCACCAGCGGGCATACGACATACGCCTGATGCCCGGCCGCAAGCTCTTCGACGACCGTTTTCAGAGCCAGGGCCCGCTTGCCATGAGCCAGTAGTCTTGTGGCGACGGGTTGCCGCCCCGGAGGCAGTTCATCAATTACCGAGACGTCAAATTCACCGTACAAGGTCAGGGCGAGCGTCCGGGGAATCGGCGTCGCCGACATCACTATCACGTTGGGGTGGAGGCCCTTTGCCGTCAGAGCCGCCCGCTGCTGCAGGCCGAAGCGGTGCTGCTCATCTATGACGGCCACTGACAGGTCCGCGAACACCACGCTCTCCTGGAATAAAGCGTGCGTACCGACGACGAGGACCGGCTCGCCGTCGGCCAAACGCTGCCGCACATGGTCCTTTGCCTCGGCAGCAAGACTGCCCGTCAGGAGCACCGAATCGGTACCCAGTGGCATCAACAGACTGCGCAGAGCACGGAAATGCTGTTCGGCTAGAAGCTCCGTCGGGGCCATCAAAGCCGCCTGTTTTCCAGCCTCGACGGCACAGTACAACGCCCACGCTGCGATGGCGGTCTTGCCGGAACCGACATCTCCGTGGACGAGGCGATGGGCCGGCGCTGCCTGGGACAGGTCCTCTGATATCTCCGCGAGTACGCGTCGCTGTGCTCCGGTCACCTCGAATGGCAAAGCATCGAGATACCGGGCCTGCTGCTCCTGGCTAACCGCCAGGCGATATCCGGGAGACGGAGTCTTCACCACGCGGTGCCTCCGAGCTAGCTCGACCTGCAAGAGGAAAAGCTCCTGATAGGTCAATCGCTTGCGGGCGGCATCAACATCCCGGTGGCTTTCCGGGAAGTGGGTCCGCCACAGGGCGTCCTGGAGAGGTATCAGGCCGCGTTTCCCGGCGAGAGCTTGTGGCAAGAGCGCTTCGGGGACCTGCTCAGACCTGTCCAGGGCCTGCCGTATCAGCTTGCGCAGCAGGCCTGCGCTCACACCTGCGATGTTGCTATAGACGGGCACAAGCCGCCCGATACCGAGGCCCGGCGGTCCGTTCGGATCCGGATTCGCCAGCTCACACTCCTGCACCACTATTGCTGTCTTGCCATTCTGACGGTGCATCCTTCCCACAATGACTATCTCGGTGCCCGGCGCGAACTGTCCCTTGCGGTATGGCTGATTAAACCATCGCAGCGTGAGGCACGGCTCTTGGGCTTCGTCCGCCGTGTCATCATCCAGGCACGGGGCCACAACCATTGCCGGCACGCGGGTCAGTTTCATCCGGCCGCGGTAGAAGTTGCTACCCCTGCCGGTGATGCGCACGCGCAGGCACGCCTCGTCCCCATCGTCGAGTTCGCTGATGGAATGTAATCGCGGCCGGTCCTTGTAGCGGTATGGGTAGAATGTGAGGAGGTGGCCGATGTTGCGGATCCCCACTGCCGCGAACGCTTCGGCACGGGCCGACCCAACTCCCTTCAGCACGGTCAGCGGGGCGTTCCAAGTCACGCTGCTGTCCACCTCAGATTGCCCTCCCCCCGTGCCACTTTGCGGCATCAACACACTCCTGCCTTCTCGGAATCGCTGCGGAAGCACATGCGGGCCGGTTTCATCCGGACGCCGTTACCGCCGGTTAGTCGGCCCCCCTGACGGCTGGGCGAGGTTTCACCCGCTGTCAATACTCCTCGGCCATCATCTTGTTGAAATGGTCCGTACAACAGCCGCCTTGGTGATGCGCGCAGAAGCCCGGTGTCTGCTCGTCCCAGGGAACTGCGACCTCGATGAGCGCGGGGCGGCCCTGCTCATTCGCCTGCAACGCACTCCGGATCGCCGCCGCCGATTTCTCCGAACTGTCAACCAGAAAACCGGCTAGACCAGCCGCCTGAGCCGCCTCCGCATGGTTCCAGTTCGCCGTGAAATCGGTGCAGTAGAAGCGCTCATCCCGCCCCAGCTTCTGGCTCCATTTGATCCAGCCGAGCGCGTTGTTGTTGAATACCACGTATGTGATGGGCAGTTGGTACTGCGCGGCGACCACGATCTCCTGCATCTGCATCTGGAACGAGCCGTCGCCGGTGATGCAGAATACGTTCTTGCCCGGACGAGCTGCCGCCGCCCCGATGGAAGCCCCGACCGCATAGCCCATGCAGCCGAAATCCGAGGCCGACACCCACGTGTGCGGCGTCCTCAGCTCCAACTCCGTCGCCGTCCAGACGCGGTTCGCGCCCTCACCGACTACGACGACGGCCTCGGCAGGCATTTGCGCGTTCAATTCGCTCAGGAATTGGGAGAAGTGCACCGGCCCCTTCGTCCGTCCGACCAGCGCCGCCACCTGTGACCGCCATTGCTTCCTCAGTTCCGCGATTCTCCCGGCGACCTCACTGTTGGCGAAGTCGCGCTCGCCGGCATCATCGGCGCATGCTTCCGCCAATCCGGCGAGCGTCAGTTTTGCGTCGCCCAGCAGGCAGATGTCCGGCGTCCAGTTGCGCCCGAACTGCGTCGGGTCAATGTTCAGATTGATAAAGGTGCGTTCCGGCGGGAGGTCGTACCAGCCCTTGCCGACTGCGAATTCCTCTATCTGGCTGCCGACCCACAACCAGCAGTCGGATTCATGGAGGAGTGTATCGCTGACAACAGTGCGGTTACAGCCGACCCCGCCGCCCGCCAACGGATGATCCTCGGGCATCGAGGTCTTACCGTGATTCGTATAGCACACCGGCATGGCGAGCAATTCGGCGAGCTTGCGAACCTCTTCGTGCGCACCCGACTGGTGCACGCCTCGGCCACAGATCAGCACCGGCCTCTTCGCACCCACAAGCGAGCGGGCCGCCTCGGCGACTGCCTCCGGGGCGGCTACACACGTGCTCTGCGGGGCCGGCACGTAGTCATTCATCTCCGCTGCCATATCGCCGATGTCTATGGGGATGTCTATGAATGCCGGGCCGCACGGTGGAGCCATCGCGTGTTTGAATGCCTGCTGCATCACCCAGGGGATCTTCTCCGGCCGGTCCACGCGATATGTCCACTTGGCGAAGCCGAACGCGGCCTCGACCTGCGGGAACTCCTGCAGCTCGCCCTTGCCGAAGTGCGCAATCGGCGCGTTGGGCGCGATTACTACGAGCGGGATCTTCGCATAGGCGGCCTCATGGATACCCATGAGCATGTGGGAATAGCCGGGGCCGGCGGTTCCCTGGCAGACACCCGGCTTGCCGGTCAACTGCGCATAGCCGAGCGCTGCGAAGGCACCGGCCGTCTCGTGCCGCGCCAGTATCGTCTTGACCTGCTTCTGCTTTGACAACTCGTCATAGAATATGGACACGGAATGGCCGCCTGGCAGGCCGAATACATACTCCACTCCCTCAGCCGTGAGGGCCTCGACTACGGCTTCCGACGCCTTCTTTAACCCCATCTCATTGCTCCTTTGTAGAATCTCTGCGGATACCGACAGCCCATACTTCTACACATCCGCAGGTTTCCCTGTATCGGCCCATGTGTACCGCTCTGGGACGGCAGGTCCCCGGAATTTCCCGCCACCGGAAAGTTAAGTGCATGGCCCGGTCTGCTTCAGTCCCGGTCCTCTGCAGCCGATAGATAAGGTGACCTCATGTCATCCTGAAATGAGTCGTGATGATGGCCCTCAATAGCGAAGTCGCGGCCGCTCAATACACGGATACTGACACTCCGGAATACCCGACCTGGGCCCCCAGTGATACCGGATGGATGGACGCACGGATAGCTCACAAGCTGCGCTTCAGAGGCCCCCGACGTAACTATAAGCCTACTCAGATGACGGCCAACTCCAACCCCATCAATCCGGCAAACTTCTCCACCAGCGACAGCCGGTTGTCTTCCACCAGCGCTACGTGATGTGACCCGCCATAATGTAGATACGCGTTTAAAAACGTCCTCAGGTCGCAATCCGGTTTCAGCCGGCAGTGCGGGGTCATGCCGTCAGGCAGTGCGTAGTCTTGTATCTGTGCGCTCGTCGCGATGAGCTTTGCCTTCCCACCGGCGCCGATTGTCAAATTCACCATCGTCACCGGCCCCGGGGTGAAGCTGAATGCCAGTGCGCTTGAGACGCCGCCGCTGCCGACCCAGCCTTCCCGCCGGATCATCTTCGGCCGGGCTGCTGCGAAGTTCAGATTCCCCTCCGCGAAGTGCGACATCAGTACCGTTCCCCCGATAAAGTCCATGCAGAACATCTCGGTGAAGGTGCTGAGACCCGTCAGGTAATGCATCGCCGTGACGCACGATGCCGACGTGATGTCACCCTCGCCCCCGAAGCCTATTCCCTCTGTTATCAGCTTGGTCACGGCGGTGAAGGGAAGGCTGGTGAAGCGCGGGTCGGCACCCAGCACCTCGTAGTGTATCGCGATTGCATCCAGGCCGCGGTCCGTGACGACCTTGCGCAGGGCCGATTCCGACCGCGCTGACGCCAGATGCTCCGCCTCCGTCAGTTTCTCCGTCACCTCGAAATGCTGCCGGTCAGATGCGACGATTTTGGCGAGCTCTGCCTCCGGGGCTTCCGCCATTGCCTCTGCCAACTCGTCCAGACCGATATGCTGCACGTGTGGCCCGACCTGCGCCATAAAAGTGGTTTCATCCACACCGAAGTCGCCCATGTCCTGGAATGGGTAGCCGACGAGGCCAACCTGAGTGCGGCGCATCCGTTTCGCAGCTACGGCCGCCTGCGCCCATTCACCAAGTTCATCCAGCGTCTCCTCATCCTGCCAGTAGCCTGTCACCACGCCGAAATCACGTCCGTTGCGCACCAGCACATTCGCCAGATCCTGCTGCCCGTGCATGCCGTGATTCTGCATCACATCCTTGACGCAGAAGGTATCGTCAATACCGCGCTTACGCTGCGTGTTGAACAGCACTATCGGGAGCTTACAGTCTATCAGCGCGGCCATCGCGATGAGGCTCGGAGAATAGGAGAAGTGAACTACGATCAGAAGGTCCACATCTGCCGCGTCAAACACCGCCATGGCGGCATCTACTCCGGCTCGCGTATTGACGATGCCCGAGTACTTGACCTCCATCGTCTCGCCGAGCTTGCCCACCAACTGCTCGGCGAACTCTTCCTGCTCCGACCGCAACTCCGGATTCGATTTGTCGTACAACTCCAGCATTAGTCCCAGCAGGCCAATCTTCGGCTTGCAGTGTCCGCCCATCTCATCTCAACTCCTATCGGCATGGTGTTCTGTGGCCGCTCTTGCCGGCCGCCGACAGACTCTTCCACGATGAACCGGCTTAGGCCTCCTAACCGGCCGCAAAAGGCAGGTGATGGGGCCGTCGAAAACCAATACTTTAGCTACACCATTCGGAAGCAGGATCTCAGTCCACATTCCGTCAGGCCACAAGTGGAGGAAGCCTCCAATGATGCAAACCGCATCCTGTCACCTATCTCTGTACGCAGTTGTCGCTCTGAGCATTGCGTTTGTCGGCATTCTGCCTGTGTTTGGCGCGGGCCAGGCTCTCGGCATCAAGCACCCCGTCTTCGACTATGGAGTTGACCCGGCAAAGGCCGCCCAGTACGAGAACGCCGTCGAGCGCGTCATGGCGATGTCCGAAGAAGAGATGCTGTCGTTCGTGCCCGAGAAGCCGCGCAACATCTTCTGCCATTGTCCCAATTGCCATGGCGGCTCGCAGGGGCTGGGAGTCATGCTGTGGAATGTCGAGCGCCCCGATGAGATCAAATGCCGCTACTGCGGTATGGTCTTCCCCAATGAGCAGTATCCTGACGACAAAACGCTCGAGGGCAAGAACAAGCAGGGCGAGACGTTCATGTACCGCTACCACCAGGACGAGAAATACCCTGACTTGCGGCACTTCTTCCAGGCGTACATCCTTTCCTGCAAACGGGACTGGATCCTGGCACGCTGCCTTGAGCTGGGCAAGGCCTACCAGGCGACCGGCAAGCTCGAGTATGCCCGCCGGGCGGCACTGATACTCGACCGCATCGCCCAAGTCTATCCGCACTATCCCGTCGTCACCCAATGGATCCGCTCATTCGCCTTTGCCAACTCCCAGGACCCGCCGTATCCCAGCAGTGGCGGTAGATGGGGTCGCTGGACTGCAGGAGAGCTCCCGGGGACATCCACGGAGTGCTACGACCTTGTCTATGACAGTGATGAATTTGATAAGCTCTCCGGAGAACGCGGCTATGATGTCCGCGAGCGCATTGAGAATGACTTCTTCAAGGCCATCTTCACGGCTAACAATACGCCGCCGCTAACCGAAGGCGGTCAACTGTCAACCCGCAATCTCCGCCGCGCCGGAGTCCTCGGCCGCGTAATTGCCGAACCCCGTATGGTCCACTGGGCCTTCGGCTGGCTGAAGCACATGGCACGCCAGCGCTGCTTCTATGACGGGATGCTTAATCTCGCCCCTTCCTATCACTACCAGATACTCGGCGACTTCAGACGTGCCTTCAATAACCTGACGGGATATTCTGACCCGCCTGGCTATATGGACGAAGATGGCACCCGCTTCGACAATCTCGTCCCCGAAGAAGTGCTTCCATTCATCGTCAGGGCCTATGACGCCCCCTCGGTCCTCGATTTCCCCAACGGCTGCTCAAGCCCCATCCACGACACCTGGCCGGGGGAGCGCCGCTCTCAGCCGCGTGAGCAAACCTTCTCCACGATTGCGCCCGGGTATGGCCAGGCCTCACTCGGCCGCGGCGAGCATGACAACCAGATCCAGGCCCAGCTTCACTTCTCCGGAGCCTACGGTCACTCTCATCTCGACACGCTCAATATCATCCTGTGGGCCAAAGAGCGCGAAATGTTCTCCGACCTTGGCTATACGCACACGCGCATCCGCTCCTGGAACAGCGGTACCATCAGCCACAACTTAGTCGCCATAGACCGCGAGGCACAAAACGGCGGCGGTAATGCCTCTGCTGGAGACCTGCGCTGGTTCTTCCCTGACACCGCCGGCGTAGCTGTCACCGAGGCCGAAGGCAAGCGCGCCTACAGCAATATCGCGGATGTCGAGCAGTACCGTCGCTTGCTCGTCCTAGTGCCCGTGTCAGCGGCCGACGCCTACGTGCTGGACATCTTCCACACGCAGGGCGGCTCGACCCACGACTGGCTGCTGCATGGCTCCGCCGACGAAGACATGACTGCCACTTGCAGCATTGGTCTTCCCCACCGGCGCAGAGACATGCTGGAAGAGGGCGAGACCTGGGAAGAGCCTGTCAGCGAGAGCTCCCGCTTCAACCTATACGGAGTCATCAGAGATGTTGCCTACGCGACAACCGCAGAGGACGTGACCGCGAACTTTGCCTGCGCAGACGAGCCCGATCGGGGTATCCGCATCCACCTGCTCGGTGCCAAGGGTACGGAGATTAATCTCGGGCGCAGTCCGTCCGCTCGACGGGCCAAACGCGAGAACAGCGAGGTCTTCAACTACTGGATGCCACAGCTAGTCGTGCGCCGCCGGGGAGACGCGCCTCTCCGCACCACATTCGTCGCCGTCGAGGAGCCATTCGTGGGTAAGCCCTTCATTCAGGCTGTCGAGCGCCTCGAGCTCGCCCCCGCGCATGAACACGCCGTGGCCCTGCGCGTCACCCACGGCGAGACGACCGACACCATCATCGCCACCCTCGATGAGCCGCCATATCCCCAACGTACGACACCCGACGGCTTCACCATCAAGGGACGGCTGGGCCTGATCCGCCAGGTTGCAGGCAGTACTGCGGGCATGTGGCTCTTTGAGGGGGAAGCACTCTCCTGCGGCGGCGAGGCCATCACGACCGACGGCGGCGTACTCGCAGGCACGATACAGATCGCTACACGCAAAGCCGATGGCGCTGAACACGATGCCTTCGTCACTGACGCAGACCTACCCGCCGGCGAAATCCTCCATGGCGTCTGGATGATCGTCAGACACGGCAACGGCTACACTCACGGCTACGAGATAGACAGGGTCGAGAAGACCGGTGGCAAGACCGCCGTCATCCTAACCATGGACCACGGCCTAACCATAGATGGTGCAACCACGCAGGAGATATACTTCCCGCAGCGAACAATTCAAGGCGTCAATAGCTTCAGGATCCCGCTTGCTGCTTCCGCGACGGGGAGCTTGTAGCTGTGGCTCTCGCCGTCATAATGGCGTAGATTCACGCCTGTGCTGTTACCATTCCGAAAGCATGTTTCCTACCTTTGACAGAAACGGATGTGGCTCTCATGTGCGAGACTCAAGGTATTGTTTCCCCGACTTTCGTGGTGGCTGTATTGACACTGGTATTGCTGCCAGCCATGACGCAGGGGGCCGGGCAGGCGGTCGGTATCAAGCACCCGGTGCTGCCACATGGCATCAACCCTGACAATGCCGCCGGCTACGAACAGGCCGTCGCACGCGTTATGGCGATGTCCGACGACGAGATGCTGTCTTTCGT
>CAZCJS010000130.1:0-11041 GCA_964498775.1 uncultured Armatimonadia bacterium
ACGAACGTCTCAGCAATGCCGAAAATGTCCATCTCAAGATACTTGAGCCGCTTAGAGGCCCGCACGGCTTGGCTGCACTCACCATTGACGATGGGCCTCATCCCTTAACCACACCGCTGATGTTGGCAGTTCTCCGCAACCATGGTGTGCATGCCACCTTCTTCCTCGTCGGGGAGAAGGCGGAGGAGTACCCGGAGCTTGTACGTCGCATCGCCCGCGGCGGTCAC
Organism: uncultured Armatimonadia bacterium; assembly: GCA_964498775.1. Classification (GTDB taxonomy): domain Bacteria; phylum Armatimonadota; class Zipacnadia; order Zipacnadales; family UBA11051; genus UBA11051. The sequence continues at coordinate 228 of CAZCJS010000130.1, forward strand.
GAAATCGCCAATCACTCCTACTCAAACCGTCGCGCCCATGAACTCAGAGATGCCGAACTGCTGGCCGAGGTCACGGCTTGCCACGACGTCGTTGGGCGTATCACGGGGATGGCTACAGAGTACTTCCGCCCTCCGGGGGGACAGGTCACTAGGGGGGGGCTCCGTGCGTTGGCCGCTTCTCAGCACACTGTCGCCATGTGGACGAACAATGCCCATGATTGGCTCAAGCCGAAGCCTCAGGTTATCGCAGCAAATGCCCTCAAAAACCTCGCGCCCGGAGCCATCATCCTCATGCACCAGGGCAGTATGGAGAGCTTTCAGGCATTGCCGCTGATTATCGAGGGCGCTACCGCTGCCGGAGTGGAGTTGGCTACCATTTCAGACCTGGTCGCCGTAGGCGGGGCTACCACTATAGAGATGAGCGTGGAAGATGCACTGACTTACTTCCAGCAACGCGGATACAAACCCGACGAGTAGCCTCCACCACTCCCCTACCCGCGCATCTTCAGGTGGGAAAACTCGACGGCAGGAAGTGCTTCACGTATTGATTCGCTGCGAACCGGTCCGTCATGCCGGCGATGTAATCACAAACCAGGCGGCTTCGTGCACTTCCGTCGCACGGGACGCGGCCGCAGGCCTCCATGAGCGCGTCATCGTTGTCCATGTACAACGTGAAGAGGTTGCCGATGATGCCGCGCACCTTCTCGCGGTCCTCCACCAGTTCCTCACGTTCATACACGCTCTCAAAGAGGAATGTCTTGAGTTCATCGGCGGCTTCGACAACCGCAGTACTCATCGCCAGCCTCGGCAAATCAATGCTATGGGCGATTATGTCCTCAACCATCGTGCCGACACGGGTGCTGTGGTCCTCACCAAGCCGGCCCACCAGACCTGCCGGCAAATCATCGGGTTGCAGCAGCCCTACACGCAGGCAGTCATCCAGATCATGATTTACGTATGCGATACGGTCCGCCACGGACACGACCAGACCCTCGAGGGTATTTTGTGATCCGCCTGCAAGCACCCCGGCATCAAGAACTTGGGCCAGGTTAGCTTGTCCTTTACTATGTTGCACGATCCCCTGTCGCGTCTCCCAGGTCAGATTCAGCCCCGCAGCATCCCGCTCGATGCAGTCCACCACTCTCAAGCTATGTTCCTGGTGCTTAAATGAACCCTCAGGCTCATAGCCCCGATAGGCCTCATCGAGTGCCGCCTCCCCTGAATGTCCGAACGGCGTATGCCCCACATCATGTCCCAGCGCAATTGCCTCGGTGAGATCCTCATTGAGGCGTAGAGCCTTGGCTATCGTCCGCGCTACCTGCGACACTTCCAGCGTGTGTGACAGCCGCGTATGCAGATGGTCCTCCGTCGGGGAGATAAAAACCTGCGTCTTGTACGCCAGTCGCCGGAAAGCCCGACACAGGTGGATGACCCTGTCACGGTCGCGCTGATAGGCCGTACGCACCAGGCAGGCTGCCTCGGCAACCTCCCTGCCGACAGAATCAGCACTCAGCGCTGCATGCGGTGAGAGAGTCTGTTGCTCAATCTCTTCCAGCCGCTCTCGAATAGTCATTCCATCTCACTGAACGATCTGCGTGAAGTCCGCTAAGCACAAGTATAGACTATCGAGCTCGCGCATGACGGTGAGCCGGTTCGTCCGCAGTTCATCATCTTCCACGTTCACCATCACAGCAAGGACGTAGTCATCTATCGGCTTGCTCAGGCTCTTGAGCACCTCCCAGGCACGCGCGTAATCCGCTCCAGCCTTGAGCGCCACCTCCAGTTGCTCCCTGGCCAGTTCGCAACTGTCCCACACTTGCTGCTCAACAGGCTCTGTAAACAACCCTTCATCCACCTCTGCACTCGTAGGCAAGTCCGTCTGACGAACGATATTTGCAGGCCTCGTCGCGGTGTCCACAGTTTGTCCGAACTCGTCGTCCTGGGTCCGAATCTCGGCCAGCGCTTTCGCTCTCATGATCACCTCAACGGTATCATCCCACGCCGTCCCCAGGGTCGCCCTAACAATGTCATATCCCACTCCCGAAACTTCCAGGAGATTTTCGATCCGCCCGGCAATGAACTCCCTCAACTTCAGTCCCGCCTCCGCCACATCCGGCATCTCACTGTTAGGCAGGTCTGGAAGCAAACCCATCACCAGACTTACCACATCCGGCAGTGAGAAGTGCAGACTCCGTTCCAGGCAGATAGCTATCAGGCCCTGCGACTGCCTCCGCAGTCCCATCGGGTCCTTTGTGCCCGTTGGCTCCATTCCCAGGTAGAAAGCCGCTGCAAGATTGTCAATTCGGTCGGCCACACTCAGCACTGCTCCGCCGGGAGTAGTGGGTAACTCCCCGTCGGCACTGATCGGCATGTATTGATCCGCGATCGCTTCGCTCACCGTTCGGCTCTCACCGGCAGCCGCCGCGTAGTAGCCACCGATGATGCCTTGGAGGTCCGCAAGCTTCGTATCACCAACCATCTGGCTAATCTGATCTATCTTGCTTATCGCAGCCGCACGCTGTAACGACTCTACGAGTTCGCCATCAACGCCCTGGCGCTGACATAGCCACTTCACCAGTATCTCCAGGCGCATCGTCTTGTCATAGAGTGTCCCCAGGTTACCCAGGAAGGTGACGCGCCGCAACTCCTCCCGCGCCTCATCCGGACTTCTCTTAGTGTCCTCGTTGACATAGAACTCCGCGTCCGCAAGCCGCGCCGCAATTACCTTTTCGTGACCAGCCGTCACCACGGGCCCTGCATCAGCGGCGATGTTCGCAACCACAATGAACCTCGCCAGCAGTGAGCCGCTCTCCGGCACCACCGGAAAGTAGGACTGGTGCTTTTCCATAACTGTCGCGATGACCTCGTCAGGCAACTCAAGATAACGCTCGTCAAACTGCCCCAGCAGACACGTTGGCCATTCCACAAGGAAGTTGTTTTCGTCAACTATTTCCTTACGCAGCACTGGAGCCGCATCCACTTCTGCGGCCACTGCCTCTGCTTGCTCAACTATCTCCCTGCGTCGCCGCCGATGGTCTGCAATAACGTACGCTTTCTCCAGCTTCGGTAGATACTCTCCCGCATCAGTCAGTTCCACCGGTTCGGGATCCAACGCGCGATGTCCGTGCGTTACTCGGCCACTGGTCAGGTCTGCTACCTGTATCGGGACGACCTCCGCCCCCAGCAACGCGACTAGCCACCGTATGGGCCGCACGAAGCGCATCTCCAGTTCCCCCCAACGCATCGTCTTGGGAAATTCCAGAGACGCAATCATCTCCGTCAGCAGGGCCGGGAGAACCTCCAGTGTCGCCTTGCCTTCCTCTTGCACAGTTGCAAATACGAAGCTGCCTTTGTCCGTCTCGCGCACAGCTAGGTCGCTGACATCAACGCCCCGAGCCTTCGCAAACCCGATCGCCGCGTCAGTCGGGTCCCCCTCTTCTGTAAACGCTCTCTCGACAGGCGGCCCCTTATGTTCCACCTCCTGGTCAGGCTGGTTGTCAGCCAAGCGCTTCACAACTATCGCCAGCCGCCTGTGCGTCGCATACGTCGCGATCTCACCGTACGCCAGCCGCAGCCGACGCAGCTCCCGCCCCATCATCTCTTCCATCTGCTGCAACGCCGGCAGCACGGCATTCGCCGGTATTTCCTCAGTCCCTATCTCCAGCAACAACTGTGGCATCAGTACTACTCCGTTCCCCGGCTATTGACAATACCGCCAGACATGACGGGACTTACCGACCTTCAGGATACCAGCAGTGGGAAGCCCAATTCCTCGCGGTGTCGCAGATATGCTTTTGCAACCTGGCGCGCCAAATTCCGCACGCGCTCGATCATCCCGGGCCTCTGCGTAATGGACACAGCGCCCCGCGCTTCCAGCAAGTTGAAGGCATGCGAACACATCAACACATAGTCGTGAGCCGGTAGCGGCAGACCCCGCTTTACGAGCTGACTGGCTTCTGCCTCACACATGTCGAACAACTTCCGCAGCATCTCGACATCCGCCGCCTCGAAGTTATAGACTGAGAACTGGCGCTCCTCTTCGTACTTCAACTCCCCATACGTCAGCGACTCACTGTACTGCAGCTCCCGGTAGTCGTCCACGTCCTGCAGGTACATCGCCAGCCGTCCCAGACCGTACGTAATCTCGACAGATACCGGTTTGCAGGGCAGGCTACCGACCTGCTGGAAGTACGTGAACTGGGTGATTTCCATCCCATCAAGACGCACCTCCCACCCCAGCCCTGAGGCACCCAAAGTAGGCGCCTCCCAATCGTCCTCGACAAACTTCACGTCGTGCTTCGCCAGGTCGAGGCCCAGCGCTTCCAGACTCCCCAAATACATCCTCTGCACCTCGGCCGGCGACGGTTTGAGGATCACCTGAAATTGCAGATGTTTCTGGAAACGGTTCGGGTTAGCCCCGTAGCGCCCGTCACTGGGGCGCCGCGATGGCTGCACATAGGCTACTCGAGACGGCTCCGGCCCGAGAGCCCATAGAAACGTTGCCGGACACATCGTACCCGCACCCACTGGCCAGTCGTACGGCTGCAGGATAGTGCAACCGTGATCCGCCCAGAACTCCTGCAAACCAAATATCAACTCCTGATAAGTCATCTACCGCCTCCGGCCCGCCCTACAACAAACCACCGGGCTGACAAAACTCAGACGGCGCCCTCATGCGGACGCCGTTGGTAGTCCGGCTTCATGGCGGCCCGCGATATTAGGCCTATTCCGCGGTCCGCAATTTCGCCGCCTGCTCGGGAGCTACCCGTGGTAGCTTCCGCCTTATCCGTGACAGTGCGTTGTCTATGGACTTGATCTTGCAGCTCAACACACTGGCCATTTCCCGGTACGACTTTCCCGTCTGGTACTCCGAAAGCACTTCCCACTCGAACGGTGACAGCTCGTCCCGCAACGTTTCCCGCAGTACCCGCTCGCCTTCCCTTCCCAGCACCAGTGCCTGTGGATCCACTTGGTCCTCGGAGTTGAGTATGTCCGACAACTCCCGGTCTTCGTCCTCTCCACTCGGAGGCGACTCGAGCGACACCGATGAATTCAGCGGAGTTTGCTTCTGCCGCGTCGCAGCCTTAATTGCTGATATCATCTGCCTCTGAATGCAGACTTTGGCAAAACACGCAAATGAGGTGTGGCGGTCGGATTTGAAATCAGTGATCGCCTCCCAGAGACCGATGAGACCGATCTGGAGCAGATCGTCTCGTTCAGCTCCCTGAAGGAAGTACGACTTCACTTTCGATCTGACGAGATTCCGATACTTGTACAGCAAGTACTCACAAGCTTCTTCGTCAGATTCATCCTGCGCCCGTCTCACCAGTTCTTCATCCGAAAGTGGCTGGTACGCGAGTGCTCTTCGGCGCTGAGCGACCTCACGAAAGAACTCAGCAGGATTGACCATTCCTCGGCTCCTCGATCTCTAGGATGGTTCCAACGCGGTCTAACGTTGCCCGACCTGTCCTCTGTATTACCGCCGAGCGTTGCGCTCTCAGACCTCGGCCGTATTTATCCATAAGCTTATAATCGCCGACACTGCAAAACTCTCGCACCCCTTGCTTGTCAAACCACCTGTACGAACCACCCCGAGTCCTCTATTGCGGACCACCTCCCTCGCTGCTTTTTCCCTCTGCTGGCCGCCAGCCGTCGCTGTTAGTAATTGCCGATCTCGCTCATAAAAAGCAGGAAGCCCTTTAGAGCGTGCAGTTCGTACACTTGCCCCCGGAACAGCGAGTTTGCCATCACCTCTGAATTCAAACCGTGGGTCAAGTGTCCGGCTCCGAAAGCGACGTGCGCGAAACAAAGGCCCACAAATATTCCCAAACCTGCCGCAATAGCCGAATCGAAAGCCCCCAGATCCGACTTCAGTTGGTTGTGTATCAGGTAGGAGATTACAATCGTGGCCGCGGAGAGTACGAGAAAGACGATAAGATAGGCCCACGTCTGCGAGAGTGACTCTGACGCCAGCCCCTTGTACGACACTGCTGCAATCTTCAGTGCCACCCAGATGCCAACTGCATCTATGATGGCGCAAATCGCACCGCGTTTGACCTCGATGACCATAAAAATAACTATCAAGCCGATGGTCACGTAGTCAAGCCAAGTCATCTAGCCCACTCCTCGGCGGACCTGCCGCTCACCGGCCTCAGTCTACGCGCTGTGGCCCGTAGCGGTACGCAACGCCGCGCCGTCATCCTGGCATCACGCAATGAGACTATGGATATTGTCACTTCGGGAACTGGGGGATTGTAACTAAACCGTAATAGATGCTGCGACGTGGTAGTGTAATTGACATGAATTATAAGCGACAATCTGCGCCCCGTCAAGGAAAATCGCCCAACACCATTTTGCCGCATGACGCGCCCTCACCGACGCACCGCTACCGACACATAACCCACAACCTCGGCCGACGACATCACTTCTCCCGAGTGCCCATATTTCAGTATCTCCGCATGCCTTGCACCCAATTTCGATGCCGCCACCAGCATAGCGGCCACCGCCCCGCGCCCGCACATGCTGATCTCAGGCCGCGTCTGCAGTAAACCTTCTGGGTCCATCTTCTCAATCAGCGTGATCAGTATCTTGTCCTGCGCCTCCGCCACACTGGGTGGTTCGTAATGAGTCATGTCGCTGCTGGCAATGATGACCACATCTGTCTCCCCGGCCGCTGCAGCGATTGCATCCCCAACCTGTTTGCTCTCCGCCCAATCCTGCCGCACCACTCGGATCGGGACGATCGCGCAACTCTCACCATACACATGCTGCAGCAAAGGTAACTGCAGTTCCACAGTATTTTCGTCCGCAAACGCTTCGGAGCCGTCACGGAATTCCGGCAGTCCAGCGGCAATCCTGCGGGCCAACTCATCGTGGATCGGGGATTCACCCAGCGGCGTTCGCCAGCTGCCTGATGTCTGTATCGCCGGTGTGGGATCATAGGAGTGTCGCGGCCCGATGATGATCGCCGCTTCAGGAATCCCATCCTCAGCCAGCCGCAAGAACCCGTGCGCCGCGATAGCTCCCGAGTAAGCATACCCGGCATGTGGGCTCACCATGCCGATGATCTTCCGCTCCCCCTGCGGATCGACCACAGGCAGTCTTCCCGGTCCCCGCACATCCAGGTAGCACGCCTCGATCTCGGTACTCAATGCACCTGCCTCAGCCGGATACCACTGCCCGGCCAGACTCGCCAAACGAACAGGACCATTGCTCATCCCATTCCCCTCCATTCCAGGCTTGATGGTTCACAGTGTCTCTAGGATTCCCTCGATCTCTTCCGCCCCTCTCCCCGCCGGCACACGGAGTTCTTGGCCATCGCGCCGCACCTGTAGCTCGATATCACCCGACTCCTTGCTCCGTTTGCCGATAACCACCCGCAGCGGGTATCCGACCAGTTCCGCATCATTGAACTTCACGCCAGCCCGTTCATCCCGATCGTCCATCATTACCACAATACCCCGTGCGCTTAGATCATCGTGCAACAGATCCGCTAACGCAGCAAGTTCCTCGTCCTCGGGGTCCAGCAGCAAAATCACCACCTCAAACGGAGCAACTGACCGCGGCCAGATAATTCCCTTCTCATCGTGGCATTGCTCTACGACGGCGGAAATAATCCGACTCACACCGATACCGTAGCAGCCCATCACCATCGGAATCTGCTCGCCATTCTCATCCTGCGCCAGCGCCTCCAACGCCTCCGAGTATCGCGTCCCCAGTTTGAATATGTGGCCCAGTTCGATCGCCCGATAGCCTCGCAGGTGTCCCTCCTTACATTCAGGACAGGCGTCTCCGTCCACCGCTTTCCGGATGTCGGCGTACTCGGTGACCTCGAAATCCACACCCACGTTGACACCTCCTAAATGAGCATCGGTCTCATTCGCGCCGGTGATGAAGTCGCTCATCCCCCGGATCTCGAAATCCCCCACTATTCGCACCTCATCCGCCAACCCGACCGGACCGGCGAAACCCACTGCCGCACCCGTCAGCCCCTCCACCTCTTCGTCGTTAGCCATTCTGAGATCGCCTGCCTGCAGATACGCGGCGAGTTTCTGTTCGTTGAGTTCGCGATCGCCGCGTACCAGAGCCGCAACAAACCCGTCCTGAGTGCTGAACAGAAGCGTCTTCACCAGCCGGTCTGCACTCACCTCAAGCATCGCCGTAACCTGCTCGATAGTGCGTGCATTGGGCGTAGCCAGAAGCTCCGGCTTACCTCTCGGCTCGATTTCGATAGCATCCACAGCCCGGCAGGCCGCACACTCCGCATTGCTCGCATACGTGCATTTGTCGCATTTGTAGAGAGTGTCCTCGCCGTTGTCGCACAGCAGCGCGAATTCTCTAGTATCAAAGCCCCCCATCGAGCCTGCATCGGCCCGAATTATCTCCACATCCAGCCCAATCCGCTCGAATATCGCGACATAGGCATCATACATTTTGTCATACGAGACATCCAAACCCGCGCGGTCAATGTCAAAGCTGTAGGCATCCTTCATGATGAATTCTTTGACCCGAATCAGCCCGCCGCGAGGCCTCATCTCATCCCTTACCTTCGTCTGAATCTGGTACAGCGTCAGCGGCAGTTGCTTGTACGAACTCACATCCTCGGCAACCAGCGAAGTGATGTTCTCCTCATGTGTCGGACCGATGCAGAACTCCCGACCGTTACGATCCTTCATTCGCATCAGCGGCGGATCGAAGCTCTCCCAGCGCCCCGTGCGTTCCCACAGGTCGCGAGGCTGCAACACCGGTAGAAACACCTCTATCGCCCCCGCGCGGTTCATTTCCTCTCGCACGATCTCCTCGATACGCCGCAGCACAATATACCCAAGTGGCAGGTAGCTGAATACTCCTGCCGCAAGCGGCCGGATGAAGCCACCGCGCCTTAGCAGCTTGTCACTCGGAATCTGCGCATCGGAAGGTGCATCTCTGAGCGTGGGAATATAAAACTCCGTGGTCCGCACACGGTCACAACCTTTCTTCTGCAGTCAACTTGCCTATGGCCGCCGAACCTCGCCGCGGCTAGCCTCTTTCTACTATAGCCTGCATGATCAATTCCTCTAACGCCTTCAGCGCTTCATCCATCCTCACCGTCTTCACAATCTCCCCGCGCGCAAATAGCGTTGCCCGATCCCGGCCGGCCGCCAGTCCCACATCCGCTTCCCTTGCCTCACCCGGCCCATTGACTTCGCACCCCATCACCGCTACCACTAGCGGTTCATCAATATCCACCAGCAGTTCTCCAACTTCTGCGGCTAGCGCATCCAGATTATCCACCTGACACCGTCCGCAAGTCGGGCAGGACACCAAACGAGGGCCACTAATCAGTCCCAGCGCCAGCAAAATATCCCGACCCGCCAGTACCTCCTCCACAATCCCTCCGGTCAGCGAAACCCGGAGCGTGTCCCCTATTCCTTCTTCCAACAGAACTCCGATGCCCACCGCCGAATGCACGATCGCCGCCCGCCCAATCCCGGCCTCCGTAATCCCCACATGCAGCGGCAGGTCCGAACTCGCCGCGAAAATCCGGTTCGCCATCACGGTCGTACGCACATCCGAAGCCTTGAGTGACACCACCAGGTCCGCAAAATCCATATCCTGAATCCGCTCGACATTTGTAACCGCGCTTTCCGCTAGTGCCTCTGCAGTTGGATGACCGTACTTACTCAGCAGTTCCTTTTCCAGCGACCCCGAATTGACACCTATCCGGATCGGGATGCCACGCTCCCCGGCTGCCTCCACCACTGCGCCGAGCCTCTCATCATTACCTATGTTGCCGGGGTTGATGCGCAGCTTGTGCGCGCCCGCCTCAGCCGACGCGATGGCGAGGCGGTAATCGAAGTGCACGTCAGCGACTATCGGCACCCCCGCATCGGGGATGATGTCACGCAGCGCCGCTGCCGCATCAGAGTTGGGAACCGCGACCCGTACGATATCGGCTCCGGCTGCGTTCGCGGCCCTGATCTGAGCCAGCGTCGCTTCCACATCACACGTGTCGGAGTTCGTCATTGTCTGCACGGCAATGGCGGCCTGGCCCCCGATGCCAACATCGCCAACACGCACTTGCCTTGTCAGCCGCCTTTGCGCTTCACTCACATCGGCATCTTCCTCACGGCGTCCCGTACTTGATCAGATTCAGGATATCTCTCGAGGTGATAATCAGCAGCAGGATCACAATCGAGATGAAGCCGCCCAGCGTCAGGGCCAGGTCGGTCTTCGGATTGACACGCCGCCGGATCACGCCCTCAAAGCCGATTAACACAAGCCGAAACCCGTCGAACGACGGGAAGGGAATCAGGTTCATCACCGCCAGGTTAGCGCTGATGAAGCCCACCCAGCCCAGCACTGCGTACCAACCGATCTTCACCTGCTCAGCGCTCATCGCCATGATCGCCACCGGGCCGCCGGCGGCGTCCCGGATCTGTTTTGTGAGGATCAGGCGTAACGTTTCGATGACCACGACGACGGCACTGTATGATTTCGCCCAGCCGATGTGGAGGGCTGCCACCAGCCCCACACTCACTGTCGGACTCCTCAACACCACCCCGATCCGCCCCACTTGCGCGTGTGGCACGGCAACACTCCCGCTTTCATCGCGCACGGCGTACCGCTCCCACTCCGTGCCCGGTGTCACCTTCACATCCACTTCCTTACCATCCCTCAGCACGGTAAACACAAGTGGCCGATCCGGCCGCTGCGTGATTGCACCTACCAGCGCACTGTTACCCAACTCCCCAAATTCCACTCCCCACGCTTCTTCGATAAGCTCTGTGGCTCGCGCCGAGTCCGCTGCCTCTCCCCTCGGACGCGGCAACTCC
>CAZCJS010000131.1:0-11028 GCA_964498775.1 uncultured Armatimonadia bacterium
GATGCAACAGGGGTGCGGCGTACTGGGCAAAGCCGACCATGTAGAAGCCGGTGGCAAAGATCAGGCCGAACCAGCTTCCCCAGCCGATAACTGCGCCCCACAGCGGTCCCAGCGCCCGCGAGATGAAATAGTAGCCGCCGCCGGATTTCGGCATGCCGGTGGCCACCTCGCTGGCACACATCGCCGCCAGTAGGGCAATCAACCCCCCGAGAGCGAATGCGAGAATGGCGCCAGCCCCCGCCTCGGCGATAATGAGGCCGGGCAGCACGAAGATGCCCCCGACCATGACGCCGATGCCGATCGCCAGCGCCTCAGCCAGCCCGAGCCCCTGCGCCAGTTCAACCTCGACGACGCCGCCAGTGACTTGCACACCGGGGCCGTCAACGCCGCTCGTCTGCCGGTCGTCCACCATCGTCAACCTTTCCGTGGCATGTGGAATTGCGCAACACGCCCTGCCGGTTCGGCGGTCATGGACAAAAGGCGGTACCCAGCCGCGCCTCCCGCTGCGCCCTCTTATACCACCCTTGTGGGGCGTAGTCATCCGTATGGAGGTAGCAACGTATCGTCACCGTATCGCTGCCCGCCGCGAAGCTGAGCAGCCGTGACATCGGCACTCTCTTCGACTGCGCAGAATGATACTTCGTCAGCGCCGCCACATTGATGAACGTCACGCCCCATTTCTGCTCTATGTGCGACCGGCCGCCACAGGTATCATCCGGATCGGTATGGGTATGCCCGCCCAGCCACAGGTCCACGGCGCCCGGATGCTCGCGCAGATAGTCGCTGAAGGCCGGGCTGTCAGGCTCATCGCCGACGAAGTACAGATACGAGGCCCCGATCGGCGCGCCGGTCGGCAGTTCCGGATGATGCTGCTCGTCGAACCAGCCGTGGTAGCCGCCCCGCACGCCCTCCCACGGGCCTGAGGCCACAGTCGTCTCCCGCAGCATGTGATGGTGGCAGGTGACGATGATCTTGTCGGGATTGGCCTCGACGATGTGCTTCCACCACTCGAAGGTCTCCCTGGTGACCTTGCCCGCCGGATAGCCGCCACGCTCGGCGCGACCTGCCGGAGGTCCCCCGTCATTGCGGTCGCCCAGCATCAAAATCAGCATATTGCCGATGCTGATAGTATAGCGCTCCCAGGTGCCGGAGACGGGGAAGGGGCGCCGGTCATTGTGGACGCCCGACACTGCGGGGTTCTCACCGAGCGGGTCAACCCACTTGCGAAACCACCACTGGGTCGGCTCATCGGCACAACTGGCGTCATGATTGCCGAGCAGGTTATAGATGTCCTCACGCCGGTGCTTTGCGACGGCCCCAAACTGCCGGATGACTTCCTCGCCGTGGTCATCCTGCGGCGAATCCTGCTGCCCGGACAGGTCCCCCAGATGCAGCATGACGTCCCAGTCGAACGGCGGCCCGCCCTGCTCACCGCCGGCTTCACTCTGGCGGATTGCATCTGCGAGGCTCTCGCGCCCGTGCCTGATGTCCGTATGGACGTGCGAGCAGCCACACGCCCAGATGTTGAATGTACCCGAATCTGCCACCCTGAACCCCCTCAATCACCTGCCGCCTTGAGTTGGAAAACCCTTCCTCACCTGTAGGCGAAACCCGGCCTCGCAGGCTGAAAAAAATCTCCTCCTGTAGGCGAGGCTTCCAGCCTCGCACGGATTGCGAACACCCGCAGGCTGGAAGCCTGCGCTACAGGATAAAAATTGAGGAGGCTGCGCACGGATCGCCGCCGCCTCACATCTTTTCTTTCTCCTTTTGGAGGACAGGCATCCTTGCCTGTCAATGCCGTTAACTTGTGCTGTTCCCCCCTGTAGGCGAGGCTTCCAGCCTCGCACGAGCTGCGAACACCCGCAGGCTGGAAGCCTGCGCTACAGGACAAAAATTGAGGAGGCCTCGCGCGCATCTTGTTCCCCGCACCTTGAGACAGGTACTGCACACTAATCACCGGGGGGCATTGACCCATACCGGACTGCTCCACGCCATCTGCCCGTTGCTCTGCGTCACCCGGATCATATAGTAATCAGCCTCGCCACCCTCGCCACGGTCGGTCCAGGTAAACCTGAGCCTGTAGGATGCGGGCACTACCAGCCGCTCCATGAGCACCGACTCACTGGTGAACGGCCCCGTGAAGACGATCTCGCTAGCCGCCATCAGTTCTCCCAGCGTCCGCTCGCAGCCGAACCGTGCCGGCTGCTTACCGGCGAGGCTCACCTTCGTCTCCGGCGTGCCCTCGATCTCCAAAATGACACCCTTGGTCGGATTCTCGGCGAAGGCATCGCGGCGTGAGGTGTATGATGAGAACCGCAAGCCGCTTGCGCCAACCTCATCCAACTTGTCGCGGAGGTCCTCTTCATACGGGCCGGACTGGAAGATGGGCGTCGCCTTGAGGAGTGTGCCCCCCGCGATGCCGATGCTGCCTTCCCACTGGCAGGTGCGAGCCATTTCCAGACTCGACCATGGCCCCCAGCCCCAAACAATCCGCAGCTTTGCCCGACCACCCTGGAAAGTGTCCTCCGGCAGCACCGTCGGCACGAATTCCCGGTGCACGACGCGGCCGTTCTTCAGTACCTCGACGGCACCGATTTCGTCCATGGCCTCGATGCACACGGCCAGCTCGCGGGTGGCCTCGTAGTCCATCTCGGCACCCATCGGCAGGCCGTTGACGGAGAACTCCAGCACAATCCGGTCGCCGGTTACGGCATAGCAACGCCGGGAGTTGAGCGCCTCCCAGATACCCTCGCGGCTCAGCTCATCCGCCCATACCGCGGCCAGACCTTCGCCCCAGGCACCCGGATAGCCGAAATGGTCGTCGGTGCCTCCGATCAGCCCGAAGCGATAGCCCATCGCCAGCGCATGATGAACCGTATTTCGCGTCGAGCGCCCGCCATTGCTGTGCCGGAGCATCGGATGCAGCCCGCGGTCGTACATCGTGGCTCCATGCTCGGAGAAAACCTCGCAGACCGGGCACATCTCGGCGGGGAACTGCTCCCAGTCAACCCCTCGCCAGCCCTGCGCATAGGCCACATGATGGGGGAACATCAGCGCGCCGAATGGCTTCACCTGCTCAGCCAGTGCGCCGACGCTACTGGTCGTGAATAACTCGCTGTCATCAGTGGGGAATAGCACACAGTAGTCGCCATAGACGCTGGAGTGCCATTCATATCCGGGGAAGGTGACGAACCGGCCCGCCTGATAACTCTCGCGGGTGAGTTTCTGTACCTGCGCCCAGCCCGCCTGGTGCGCCTCAAAGCCCTTCACCCAGACCATGTGCTTATCTGCGGGCATAATCGGCATGTCATGCCATTGTGAGTGGCCGGTGAAGGCAAAGAAATCCAGGTGCTCGCGGGCGATGTCAAAGGAACGCTGCAGACTCCCCTTGGCATAGCCTACAGCGTTGTGATTGTGCAGGTCTCCGAAGTAGATGTCGTGGTCGCCGGCCAATCTGCAAGTCACCTCCGTGCAATTTGGAGGCAACTTCGCTGCCCGACACGCCGATTCCTGCACCGCGAGCTGGAAAACCTTTCCCTCCTGTAGGCGAAGTTTTCAGCTTCGCACGGATCTCCCTTTCCCCCCTGTAGGCGAGGCTTCCAGCCTCGCAGGGATTGCGAACGGCCGCAGGCTGGAAGCCTGCGCTACAGGACAAAAAATTGAGGAGGCTGCGCACGGATCGCCGCCGCCTCACATCTTTTCTTTCTCCTTTTGGAGGACAGGCATCCTTGCCTGTCAATGCCGTTAACTTGTGCTGTTCCCTCCTGTAGGCGAGGCTTCCAGCCTCGCACGGATCTTGTTTCCCCTGCCTTGAGGCAGGTACTGCACACTAATCAACGGGTGGCATTGACCCATACCGGACTGCTCCACGCCATCTGCCCGTTCATCTGCTTCACGCGGATGAGGTAGAAGTCCGCCGAGGTCGCAGGCTCGGCACCGCTGCAGTCATCGGCCCAACCGAACTCGCAGGTGTACGACTCGGGCACCACCAGCCGATGGAACAGCACACTCTCCTCGGTAAACGCGCCCACGAAGTGACTCGAACTGCTCTCCATCAGGTCGGCCAACGTGTGTTCATACAGCAACTCATGCGGCGCAGTCAGCCTCAGGCTCACCTTTGTGTCCGGCGGACCGTCAAGCTCCAGGATCACGCCCTTCGTCGGGTCCTCATTGAACGCCTGGTGGCGCGAGGTGAAGGAAGTGAACTCCAGACCGCTGCCGGTGATCTTGCGGAAGGTATCGCGACGGTCGTCGTCCAGCGGCCCCGACTGGATTATCGGTGTCGCCTTGACCAGCCTCCCGCCGGCGACCTCGATGCTGCCTGCCCAGTCGCAGGTTCGGGGCATATCCAGCGCCGCCCAGGGTCCCCAGCCCCAACGTATCCGCAGCTTGGCCCGCCCGCCCGCAAACTGATCCGCCGGCAGCACTGTCGCCACCCGCTCCGTATGCACCAGCCGACCGTTCTTCAGCACCTCAATGGTGTCTATCTCATCCATTGCCTCGACCCTGACGTTGAGTTCCCGCCGCGTGTCGAAGTCAAGCGCCGAGCCCATCGGTAAGTCATTGAGCGAAAAATCCAAAATGATCCGGTCGCCGGTGACGGCATAGGTGCGCCCGGCCAGCAGCGCCTCCCAGATGCCCTCGCGGGTCAGCTCCGTCGCCCATACGCAGGCAAGGCCTTCGCCCCATGCTCCCGGGCAGGCGAAGTGGTCATCGGTGCCGCCGACCAGCCCGAACCGGAAACCCTGCAGCAGCGCCTGCAGTATCGTGCCCTTCGTCGCCCGGCCACCCAGGCTGTGGCGAATCATCGGCTCCAGGCCGCGGTCATCGAAGCAGTTGCCATGCTCCGAGAAGGTCTCGCAAATCGGGCAGGCCCATTGTGGAAACCGCTCCCAGTTGATGCCGCGCCAGAACTTCCCATAGGCGGCATGGTGGGGACACAGGATTGCCCCGTAGCGCTCACCCTGCGCGGCCAGCTCCTCCACCGAATTAACGAAGAACAACTCGCTTTCCTCACCGGGAAAGATGATGCAGTAGTCCCCGCAGTCGCTGGAGTGCCACTCATACCCGTTGAAGGTGACGAACTCCCCGGGCCGGTAGGTATCGCGGTTCATGGCCTGAACTTCCGGCCAGCGGACCTTATGCACCTCGAAGCCGTCGGCCCATTTCTGCTGCTTGTTCAGTGGCATCTGCGGCATGTCATGCCACTGTGAATGCCCCATGAAAGCCGAAAAATCCAGATGCTCCCTGGCGATATCGAAAGTGCGCTCCAGGCTCCCCTGGGCCAGGCCGACGGAGTTATGGCTGTGGAGGTCGCCGAAATAGACGTTATGCTTGCCGCTCATAGCACTGAACCTCGCTCAACCTGATGCGTCACTCGTTACGGCTATTCTCCCCGGAGGTGTCGTTTACCTCCGGCCGGCGGCAGAACCCAACCCGCGCAAAATAGCCACGGTATCTATACGGTAGAATTGAGGGTGATTGCGATGGGCTCGGATGGAAAGCTGCGGATCCTGTTTCTGTGTACAGGTAACTCATGTCGCAGCCAGATGGCAGAGGGTTTTACCCGGGCGCTGAAAGGCGATACCATAGAGGTGTGGTCAGCGGGCATTGAGGCCCATGGCCTCAACCCGTATGCCGTCAAGGTTATGGCGGAGGTCGGTATAGACATCTCCGGGCAGAAATCCAAGACCACCGATGAACTGCCCGACGTGGACCTGGATTATGTCATCACCGTCTGCGATCATGCCAGAGAGATGTGCCCGTTATTCTTGAAGGCTGTGAAACAAGTTCATGCGGGATTTGAGGACCCGGCCGCGGCGAGTGGTACTGAGCAAGAGATCATGGCCGTGTTCCGCGAGGTGCGCGATCAGATTAGGGCATTCGTCGAGAACATGCCCGCGATTCTGGACGAGACGACCTAGCAGCAGCGCTGCAGCCAATGACTGCCCCCCGCCGCGGGTCGCTACTATTAGTCATCCGCCAGCGTCCACTGTGCCATGTGCGTGTCTGTGAGCCGGACGAACTTGACATGCCCGTCCACGTAGGCGGCATTGAGCGCGTGAGCGGCATAGTCCTCGACCCCCGCGCCGGTGTGCCGTATGCCGTTGACCCTGACCGCCAGCATCTCCATCGTGTCAGCGGGATTGGGGATGATACGGCCGATACACTCGTTGTCCCCGCCGCCGTCAAAGCGGCCATCTTCGGCCACCATGATGGTGCCGGCAACGTCGCCAATCTCACTCAGTTCCCGACCCGCCACACCACATTCCGCACCACCTGAGGACGGCGATACGTAGCCATACGAGTAGGTACTAATATCGAAATAGTTGCCGCCTTCGTAGATGGCAATACGCTTGTCCCCACTCATGCAATCGAAGATCTGCCGGTTCTTTACATACGGATAGATCATGTCCGCCCAGCGTATCCCGTCAGCCCCCATGTAGCCCATACTGCCCCGGTGGCCCAGCCCCTGGCTGTAAGGCGGGAGGAGCTCGTCATAGTCCTCGGCGTACATCAGCATTGCGAGGGCGATCTGCTTCTGATTGCTCGCGCAGGAGGTTCGTCGCGCCTGCTCTCGGGCCCGCGCAAACACGGGCATCAACATCGAGGCCAGTATCGAGATGATGGCGATTACCACCAGCAGCTCAATCAGCGTGAAACCGCCACTGGAGCACAAGCTGACCGTATGCTGAGATCTGTTGCTATGCACTGAGGCCCCTTCTAGCGCGTCTTCACTTGCACTTGTGGGATTATCTAGCTTACAGAGAACTGGACGTAGAGAAGAGAGAGTTTATTCCCACAACTCACGCTGATGCGCTCAGTACGCCGGCAGGCAACCTGGAGCCTCGTCAGGCAGTCCTACAAGTGCCGGCATGAGCCGGTCAGCCCTCGACCGACCACTGCTCCTCTTCGAGGTACCATGACTCCGGGTCATCGAGGTACTGCTGGCCGTTAGCCAGCAGCTTCAGATGTCCGCGCTCCTGTTCCACCAGATAGCCGAACAGTTTGCGGGCTTCGGGTTCATCGGCCTGCTCGCCGCCCTGCTGATACAGGGCGATGCTTTTGCGCTCCATCTCCATGGCGTGGTCGTAGAGTTCGGAGAGATCCTCGGCAGGCGGGTTGGCCCCCTCGTCGAGTTCCTGCTTGGCCTTAGCGAAGATTTCCTTGGCAGTGGCAACCAGGGAGTAATCCTGCTCGGCTATGCTCTGAGCCGTAGGAGCGGGCTTGCCCTCCGAGACGGCGTCCCAGTATTCTCGCACCAGGGCGGCATGGGCCCGTTCGTCCTTGGCCAGCGCGCTGAAGGTATTGCGAGCCAGCGGGTTGCGCGCCTTCTCCGCGGCCATCTCGTAGTACTCCTCCCCGTCCAGCTCCAGCTTTATGGCATCCTCAATAATCTCTGCAAGCTCAGCCATTCTCGGCCTCCTTGATGTGGCGTCAGGTGGTTTCTGCGCTCGTATCGTCGGATTAGACGACCCGACGGACGGAATGTTCGACTCGCCGGGGCCATGCACCTGCCCATTGCGCATTCGTGTCGCCCTGGTCGCCCGCCCCCGCAGGCTGGAAAACCCTTGCCTCCCCTGTAGGCGAAACTTCCAGCCTCGCACGGATCGCCGCCGCCCCACGTCTTTTCTTGCTCTTTTTGGAGGACAGGCATCCTTGCCTGTCAATGCCGTTAACTTGTGCCGTCCCCTCCTGTAGGCGAGGCTTCCAGCCTCGCACGACTCGCCTTCCCCACGGCTCAGAAGTGCAAAATATCAAACGGACATGCGGCAACACACGCCCCGCAGCGCAGGCAGTCGTTCTCACCAAGCTCGCCGGCGTCCTTGTACTTGACTATCGGCAGCGCCAGCGGACAGGCCGCCTCACAGGCTCTGCACTCCCGGCAGCCCGCCTCTATCTGTAGCGGATGCTTGCGGCCCCCGACCGTGCCGGCGAAGGTGCCTACCGGGCAGAAGGCGCACCACGTCCGCGGCCAGAACAGCACCGCAAGTATGACCCCGACAGAGGTGGTAATCGTGCACATCAGCCAGAACACTCGGCCCCAGTGCTCCGGATCGCCCGGATTGAGCGACAGCCGCCATACCATGAAACCCATCAGCACCCCGAATAGCGCCCAGCGCAAGGTGTAGTTGCGCAGAAAGTGCGGAATACCCAGGTGGAACGACAGACGCCGCATGATCCGCTCGAGGAAACTCCCACGCGGGCATGCCCAGCCGCAGACCCAGCGCCCGCGGAATAACCCGCCGACCATCCCCATGACCATGACTACCGGCACTATAAACCCGAGGTGCGGGTACCACCAGCCGCCGACTATGACCGCCGGCACCAGCAGCAGTAACCAAATCTGTATCCGTCCCCGCAAACGGCTGAGTTGTGCGGCGTCCCCCACGACTGCCGCATGGAGTTGTTGCGCGGTCATCTGGCATGGGCCTCGCGACTTGCAGATGCGCCGGCAGTATCGCCGGCCGGGCGGCGGGCGGCGGTAGTCCGCTTGGCATTGTCTTCAGACTGCTCGCGGTGGGGACGGAGCAACACCTCGACATCCAGACCGACGGCCTGCGCAAATCGCACCACCTGATACACGCTCGTATTCTCAGGCGTGTTGAGGAACTTAGTCACATACTGCGGCGAGACGTCCAGCTTCTCCGCGAGTCCCTTCCGTGTCATCCCCTGCGCCTCCATCGCCGCACAGATATCCGCAGTGATGTCCGTCAACAGGCCGTACGCGATGTATTCCGCATCCTCGGCATACTCTCGCTCCCACTGCTCGAACAGCTTACTTCCCTTGCCCATCACAGTTTCCCCTTTGTCCTTCTACTACCACTCACCGAATGTCTTTTCATACAGATCGCGCAGCCGCAGGGCTCTGTCAATCTCGCTTTGCGGAGTGGCATTGCGCTTCTTCGTAAAGCCGTGTGTCAGAACCGCAATCCCTTCACCTGCAAAGAAGAGCAGGATACGCCCCTGAGAAGCCTTTATCTCGAAGAGGTTAGCATGGCCCTTAAATGACCGGAATTTCTCGCGGTTCGGATGCGGCCCGTGGTCGGCAAACCTGATTATCTCCTTGACCAGCTTCTTGCGTTCGCTTTCCTCAAGGTCATGGAGATACTTTATGACTATTGCCACTTCAGCCCGCAATTGCCTGACAGCCCGCACTTCGAAGACCGCACCGCGCTTGATTAATTCATATTCAATCATAGTGCATTACAGTTCAGCGCCAACCGCCATGCACCTTCACTACCTCAATCGGCAATAAGCAGTAAACCTGTAGGTTTATCTGTCAGGCCACAGTATAAACCCACAGGTTGATTTTGTCAAGCCCCAGGCTGTATCCGCTTCCCTAACCGCCCACAATACCCGCCGCAAAGTCCTTCGTCTCCGCAAGCTCCCAGCTCTCTCCGCCGTCTCCGGACATCAGCACTGCGGGGAAGTGGTAGTAACCGTCCATTGTCCGGTATGGGTTCCGCGGCCCCTCACTGAGGTAAGTGTAGGACAGATACAGCCGATCCCGCCGGTCAATCGCCAGCTTGTGGTGATAGCTGCTATACCCGTCAATCGGCGGTACCACCAGCACACGCGGCGCTTCCCAGGCCCCGTTCCTCGGCTTACGCTGGTAGGCCAGCGCACTATAGTCCTTGTTGGGGAAGTACGCGTCATTGCTGCTCTTCTGACGCCGGCGGAAGACCACGTGCAGCGTGTCATGGGAGTCACAGACCAGCCCCAGGTAGGTCTGCTGCCCCTCCGTCGTCTGCTTCCCGTGATCAATGCTATATTCCGCACCCAACAGCTTGACGGGCTGGGTCCATCCCCCGCTGATGTCATTGGGCGCCGCCGATTTCATATGCTGGAACGAAAACGTATGCGCCCCTGTGACCACATGTAGATAACCTTCGCTATCGGCGCAGATACCCGGAGTGTTGTGCGCGTCATTGACCGGTGGCGCATAGCCGACGAGGACCTTCTCAGTTACCTCTCCGGTCGCGTGGTCGTAGGTCCCTACGAACGTCGGCGTACCCGGTGCCTGCGCATCATCGGCTATCTCGATCCACACGAAATGCGTGTTGCCGCCGATGGTCGTAGCAAAGGACGCGCCGCCGGAGTGTGTCGCCCCGCCGATGCACTTGTCGGTCACAACTGTCGGCTCCGGAATAATCAAGCGGCCCGCGCTCTTTACCGGCCTCAGCACTTGCAGCCTGAAGTAGTCCGCCCAGCGGGAAGGGTGCTCCTTTACCCGGTGCATGAACGCGATGAGTGGCGGCCCGGGCAGCGGCTGACAATCATTGCGCAGCTCGATATTCAGCTTCTGCACGCCGCCTGTGACCGGCAGCGGATAGACCTGGAAACTGTTTCCACCGTCCGTCGAATACAGCAGCAGAGAATGGACCTTGCGGTTCTGCGTTCTGACCTGGGCGATTGAGTACATGTCCCCATCGTCATCGAAGACGGCGTGACTGAAGTACCAGCCCCCGCCGTACTGGAAGCTCTCAAAGCCGAAACAGGCCGCCTTCACCGCTTCGGCAAATGGTCGCTGCACCCACGCACCGCGCTCGAGCGTCTGGAAGCAGCCGGTATCGTGCATATCGGCCCCACGGCTGCGGATGTAGGGCCGGTTCTGGGCGTCGAAGCTGGGGACATTCGGCATGTAGTCCGGCCTGTACCCAAACTGCGCTTGCTCATGTTGGTGGGGCTTCAACACGATCGGGGAGGGCACCGGCGCGGCCCCAATGAGGCTCACTGCCGACGCCAGGCTGCATACGACGAGAAATCCGCTCAGCGCTGCACCCGTGCGGTTCATGTTATTGCGACCCGCTCACCTCCCACGCCTGGTGCCGACCGATCGCCGCAGGCAACCGGCGAGGTCCTCAGTATGCTCCCTAAACGTTGAGACGTTTGCACCGGTCCCATGTTCTCGCGCACCTCTCTGACGATTCTCCGGTCGTCATTCGGAGCATCACGACTACCAGCGCCTGACGCGGGGCTCGGTCTGCTCACCTGCATGAGGCAGCGTGGGAGAAAACGGCCTCC
>CAZCJS010000132.1:0-10959 GCA_964498775.1 uncultured Armatimonadia bacterium
CGTTGTACTCCTCGTTGGGGTCCAGGTCGCCATTCAGGTAGTCGTACACCTTGTTGATGACCTTCACACCTTTGTCAAAGTACCCGTAGGCCTTCTTGGAGGTCTTGGCGGCTCCGGTAAGCCCACCGAACGCTGCCTTCGTCTGCTTGATTCCCGCGCTGAACATATCCATGAAATCGTAGCTAGACTGTACGTTAGATTGCCAGAAAGCATGCCCATCGGTACAGACCACCACCTGGTCAATGTACTCACCTTGCCTGCCGGCAACGGTGCGGTATAGCACTCCCATGTCCACCCGGAAATTCCCGTGCTTGGCGCTCACTTCATAGCTGTTTACTTGCGCCGGCCCGATTGACAAGCCCGGGAACTGCTCGAACTCCGCCCACGCGCAGCATTCCACCCCCACCTCCTTGTAATGGTTGGTCACCTTCGGCAACTGCAAATTCTGCGTCCGTGTGCTGCCTCCGGTCAGACCGCCGACCATCACCGAATCGCTTCCGTACCCCTTCTTTTGCCCCCACAGCCCATAATCACGGTCGCACGCCACCTCGGTCATCTCGTAGTGCCCATCGTTGTCGGTAGTCGCACCCCGAGGGGCACCGTTGAGCCACACGCCGGCACCATTCAGCTTGTGCCCCTTGTCATCTGTCACCGTTCCGGAGATGGTCGCTCGGGGCGCACGCTGCAGCGTCACATCAACCCTGCATTCCCCTGTCTCCCCTTGTCCGTGCATCTCCCGGGAAATCTCCTGGGTCACATAGCCATACGCGCCAGCCACCACTGTCTGCGTCCCTGGCGGTATACCACTAATACGGTAGCTGGAGCCGCTGGCCAAATCCGGGTGCCGGAACCCTTTCACCTCCACAAATACTCGTTCTCCGGTGACTGCCTCGCCGGTTGCAGCATCCAACACGTCCCCGACCAGCGTCACCGGCCGCTCCAACACGATCTCTACTGTGGTCGTCTGCCCCGCTGCAGTATCGAAGCTGGACTTCGGCGACCTCTGTACGTACTCCGGATCACCCCAGCGCTTATAGGCATAGATACTGTCGGCATTGTAGTGACCCGCCGGTATGTCACGAACCGTAATCTCACCCGCCGTGTTCGTACGTCCGGCAAACAGCCCTGGACATACCACGCCCACATCTCGTATCGGCTGATTCGTCCACTGATCCAGCGTCCGTACCTTCACCGTACCGCCCGGTGGCAGCACGTTGAAAGTCAGCGACACCTCGTTGTCACTTCGCTGCAGGTCAGCGAACGTGTTCTCCGGGTCAACAACCAGCTTCAGCGTATGCGCCCCCGGAGCAACATTGCTCAAATCCAGCGGCATATCAAAATGCACCCCGGAAGCGCTCTTCCCTGCCTCACCAGTCTCTGCCTTGAGCCATGCGAGCTCCTCCGGCGTCACCTTGGTATTGCGGTCAATCAAATCAATTATCTTCTGAGACATCACCGCACCGTCAAGATACACGGTCAGCGGGACGTTCAGGAAGAACCCCGCTTCGCGCCGGTTCAGCACCATCGCCTCGAATTCCGTCTCGCGCTGTGCGAAGCTGTCGGTCCAGATCTCCGCATTGTCCCGTGGCCGGCTCATCACCACCGACAGGTCATTGAACCCGAACAGCCACTCCCCGCCGACCTTCTCCCGGTCCTCGGTCTCCCGCCCGTCACTAACCACATACTCGCCCCGCACTATATTGTTCCCCTCATCCAGTTCATCCACCGCGTTGTCCGGATCCACCACCACGGTCAGGTACTTGCGCCCCAGCCCGCCGCCCAGCTTCACCGTCCGTACGGTCCCCCTGCCGTGGATGCGTGACACCTCAGACGGCTGGTAGCCCGCAACGTAGTCCTTCTCATAGCGTGCCTTGGCCAGTGTGATCCGTTGGCTCTCACCACGCTTGAAAAGCGGTTTCTGGTGCCCGCTTCTGTCCTCAAACCGGTAGTGTGCCTGCGCGCCGTCAATCACCGCCGTCACGTTCAGGTCGCCGTAGTACTCGGCCCCCTGGTTGGTCACAATCGCCTCCACATATACCGAGCTATAGCCTATGCGGTAGCGCTCGTCCGCACCAACGGGCTTCGTCAAAGCCAGCGTGAAGTCTGCCTTCGGGACCTCCCCGCCGCCTGTAGTATGCCCACCTGTCGTCGTCTGCCCACCTGATGCAGTCGGCCCGCCGGTCACTGCCGCCGCGTAGATCCTCCGCATATGTGCCGGCGTCTCGCCCCGCTTCACCGCCATCAGCCGCACATGGGCTGTCCCTTGCCTATCTATGCAGCAGGCCAGACTGTCCCCGGCCATGCTCTCGAACACCGCCGCCTCAGTCTGCGTACCTGGCCGCACCAGCTCGATCGCCGACCCCGGTCCTGCTGCTGTCAGCCAGTGGAAGTTCAGCGTCCGATCCCCGGCCTTCGTGTACAGGCACACCAACCCCACACCGCCATAGCCGTTCGACACTAGCCGGTGATCCACGTGCTTCTGCCCTTCCGGAGTCGCAATCTCGCTGACCTGCCACTGCCCCGCACTCGTCGCGCCGACCGCACACGACCCCACCGTCACCGGCTCATTGCCATTTTGCCACACGGCGAACACCCGATTGCTGACCGGGTCCAGCGCATGCTGCCGATGTCTCATATCTGACGGACTCGTCCACCCGTCACCGTCCTCAGCGGGGCTCACCTCCCAGCTCTCCAACACCGACGGATTCATCCCCGCCTGCAGCGTCATCACCCTCGGCACCCCCGACCGGTACAGCCCCAGCATCCGCACCGTGCCATTCAGATCCCTGTACAGCGATGGCGCCTTCGGGTCATACATCAACACGTCCAGCCTCGTATCCTCCCAGGACTGCCCCACTTTCTGACAAACATGAGCCTTGCCCGACGCAATCCCAACCAGCAGCGAGCCCTGACTTGTGAGACAGATGTCTGCTCCATTGGAGCCGCTCTTCGACACCATCTCCGGACCGTGCCAACTCCCATTCCAGCTATAGTGGTACACCTTCGAACCCACACTTGTCAGCAGATGAAACACTCCCCCTTCAGCCACCAGCGCCCGTGGAATCATCCGCACAGTCGCCGAAATCTCCCCCCGCGTGAGCTTCGCATGATGCGCCTGTGCGTCAGTCCCGAGCGCACTGTGCAGGTTCCACTTCCCATCCGTCCCCTTACTCCAATACACCGTCATCACTCGTCCCGAGCTATCCACCGCCGTCACCACATCTTCCGAACTGTGTACCTCCACGCTCGTCGGCGTGATCGGCTCCAGGATGCTCGCAGTACCTCCGATTGCAGCACTTGTGACTACCAACACCAGCACTGCAATCACCATTGCAGATGCCGTCGTACGTGCCGTAATCATCATCGCCACATCACTCCCTAGCTTGCCTGTCCTCCAGATAGTCCTGCTCTACGTTGATGTCCCATACGTCATGGTCGGCTCCCAGCACGTTCTCCGCCGACAGCAGCCCCGTCATCATCGAATGATCCATGTTGTTGTAACGGTGCTGGCCGTTTCTCCCGATCACCCACAGGTTTTCGATCCTCTGAAGCCACTCCCTCATGCAGCGCACGTGGTCCTGGTAGCCCGCATCATAGACCGGGTACGCATGAGAAGAGCGCACGACGATCCCATCAACGACTCTCGCCGGATCAATGATCCCGATCTGTGCCAATTCGCTCGTGGCCAGCTCGATCACTTCCGCATCCGGCTGATGCCACAACTCATCTTCCTGCCATACGAAGTACTCAGCCCCGATGCAAGCGCAGGCGGGATCAGGCACCATCTGCGGCGACCAATTCTTGAAGTTCTGCACCCTTGCCACCCGCACTTGCGGATCGTGAACGTATATCCATTGGCCCGAGAATGGGTCCTCCTGACGCACGATGAGGTTCGCACACATGAACGCCCGGTAGCGCAGTTTCCCCGCGGCTTCTATGGCACCGGTCTCCGCCACCGGCTCAAACATACGCACCAGTTCCCCCAGAGGCATACTCGAGATGACGGCGTCGGCCTGGAACTCCGCCTCCCCTTCAGCGCTTTCGGTCGTGATAGTGAACGTTCCCTCAGGCTGCCGGCGGATGCTCACAACTCTCCGGTCCAGCAGTACGCGCCCGCCACGTTCCTCGATAAGCTCTCGAAACCGCTGCCACATCATCCCCGGCCCCAAGGCCGGATACCTGAACTCCTGAATCAGCGTCGTATGCTGGGTTTTGCTCTTCAGCGACAGGGCATCCATCATCGCGCCCCACAGCGACAGCGACTTGATCCGCTGCGCGGCCCAGTCAGCGCTCAGTTCAGTACACGGCATACCCCACGCTTTCTCCGTGTATGTCTTGAAGAAATGCTGGTACAGTCGCCGACCGAAGCGGTTTGTAACCCAACCCTCAAAGCTCTCCTCAGGCACCGGGAAAATCCGGTTCCACAAGTAGCTGCCTACTGCAGCCAGCGTCTCTGATACCCCCAGAGTCTTGAACACATTCGATGCGCGCAGTGGATAATCCATGAACTTCCCGCGGTAGAATATGCTCGAACTCCGCGGCCGCAGCAGCAGGTCATCACCGAGCACTTCGGTCCATAGCTCGTCAATCCGTTTCATCTTGGTGAAGAAACGGTGCCCGCCCAGATCAAAGCGGAAACCCTTATGTTCCACGGTTCGGGCTATCCCGCCCACGATGTTGTCCATTTCCAGCACGGTCACGGGAGCATTGTACTCGGACAGGTGATATGCCGCGGCCAGTCCGGCAGGCCCCGCGCCGATCACCACAGTTTGCTTCGGTGTGTCTGACATCTCAGCGTCCTCACGGTGCAAATGATGGTATCATGTACGCGTACATCTCGACGAAAGATATCGCGTTCATCGCCAGCATAATGACATATGTAGCCACCCATGCCATCTTCCGCCAGCCACATGGAACCGCCAGCGGGCCTATCGCAAGCAAGGGAATGTATCCGGCGACAGCGGGCAGAAGGTAGCGGCCTCCCTCGAACCGCCCCGGGTTCACGAACATTGCGTTCTGCGTCAGTAGCGCATAAATGAATACTGCGGACGCCAGTAACGTTCCCACAACCACCGCCCGAGGCCGGTTGTCGCTCTGACTATACCAGCGCCAGATACACACCACAGTGCCACAGATAGCAAGCACAACCAAAGGCAGTAGCAGCGCGAAAACGGGGGTTTCCAGGTTCGGGCGCGGATACAGCGGCGACGGCTGCAACGGCGGTGAGGAATGCGGCCCCGGAAGCCAGCCCATCTGCACCCATGTCGAGCGGTACAGCCCGTCTGCAGCTCTGATGAACTTCTCCCACAACCCTGGATGAGGCCACGAATACCACGGCCATGGCGGGTCTGAATCCAGCCGACCCCATGTCCCGATGTAGTTGGCCAGCCAGATGCCGGCCGTGAAGGCAAACGCCCCCAAGTACACCAGCACTTCCCGCACCGCCGAGAAGGAGCGCTTGCTGCCGCCCGCAGCTTCTCCATCTCGCTGCTTACCTTCGCCCTGCAACCACGCGCCCGCGAACAGACCCATGCCGGCGGGAATCACGAGTACCAGCGCCGTGTGCTTAGTGAGTACCGCCAGACCGCACGCCAGCCCCGCCAGCAAGGCCGGCTTATAGCTGTCCTGTCTGACGATGCGCAGCGCAACCAGGTACAGCAGGGCTGTGCACAATACAATCACGGCCGCGTCATTGGAAACCGTTGAGCAGACAAGCAGGTAGTGCGGCAGTATCGCCACATAAATCGTCCCGTAGTACACTACCGCCGGCTGCTCCGGAAACGCCAGGGCCAGCAAACGGTAGATTAGCCACAGAGCAATCCCTCCGAGCAACACCGACCACAAGCGCAGAATGTGCCATGTGCTGCTTTCCCCCAGACCCCGCGCAGCCAGATACACTGCCGCCGCCGAAATGTAGTAGGCCGGAGGGTGGTGGCTGATGGCCTCCGCCTTCTCCGCCGGCCCCGGCAGACGCTGCTCTTCGGCCACGATCTGTAGGTACCGGAAGTGCCGCGCCTCGTCTGCAGGTCCCTTGAGCGGAATCACCAAGGACCACGCCACCGCAAGCAACACGTAGTGGCCCGCGATGATCCAACAGCTAGTTCTATGGCGGCGTCCCGGTACGTTCATCGAAAAGCACTCCGCAGCTCTGCTCGCATTGCCACCATTACTCCGCCGCGTCAAATCCGCCCGCCCCGGCATTTCCATTGGCCGTGACGCGGACCTGCCCGTAACAGACACACAGGAGCGTCTCTCACCTCTAGCATCTTCCCCGTCACCCGTTCGTTTCGCTAGGTCAAGCGCGGCACTAGCGTCCCTTCCACATCGCCCCGACCACCTGCTGTCCTGCTACGGTGACCTCTGCGCTGCAGTTCGACGCCGCCACATAGGAGCCGTCATCACTCTGCTTTACGTAGGCCGAGCCGGGCGCGCCGGCCGTCACCGTTATCAGGTCGGTCGCCATGCCGCTCGATTGCACCATCCCCGCCCCGAGCAGTGTACCCCCGCTTACGCGTCGCAGCGTCACTCAGCCTGCATGATACCGGAGCGTACGGGCGCCGTACTCTATACCTCAATTTTAGTACCCTCCACCAACACCTGGCTGCGCGCGACAATGACGATCCCATCGCGGACGCAGTAGGTATCTTCGTCCGCGTTAACGCCACTGCCGGGCCGTCCCTTAATGGTCACCCCACCGTCAATACGCACGTTCTTGTCCACAATCGCACCCTCGATACAGCAATTAGTTCCAATCCCCAGTGGCAGGTCCGCCAGCGCCGTCCGAGATCCTCTTTCAGGTACCGGCGCTGCCGGATCGTAGTAGTCTGAGCCCATCAGTATCGCGTTGCGGATAATACACTCGCCGCCCACCACGCTGCGCACCCCGATGATGCTGCGTTCTACGCGACTGCCCGTGATAATCGCACCCTCGGCCACTATTGAACTCCGGATATCAGTGTCGCTCAGTTTCGCAGGCGGCAGGTAGCGCGGACGTGTGTAGATCGGCCAGCCTTGGTCATACAGATTGAAGCGTGGCAATGGCGACGTCAAATCCAGGCCCGCCTCATAGAACGCCGACACTGTCCCGATGTCTGCCCAGTAGTCGGTGAACACATACGCCGTCACCCGCCGGTCCTCGATGGCCATCGGGATCACCTCATGGCCGAAGTCGCCGAACTCCGAGTTCTCAAGCAAATCCTTCAGCACCTCCGGCCGAAACGCGTAGATGCCCAGGGAGGCCATGTGTGTCAGCGGCTCACCGGACGCCGGATCATTCCCCAGCGCCTCCGGTAGCGCAAACTCATTGAGCACGTCAGCATCATCAGGTTTCTCCGCAAAAGCGGTAATGAGCCCATCGTTGTTCACTTTTACCACTCCGCAGACGCGGGCTTGCTCTGTAGTGACCGGCTGAACAGTAAGCGTCATGTCGGCGGAAATCGCGTCATGATGGCGGATCAGGTCCTGGTAATTCATCCTGTAGAGGTGGTCGCCGGACAGAATCAACATGTGACTCGCATGGGCGAAATGCATGTGCCGCAGATTCTGGCGGACCGCGTCGGCAGTCCCCTGGTACCAGTCCGACGTCTCCAGCGTTTGTTGCGCAGCGAGAATCTCTATGGAACGGTCCGCAAGCGCGTCAAACGGGTAAGCCCGGCTGATGTGGCGGTGGAGGCTGGCCGTGTTGAACTGCGTCATGACCAGTATGCGTCCGTAGCCTGAGTTGAGGCAGTTGCTGATTGGTATGTCAATCAGACGGTACTTCCCACCAAGCGGTACAGCCGGTTTGCACCGCTCCTTAGTCAGCGGGAAGAGTCGGGTACCGCGTCCCCCTCCGAGTATGGTGCAGATTACATCCCCCATCTATCCTCACCTCGCCATTACCTGCGGCCGTCACAACTCTCAAACCACCTCAATAATCATTCTCCCACCTGCCTGCTCTTCCCTTCCTTCCATCTGCTCATACAACTTGACAAAATCACTCCATCTGACTACTTGGCCATGCCTCGGAGGTCAAACCGCAACATCCAGAGAACACTGCAATGTACGCGGTTATCATCGAGAAGATTGCCGCAATGTCTGGAGCAATTACCGTTTCCTTGGCCTTCCTGACTCTCGTCTGCACCACAACTCTCGCACGTTAACGAAGCGCTATGAGGAAATGGCCTGGGTGGATGTGCTGTATGGGGAGTAGCGCCTTCTTAACGCTGCCAAGGCCACCGTGCTCAACATCATCCGCAAGCGCGTCATTGCCGACTCCCAAGGCCTACTGCGTTGACGGCGTTCTTGGCCGCTAACCTGTTCTGTCGCACACTGGATGGAGTGGTTCGGGCGACGGGGAACAATAAGTAACTACACACTTCGCAAAAGGAGACACCATGGACTTCGGAATGGTAACGCACGCGCTGGGACACACAATCCCCTTTGAAGAGATGTTGGCTACTACTAAGGAGCTCGGCTTTAGTTCCGTCCTTCTGCTGACCAGGCACCATGGCGAGCCGGTTCGCGCTGACGGAACCTGCCCCGAGACGTTCCCTGACGTTCTGCGATCCGACCCCCAACACGTGCTCAGCGCGATGAACAACGCCGGATTGGAGATCGGCTCGGTTCATTTCTCGGCAGGAGTCGCCATCAATACCGAAGAGGATGTGGATGCCACCATAGCAGCGCTCAGGCTATATGCCGAATACACTTTGTCGCTCGGCTGCAAGTTCCTGACCCTTCCCGTTCCATCTTGCGCTTCCGGCCAAATGCACGTGCCCACCGAGGACAAAGCGCCCGCTATCAAACGCTATGCCCGGCTGATGAACACCGTCGCCGAGGAATTTGCAGATGAAGGCCTCAGCGTCGGCTGCGACATCCACTCTGGATCCAGGGTCGAAACATTGACTGATTGCCGTTTGCTGCTCGATTCTATGCCCTCCAACAACGCCGGGCTGCTGATGAACATCGGTCACCTCACGACATCCCAGGTGTACGGCTGGATCCTGGTGGATGAATATCCCGACCGGATCCCGGTGGTGGGCTGGAAGGACCACTCTCTCGACAGCGACCTTCCTAAGCGCACGTGGTCCGTCGAGTTGGGCACCGGGCATAGCCCCTTTGAGCTCTACATCAAGCGGTTCAAGCAGCACCCGGCAGAACGCCTTCACCTCATCAACTGCGAGAACGTCGCCGACGAGCAACGTATTGGTGCCCTCGGACGCAGCCTCCGGTACCTACAGGATCTCTGGGAAGAAGTTAACGCGTAGTGAATAGCGTTGTCGAATCAAGCTAGCGGTGAGCAGCGCCGCCGGCGCAGCGACCAAGCGACCGTAGCACCGTCCAGCGAAGAAAGGGTGAGTGGTTTGACTAAGTTGCGTATTGCCTGCATCGGTGCGGGGTCGGCCATCGGCGCTCGCACGAGTGGCTTTCTCGAAGTCATCAACCAGCTCCATGATATGTACGACCAGTTCGCTATCATGGACATCAACGAGGAAAATGCCCGGGCCGCAGCCGCAGCGTACAACATTCCGGAGGTCTATACCAATCTGGATGACCTCTTCAGCAAGGGGAAGCCGGATGTGGTCGTGCGACTCACCCCCACTGACTCGGCCTTTGCCATGTGCAACGCGGCGGCCGAGGCCGGCTGTCATATCCTCAGTGAAATTCCCATCGCCTTCAGCCTCCCTCGCGCCGACGCCATGATCGCCAAGTGCCGCGACAAGGGCGTCAAGCTGGAGATTGCGGAAAACGTGTGGACGTGGCCCCGTGAGCGCCTCAAGCAGATGATCGTGCAGCAGGGCCTCATCGGCGAAGTCACTCACTTCCGCCTCAAGTACCCCTGTGGGGCCTACCACGGCTTCTCCGCCATCCGCAAGCTCGTCGGCGCGGAGCCCGAGCGTGTCCTGGGCTGGGACGGCAAGGTCCCCGTCGTCAACATGCTCAGTTACGGCGGCGAACCCATGACCGACACCATGTGGGACGGCGGGCTGATCCGCTTCCCCGGTCACGTCCAGTGCGTCTTTGAGATGCCACCGAAGCGGCCGGTCTGGCGACACGCCTGGGATATCGAGGGCACCAAGGGCTTCATCGGGGCTGTCGCGGCAACTACTGATGGGGCCAAAGGCCACCGCCACGGCGAGGCCCTTGTGCTCGATGATCCCGAAACGCTCCAGCAACTCACCGATGATTTCGAAGCCGGGGCCACGCAACGAGAACGCCACTACCCCATCGAATGGGTCTATGAGCAGCTAAACGGCAAAGAAATCCTCCAGTGCGTGCAGGTCAATACCGACCCCCCTGTGGTGTGGGAGAACCCGTACCGAGCCTACGGCATCAGCGAAGACGACGCCGTCGCGAAGGCCACCTATCTGGAAAGCATCTACCGGGCCGTCGTCGAGGACCGCCCCCTCGTCTATGGGGCGCAGAACGCACGGCGGGACATGGAGCTGTGGATCGCTATCCGCGAGAGTGCGTGGCAGGGCAATGTCTGGGTGGACCTGCCGCTGACCGAGGTCACCAGCGTCGAGGAAGCCATGCACGCCGAGTTCCGCCGCCGTTACGGCTGCGATCCGCTCGGCGACGTCGAGAAGCAACTGCAGGTGACCTACGAGCGTACAGCGGTGATGTGGATAGTCGCGGGCTGGCTGTAGGGTGCAAGCTGGGGCCCGCCCAGCTTGTCCAAGGCCCTTCCCCCAGTGGCGAACTCCACCCTGCAGCAGCCCGCATGGCTTGCTGTATCGTAGTGCTGTGTGAAAGCCAGTACGCCGGTTATCGTCCTACCGCGACTGTGGTACCGTGTCCGTGATGGCGTGATTCCACGACGCTCAACGGCGACTGCTGCTGCTGCTGCTGCGACTGCTGCTGCCGCTACTGCGACTGCTGCCGCTACTGCGACTGCTGCTGCCGCCGCGACTGCTGCTGCTGCCGCGACTGCTGCTGCTGCCGCCACGACTGCTGCTACTGCCGCCGTAACTGCTG
>CAZCJS010000133.1:0-10924 GCA_964498775.1 uncultured Armatimonadia bacterium
TGTGACGCGGACACCGGTAGTGTCGTATGGAAGCTGGACATGGTGAGCCAGTATGGTGCCAAGGTCCCGCCCTGGTATGCCGGTCAATGCCCGCTCATTGATGGTAACTACGTAATTCTAGCGCCGGGCGGCAAGGCTATGATGATTGCGGTTGAGTTGGCCTCCGGCAAGGTGGTGTGGGAAACTCCGAATCCCGATAATTGGCAGATGACCCACTCGTCTATTTTGGCGATGACCTTCACAGGCAGGAGAATCTACGTCTATCCGGCGAGCGGCGGTGTTGTCGGCGTCTCCGCCAGGGACGGCTCGCGGCTCTGGGCGACAAGTGAATGGAAGGTCAGCACGGCGAACGTACCGATGCCGGTGCCTATCGGGGATGGTCGGATATTCGTCTGTGGTGGCTATGGCGCCGGGGCGGCGATACTGAGGCTGAGCGGCTCAGGCGGCGCCATGAAAGTGTCGGTGGCTCAGCGGATCAAGCCGGATGTCTTCGGCTCACACCAGCAGACGCCGATCCTGTACGGAAAGCATATTTACGGTGTCATACCCAGTAAAGAGCTATCTTGCATAGACCTGAATGGGAACACCGTGTGGAAGAGCGGCAGCACGAACCGCTTCGGCATCAACCCCTACATCATCGCTGACGGGAAGATCTACGTCATGAGCGATAGCGGCGAACTGGTGATGGCCGAAGCCAGTCCTGCCGGTTACAGGGAACTCGGCCGGGCGAAGATACTCAGCGGCGGCGAACCCTGGGGGCCGCTGGCAATATCAGGCGGTCGCCTACTAGCCAGGGACCTCAGGAGCATGGTCTGCGTGGATGTGAGCGGCAGTTGAGATGAGACACTGGGAATGGGCAGCTTTTCTGAGAACTCACGCGTCGTCGGTGCGAAACGCCGGTGTCTGCGCTATTGTTCTGCTTGTCACCAGCATGGGCGGGTGTGTGGCCCCCAGTTCTGAAGTGAGTTCACAGACAAAGGCTGTCGTTGACAAATCAAACAGTGCAGTCCGATCGCTGCGGCAGGTTGATCCGCAACTGCTTAGGTATCACCAGACCGGCCTGATTCAGACGGGCCTGGAAGTGGTACGCGGCATCGCACTTGGGCCCGATGATACTCTTTACGTGGCGGGAGATAGTGCCATCCGGGCGTTTGACGCAGCCGGGAAGAAGAAGGCCGAGACGATACTGTCGGATCCACCTTATTGTGTCGTCGCGGACGAAGTGGGCACCGTCTATGTTGGGCTTCGCGACCATGTGGAGGTCTATGAGGCTGATGGGCAGATGCGAGACCGTTGGGCCTCGCTGGGAGAGCGCGCCTATCTGACATGTGTAGCCGTTGACAGCGATGACGTGTGGGTGGCCGACGCCGGAAACCGGGTGGTAGTACGGTACAACCTCTCCGGCGAAGTAGTCGCCACGATAACCGGCAGGGATGACAAGGCCGATAGTGCGGGCTTCATCGTACCCAGTCCCCATTTCGACGTGGTACCCACACGAGAAGGCGTGTTGCTCGTCACAAATCCGGGCCGCCGACGTGTGGAGGTGCGTGCAACAGATGGTAAGCTGGAATCGTTTTGGGGGCAGTCATCGCAGGAAATCGAGGGCTTCTGTGGTTGTTGCAATCCGACGGACATCGCGGCTCTGCCCGACGGGAGCATAGTCACGTCTGAGAAGGGTCTGCCGCGCGTGAAGATATACGATGCGGAGGGTTCTCTGCAATGTGTAGTCGCCGCGCCGGAGGACCTGTCCCCAAACGCAGCCGGCCTTGATTTGGCGGTCGCTGAAGATGGCCGGATCCTGGTGCTGGATCCGCCCGCGCGGGTAGTACGCATTTTCGCTCCAAAAGAAGAAGCAGGCCCGGAGGAACAGTGAATGTCAGAGCAGCCGCGGAGGCCGGACAGACGGGAATTTCTGCGCGACGCCGGGCGGTATGCGCTGACGGCTCTGCTGGGCGGCGGAATAGGTGCACTGGTTGGGCGTGATGTAGGTGATGCTGAGAAGTGCATCAACCAGGGCATCTGCCGCGGCTGCAGCAGACTGAGGACCTGTCATCTGCCCCAAGCCATGTCCCTGAAGGAAGCTGAGACGAGGGAGCGGCGCGATGTCTGACGCATCCAAGAAGACAACGAGGCGAGAGTTCTTGAGCGCAGCGGTGCGCGCTTCCGGCCTGGTAGCGGCTAGCGGAGTGCTCGGGTCGCTGGTGAGCCGTGGCGCTGCGCAGGAATATGTCTGGCAGATAGACCCAGACAAATGCACGCAGTGTGGAGAGTGTGCTACCGCCTGCGTGTTGAACCCATCCGCGGTCAAGTGCGTGCATGAGTACGCCAAGTGCGGCTATTGTGAGCTATGCTTCGGCTACTTCATTGACCAGCGCGAAGACGATACCGAGGCCGCCGAGAACCAACGCTGCCCGACGAATGCCATTCACCGCAGCTTCGTCGAGGACCCCTATTACCAGTACGTCATTGATGAATCCAAGTGTATTGGCTGCGGGATATGTGTGAAGGGTTGCAGGATGTACGGCAATAGTGCCCTGATTCTGCAAATTCGCCATGACCGCTGTCTCAACTGCAATGAGTGCGCCATCGCAGCAGTCTGCCCGTCCAATGCGATAGTACGCGTGCCCGCCGACAAACCGTATATGCTCCGAACCAAAGACGAAGACCGGTAACCCTATGCTCAGAACCGTCTGTATCGTAGCGCTCCTGGTTTCCGTATCTGGTGCCGCCTTCGCAATCGAGAACTTCCCGCGGCCGGACTTCAGCGAGGGCTATCAGGCTCCGGAGGTAACCACACCTCGTCCCAAAGCAGAGCTTTTCTCATACATTGACATTGCGGTGCTCTTTCTGGCCTTGATGCTGTCTGCCTACCTTTCGCTGAAGAAACGTTCGCGGCGAGACTTGCTGGTGTTGGTGGTCTTCTCGCTGCTATACTTCGGATTTTACCGGCAAGGTTGTATCTGCTCGGTAGGCGCGATCCAGAACGTCGCATTGACGCTTGCCGACGGTGAGTATGTCCTGCCACTGGTTGTCGGCGCGTTTTTTGGCTTGCCCCTGCTGTTCGCGCTTTTTTTTGGTCGGGTTTTCTGCGGGGCGGTATGTCCGTTGGGTGCTGCACAGGAAGTGGTCCTGCTTCACCCGGTGAAGGTGCCTGCGTGGCTGGACAATGGCCTACGCGTTTTGCCCTATGCTTATTTGGGGCTGGCGGTGCTCTTGGTGACAACTGGCAGCGCCTTCATTATCTGTAGATACGACCCGTTCGTGCTTTTTTTCCGGCTCGGCGGCAGCGCCGGGATGCTGGTCTTCGGCGTAGTAGTGCTGCTTCTCGCGACAGTTATCGGCCGTCCCTACTGCCGATATGTGTGCCCGTATGGCGTGCTGTTGGGGTGGCTGTCGGTGTTTGCAAGATGGAGGACGAGCATCAGCCCTGGGGAATGTGTCAACTGCCATTTGTGTGCCGACGCATGTCCCTACGGAGCCATCAGGCCGCCGACGCCGGAGCCGGGAACCATAGATCGCAGAGAAGGTAAGGGCCGACTGGCTCTGCTTCTCGTGCTACTACCCGTGCTTGTCGCCGGGGGTGCAGGCCTGGGCTGGATGAGCAGCCCGATGTTGGCACGAATCAACGATCAGGTGCGTCTTGCCGAGCGCCTCTGGCTCGAAGAACATGGCCAGGTCGAAGGCCAGACGGATGCCAGCGAAGCGTACGACATACAGGGGCGGCCGTATATGGAAGCCTACCGTGAGGCCACCATCATAAAGCACAAGTTCGATATCGGTTCGGCGATACTCGGCGGCTGGCTCGGACTGGTTTTCGCAGTGCGGATGATCATTGCTTCAGTACGCCGACGGAGAGAGACGTACGAGGCGGATGTGGTGGCGTGTATGTCGTGTGCGCGTTGTTATGCGTCATGCCCGGTGGAACACGCCGGCGGGAGTGCCAAACTTGTCCAGCACTCAGAGAGGACGTCATGATACAACAGCCCCACGCCGGCGCTGAAGATGAGAATGTGAGCAGCCCATACCACCAGACGGCGCTGGCGACTGCCATTGTGGCGTTTGTGTTCTGCCTGGTCGTGGTCGGGCTACTGGTGGCGAACATGCTGCAGGCACGTCTGGCCGACCCCGTTGAGCCGGCAGAGATAGAGTTGCTCAGAGGGGAACTTGCCCGGGATCCCGACAACGACGAGATAAGGAAGCAGATCCGGGCGCTGGATGTGCGGATCAGAGAGACATATTTCAGAACGCGTACCCGTGCGCTCCATGGCGCGTATATGCTGTTGGGCGGCCTGGCAGTGCTGATGGTCGCACTGCACTTCGTCGTCCAGTTTCGCCAGGGGGCACCCACACCGCCTCCCGAAAGCGTGGCCGACACCTGGGTCGAGGCTGCTCTGGCCAGACGCTCGATGGCGGCGCTGGGTATCCTGATGGCGGGTGTGTTGCTGACGATGGCGGTGCTGGCCCGTCACGATACCTCATCTGAGTATGTGGCAGCGGCGCAACAAGCCAAGTTTGAGGACACCGGTGAGAGGCCGCTGGACTCCTCCGGTCCTACGGCTGGCACCGATGTTGCCGTAGAGCCCCCCGTGCCGCCTGCGTCGGTGCCAGGTCCTGCCGGGCCACCGGGACCACCGGGGCCGCCTGGCCGCCCCGGCATGACCGGGGCCCCAGGGCCGCCCGGACCTCAGGGACCACCCGGTCCGGGTGCGCTGCCGTCAGAGAAGCCGCAGCCACCAGAGGGAGCAGGAATCGCGCGAGATGACGGCAAGAAGCCGGGGAAACCTCTCGATCCCTCCCCTGAAGATGTCGAGGGAGCCGCAGATACTGAAGGGAAATACCCGACGGCAGAGCAGATCTCGAAGAACTGGCCAGTGTTTCGCGGGCCGACAGCAGGCCGAGCCAAGGCACCCAACTTCCCAACGCAGTGGGATGCCGGTAGCCAAAAGGGGATCGTCTGGAAGACGGGGATTCCGCTGCCCGGCCACAGTTCGCCGATTATCTGGGATGGGAAAATCTTCGTCACCGGAGCAGATGAAAACAGACGCGGTGTTTATTGCCTGGATGCGGCCACCGGCAAGGTACTGTGGCGGAAGCAGGTGCAGCTCGCCTCAAGCAGCACTAGTGCAACGCCGGAGGTCATGGAAGACACCGGCTATGCCGCCCCGACCATGGCCACCGACGGCCGGCACGTCTTTGCGATATTCGGCAACGGCGATGTCGCAGCCTTTGACTTCGAGGGCGAGCCAGTCTGGGCCAAGGCGCTTGGGATCCCTGACAGCGCCTATGGGCATGCTTCGTCGCTGCTTGCGTATCGCAATCTCGTTATCATCCAGCTTGATCAGGGCTACGACGCCGAGCAGGGACTATCCAGCCTGTTGGCGCTTGATACACGGGACGGCGAAATTGTCTGGCGCACGAGTCGGCCGGCGCCGAACTCGTGGTGCAGCCCGATTTTGGTCAATACCGGAGAGCGGAACGAGGTGATAACCTGCGGCGACCCGTTCGTCATCTCTTATGACCCGGTCACAGGGAAGGAGCTGTGGCGCACCAGGTGCCTCAGCGGGGACATTGGGCCATCGCCCTGCTATGCCGGCGGACTGGTACTCGCCGCCGATGATGGCGCACTTTATGCCATCCGCCCTCCGGCAGCAGGGAAGGGCACCGAGGGGAAAATAGTCTGGACGGCTGACG
Organism: uncultured Armatimonadia bacterium; assembly: GCA_964498775.1. Lineage (GTDB taxonomy): Bacteria > Armatimonadota > Zipacnadia > Zipacnadales > UBA11051 > UBA11051. The sequence continues at coordinate 5,692 of CAZCJS010000133.1, forward strand.
GGTACATGCCGGACACGGTAAGCCCTGCCTGCAACGAGAAGTTTGTCTTCGCTGTCGCCAGCTATGGCTATGTCACCTGCTACGACATCAAAGACGGCAAGAAGCTGTGGGAGCACGAGTTCGGCACTTCCTTTACCTCGTCGCCGACTATCGTGGGGGATTACGTATATCTGTCCGCCAAAAGTGGCGTAACGCATGTTTTTGAGGCGTCCGGTAAGTTCAAGGCTGTGAGCACGGGCAAAATCAGCGAGCAGGTGACTGCGACGCCCGCCTTTGTGGACGGCAGCATCTACATCCGCGGCAACAGGAGCATCTATCGCATAGGTGGCGAAGCGAACACACGATGAGCGAGCATACGCCGCCGGAAGTTGGCGCTACACGGACACAAGACGCGACTGAAGCCCCTGCCACGGCACCTCTCCCCCACGACGCGGGAGAAATAGACCTGGAATTTGTTGATCGCACGGTGGCGGAGTTGGGTCGTGAGCAGGATGCGGCCATCCTCATCCTTCAAGTGCTGCAGCAGCATTACCGATATCTCCCGGAGGCGGCCTTGCGGCGCGTCTGTGAGATCTCCGAAATAACCCCGGCGGACATCACCGGGATCGCCACCTTCTACGCCAAGTTCCGCACTGAGCCAGTCGGCCAGCACATAATCAGCGTCTGCCACGGCACGGCGTGTCACGTCAAGGGCGCCTCGCGGGTGCGCGATGCTATTCGCCGCCACCTGGGCTTGAGCGAGGACGTGGCTACTACCGATGACGAACTTTTCACTCTCGAACGCGTGGACTGCCTGGGCTGCTGCACACTGGCCCCGGTAGTGCAGATAGACGGCGTCACCTACGGCCATCTCGGCCCGGATGGCGTTGGGCAAATGCTGACGGATTTCCTCGAATTGCACGCACGGGGCGGCATCCAGCCTCTCCCGCACAGTGAGGACGATGGACCAGACGACATTGCAGAGATACGCGTCGGTACAGGGTCCTGCTGCATCGCCGCCGGCAGTATGGATGTGCTGGTGGCACTGGAGGCAGCGGTGAGAGAGATGGGTGTGTCCGCCGTCGTCAAGCCCGTCGGATGTGTCTGGATGTGTCATCAGACACCGCTGGTCGAGGTGTGCGTGCCCGGTAAGCCTGCAGCCATCTACGCCAATGTTCGAGCTGTTGACGCTGAGGCCATCGTGCGCCGCCATTTTACGCCAAAGGGCTTGGCCCGGAAGCTGAAATCCGCCGTCAGCATCGCCCTCGAGCACCTTCTTACCGACGAGACGTGGGAACCTGTGAGCAACTATGTGCTTGATGCCGACGATCAACGCTTGAGCGCTTTCCTCGGCCCGCAGCAGCATCTTGCCACCGCGTTGTATGGCACCGTTGATCCGCTTGACCTCGGCGCCTATGTGGCGCACGGTGGGTTTGAGGCGCTGCGTAAATGCCTGACGCAAATGCCGCCCGAGGAAGTCATCGAGGTAGTGACGCGGTCGGGTTTGCGAGGCCGTGGAGGCGCGGGCTTCCCCACTGGACGTAAGTGGGCACTGGTACGCGCCGCCGGCGATGGCATCAAGTACATCGTGTGTAATGGCGATGAGGGCGATCCAGGGGCCTTTATGGACCGCATGCTGCTTGAATCATCCCCGTTCAGGGTGCTTGAGGGGATGGCGATTGCGGCGCATGCCGTCGGCGCCAGCGAGGGCGTCCTATACATCCGCTCGGAGTACGCTCTGGCCGTGCGACCCGTCTGGGAAGCGATCCAGCGCTGCGAGGCGCAAGGCTTCCTGGGCGAGAACATCTTTGGCACCGGGTTCAATCTTCGCCTAGGCATCATGGAGGGCGCCGGGGCGTTCGTCTGTGGTGAGGAGACCGGGCTTATCGCTTCTCTGGAGGGGCGACGCGGGACACCTCATCTGCGTCCCCCCTATCCCGCAACCAGTGGGCTGTGGGGTCGCCCGACTTGCGTCAACAACGTTGAGACACTCGCGTTAGTCCCCTGCATTATCCGTGATGGTCCCGAGGCCTTCGCGAGCCTCGGCAGTGAACAGTCAAAGGGTACCAAGGTTTTTTCGCTGGCTGGAAAGGTCAAGCGGGGAGGCCTTATCGAGGTGCCGATGGGCATCACGATTCGTCAGATTGTAGAGGAGATCGGTGGCGGGGTTGCTGAGGGTCGGCGGTTCAAGGCGGTGCAGATCGGCGGGCCGTCGGGCGGCTGCATACCTGCCGAGCTGGCCAATACGCCGGTGGACTATGAGGCGCTCAGTGAAGCGGGCGCAATGATGGGCTCCGGCGGCCTGGTCGTTCTCGATGATACTGATTGCATGGTGGATGTCGCGCGTTATTTCCTGCAATTCACCCAGCGGGAGTCGTGTGGCAAATGCACGCCCTGTCGTATCGGCACGCGGCGGATGCTCGATATACTGGACAGGTTGTGTAGCGGTCAGGGCAAAAAAGGCGACCTTCAGGAGCTAGAGGAACTGGCACTAATGGTGAAGAGCACTAGCCTGTGCGGCCTGGGGCAGACCGCGCCGAATCCCGTCCTGACTACACTGCGCTATTTTCGCGATGAATACGAGGCACATATCGAGGGCAGATGTCCGGCGGGGGTGTGCAAAGAGTTGATTACCTACCGGATTACCGACGAATGCATCGGATGCACGCGGTGCGCCCAGCGATGCCCAGCCGAGGCCATTGAGATGAGACCGCATCAGCAGCACGAGATTGACCCGGACAAGTGCATCCGCTGCGACACCTGCCGCCAGGTCTGCCCGGTTGATGCAGTAGTCATCGAGTAATTGTCACATCTGCGCCCAGATACCTTCTGCAAGCAGAGCGGTATATGCCAACACTCACAATAGACGGTCGGAAAATATATGTCGCAGACGGGGCGATGATCCTGGAGGCGGCGCGCGCTCTCGGTATCGCGATCCCGACACTGTGCTTTCGCGAGGGCTATCAGACGGCGACCTCGTGCATGGTCTGTGTCGTCCGGGTGAATGGGTCCGACCATCTGGTGCCATCGTGCGCCACGAAGGCGGAAGACGGGATGGTCGTAGAGAGTGAAACCGACGAGGTCAGGGCCGCGCGTCGCATTGCCCTCGAACTATTACTGGGCGATCATCTCGGTGACTGTATCGCCCCCTGCCAAAGCACGTGCCCGCTACAGCTGAATATCCCCGAGATGATAGGGCTGGTGGCTGAAGGGCGCATGGGCGCGGCCGTCGCCACAATCAGGGAATGCGTTCCGCTGTCTGCGGTTCTGAGCCATATTTGTCCAGCGCCATGCGAAAAGGGATGCCGCCGCGGCCAACTCGACCGCCCAGTGGCTATCCGCCTGCTGAAACGCTACATCGCCGAGTGTGCTCTGGCGCAGGGGGATATCGAGGTTCCTGAGTGCGCGCCGGACACCGGGAGAAAGGTGGCCATAGTGGGAGCCGGACCGGCTGGGCTTTCTGCCAGCTATTACCTTCGCCGTGCCGGCCATGCGTGCACGGTTTTCGACGAACATGACCAGGCCGGGGGGATGCTGCGCCATGGTGTGCAGGAGGCTCGTCTGCCCCGGCGGGTCCTTGACACAGAGATAGATGCCATTCTCGCACTCGGTATGGACTTCCGCATGAACACTCGCGTTGGGCAGGATGTCTCCCTGCAGGACCTGCGGGAGGAATTCGACGCTATTGTAGTCGCCACTGGTAACATGTCGGCTGAGGGGGCGAGTGCTCTCGGCCTGCCAATGGCCGGCAGAGGGCTGGAGGCCGATCACCACATGCAGACAATGTCAGCCGACGGCGTCTTTGTTGCCGGTGCCGCACTCTTTCCCTCGAGGCATACGGCTCGGGCCGTTGCCAGCGGTAAATCAGCTGCACAATCCATCATCGAGTATCTCGCCGGCGAACCGATGACCGTTCCGGAGCGCCCTTTTAGTGTGCACATGGGGCAGTTGAGCGAGCAGGAGATGGAAGCATTCTCCGCTACGGCATCGCCCGAGGAAAGACTCGTACCGTCGGGTGGCTCCACGGCCGGGTTCACCGAGGGAGAAGCAATCCGGGAGGCCCGCCGCTGCCTCCACTGCGAATGTGTCGGATTGGAAGGCTGCAGATTGCGCGAGTGGGCTATGCGCTATGGCGCAAACCCGAACCGCTACCGGACTCACCGACGGACATTCTCTCGCGAGATCAGCCATCCGCTGGTGATCTATGAACCCGGCAAGTGCATCGCCTGCGGGCTGTGCGTGCAGATTGCGAAGAAAGCCGCAGAGCGACTCGGGCTCACCTTCATCGGTCGTGGCTTCGATGTCGCTGTCAGTGTGCCTTTTGGCGAGTCACTGGCGGCTGGTCTGGAGAAGGTCGCCGCCGAGTGTGCGCAGGCATGTCCGACCGCGGCTATCACACTGCGAAATGCGGAAATCGCAGATGACACGAGCGAGTTGACGCCGCTACCGGACGTGGAACCTTGCGCCCGCGGCAGCCGTCGAGCACGCATCCCGAAACGCCGTCGTTTCCCCGGTCAGTTTCGATCGGCACGCACCAGGCGGCGCAGGCGGTAACAAAACCTGAACCGGTAATGCTACACATTCGTCAAAGGAGGCATGATGCCAGGTCCCCCAGGCGATCTCATCCTAGACCGAGTGACGAAGCAATTTGACGGTCAGGGCGGCGAGCCGCTTACTGTTCTGAGGGATGTGTCCTGTTTGGTCCATCCCGCAGAGACCGTAGCCGTCGTGGGCCCGTCAGGCTCAGGTAAGAGCACTCTGCTCAATATCGTCGGCGCGCTTGACAAGCCGACCTCCGGGCAGGTGCATCTAGGCGCAATCAGTGTCTCGGCGTTGGAGAGGAGGGCGCTGGCCTCATTTCGCGCTTCTGCTGTCGGCTTCGTCTTTCAGGATCATCACCTGCTGAACCAGCTTACCGCACTGGAGAATGTCCTGCTGCCCACGCTGGCAAACGACGCGGGGGATGACAGTGAGGAGCGGGCCGAGCATCTGCTTGAGCGCATCGGCCTGGCTGAGCGGAGGCACGCGTTCCCGGCCCAGCTCTCCGGCGGCGAACGGCAGAGAGTCGCGCTGGCAAGAGCACTCATCAATGGTGCGAAATTGCTGCTCTGCGATGAGCCGACCGGGAACCTCGACACGCGCACCGGCACGGCGGCGGTCTCGCTGCTGCTGGAACTCGCCGCAGACGACGGCGTGACCGTGTTGATGGTAACGCACAACATCCAGCAGGCGAGCAGGCTCGGTCGCTGCCTGC
>CAZCJS010000134.1:0-10827 GCA_964498775.1 uncultured Armatimonadia bacterium
CACCTGCAAGAGCATCAACGCATCGTTCACGACGCAAGGGAAGAGGCAGCGCTGAGAAAGGTCGGTTACTGATGATTTCCTCCGTCCACACCCCCCGCCCGTGCCCGCACTGCGGCGAGCCCATGCGCATCATCATCCTGCGCGAGTGGTCGTCGCCCCAGTCCAGATACCTTCTCAGGTAGCTGGCCGCTTGTGCTACTATGGTTGCAGCGTTTGATCTCCTGAAAGTGTCGGTAGCCTGGGCCATGACTAGCCCCAGTTCACCGGCCTCAAAACCCTTCATCACCAGCTGCCACGTGGCTTTCTCCTTTATCTGGCTTGCCAAGTCGTCCCGGACTTTCGGCCATTGGCCGGTCAGGTACACGACAGGGCGCTCATAGGTTGCCAGGAGGTCATACGCAAGCTGAATACCGTCCTCATTGAAGCCGGCGTCCCTCCACACAATATCCATGAGGATGAGGTCAATCCCGGCACCGAACTTGACGAAGTACACCCGAGCCTCGTCGGGTGTTTTCGCCTTCTTCGCGAGGTGGAATACGTATCCTCCGACCTCGCGATCCATCTCTTTCTTTACTGCATCGACCAGATCCGGACCGGTGTCATCCTCCACCCAGAGTACGTTGCGTTCCTTGCCACTCATCGTGAGCCTCCTGTGCTGGGCTTGGGCGCCAAGTGAATTGTCACCCTCTGTCTCAATGTGTGTGTACTGGCGTCGTAGCTGGCTTTCCGGCGCCCCCGGATGACGTTCTCAAGCAAAGCGTCTACAATTCCTGTGCCGGAGGGAGTTTTACGCAGTTGTTCATATGATCTCTGTGAGGCGGGATTGGCAACATCAACAAACAGCCTTTGGCCCCAGCGTTTTGCATCAATACTGATGGTCACTTTGTCTTCGGGTAGGGAGTAGTTGGCGGCATTGGTGAGGAGTTCGTTGAGGCAGATCCCCAGATACGTCGCGGTCCTCTCAGGCAGGAGAATGCCTTCGGGGACGCAGCATTCCCATCTCAGGCAAGGACCGTTCTGAGAAGCCATCTGTGCTCGCGCCGCAACCAACTGACCAACAAGAACGTCGAGCGGGACGAGCCATGGCGCTGCACTCCCCTCCTTCCATGACGGCACCGGGGGCCTGAGTATCTCGTTCACACGCCGAGCGCCCTCAGCGACTATGCGGACACCACTCAAAACCGATCTGAAGCCATCAAAGCTAAGCTGTGGGGAAGTACCGCCGTTCATTGTATCCTCCGAGGGTAGTCGCGCCAGAATGGTCGCGAGGTCCCTCGTGTGGCGGTGAGCTAGATCACCGACAATCTGGGCCGTTGCCGCATACCGTCGGAGGCCATCGGAAAGCACTCGCGCGAGGTCCTGAATGAGCAAGGCCTCGTGCGGTACGTATCTGCCCCACTCGTATTCATCCTCGTCAAGAGGGCGGGAGACGCGGAGGACGCCAGAACTGAACCTGCTATTTGACGGTGCCTGAAAGCACTGGGCCATAACACTTCGGTTACCATCATTTGCTGCCATTCTTGGATTTCCGTCAGGGACGCGGTTACTCCAACGGATTTGCAGCTTGGGATGGTCTGCTTCCATGCGCAATATGCGTTCCATGCGGCCAACGTCCGCCGGATCGTCAGCGCGGACGATACGCAAGGTGTGCCCGGGCCCAAGGCGCGCACTGGCGCCCGTGAGCCCCTGTCCCACCCCATAGTTAAGATGAAGGGCCTCTTTGGGATCCTCGAATTTGGACATCAAGGTATCGTCCGTTGATGCGGCGAGATGCACTAGCGGTCCTGCCGATGTGCCTGCCGGGAGAAAGACGGCGCACGAGGGTGAGTTGAGACACTGCGGACTGGCTATGAGCTTCACTGCCTCTGTGAGAAACGCGTCTCTATTTCCACAATTGATCGCGATAGCACGCAACCCCGCGATGGCTCGCGTGTGTCGCCGATCAACAGCAACCCGAAGCGCCAGGCCAGCCTGCCACGAAAGCGCGCTGAGCAGTTGAAGGGCGTATCGCTCTCCCTCAAAGTCAACCTGGCTACGCCGCGCGAAAACATTGAGTGCGCCCAACGCGGGCCTCGTGGCATCAGCCGGATCCAGAAGTGGCGTCACCACCAGTGACCTGAAATCCTGTTCCTGCAAGTACTTGACAAGTCTGGGCTGCGGGTCGGCGTAGAGATTCTTGTACGGAAACTGCCGCCGAGTCTTCATCGCTTCGAAGCACTTGGGTGGAGCTTCGCCGTCTGTCTCGTGATATGGCAAAGCATGGTGGGGGAGATAGCGCGGGTCCTCAACCGGTTCGTTCCACGCAGCGCCGAGTATCAACTCATAGCGAGTGGGATCATCGAGCCACACCGTCGCAGACACATTGAGTTGCGGGTACTTGTCGAAAACGTACGTTGCGGTTTCGGCCAGATGACGCAGTAGGTCTCTGAGGTTCCACTCCTCGGCTATCGCGCTGAATACGGTCAAGTCGCGCTGGCCGAAATGTGCGAGCCATCTCGGATGAATAGCAGGGGTTGCGTTGTCTAGCATAGACGTATCACCTCTTCAACAGAAAAACGCCGGCACCCCCATTAGGAGTCCGCCGGCGTCATGCCATAGCGAAGAAAAGAAGAGGCGCCATGCCTCTGCGACTATGAATATAAAGAGTACTTGATTGTTCTCAGGAAGTCAAGCCCCGAATGCCTGTTCTGGAAGCCAGCGTTCGAAGAAAGCCGACTGTTAGGGTTTGATTCACCGGCACTGCGGGTACGCTGTAAGGGATGCGACATCTCTTCGTCAATGGTGACCGAGAGATGCAAGCGGAACCGAATGGCCCGGTGAAGCGCGACAAGAGTCGGTGACAGGTATTCGGACGCATGGCCAGCGTCCCATAGCGTGCGAGGGCGATGGAGCCCCGAGCAGAGGTCTTGTGACCCGCTCGAGGCTTTTGTGTTTCTGCCACTCATGGCTTCCCCGTATGGCACGGGAGACGCCGAAGGAGGAATGTCTGAGACCGGACGCGACATCGGCGCAATGGTAGCGCCCCGTCAGCTCTGAGCCATGGCGGCCCCCGAGCGATCACTTCGCTGATCGAGATGAAGGGGAAGGTGTGATGGGAGACCCGCGACCATGGCTGGGGATCATCATTCTCGTGATGGGCTACAGGCTCATCTACCCGCTGCTACCCCTCCTGTCCCCGTAGGCGTTCTTGGCTCGTGCCAATTGGCAATGATCACGGACTGCGTTCTATTATTCCAGCGCAGAGTCATTGGCACGCAACAGCCGAAGGTGCTTGGCGTCCGGGTCAGGTCAGGTGGATGTTGGTGGCGCCGGTGCCGCCCTCGTTGAGGGGGGCGAGGGCGAAGTCGCCGACGTGGGGACTCTTGGCGAGGAATTCGTGGATCGCCTGACGCAGTGCGCCCGTGCCCTTCCCGTGGATGATTCGGACCTCCGAGATATTCGCCACCGCCGCGTCGTCCAGGTACTTCTCAAGCTCCAGCAGCGCCGCCGCGACAGTCTCCCCGCGCAGGTCCAACTCCCGCTTCACAGTCTGCGCTTTCCTCATCTGCATCTGCTGCGCCATGTGCACGGCGTCGCTGCGGGGCGGGTCCTTGGCGGCGGAGAGGTCCGCGGCTTCGGCCTCGACCCGCATGTTGCCGACGATGACTTCGTAGGTACTGTCACCGACCTGGCGGGCAATGGCGCCGTCCTGGCCTAGAGTGTTGACATGGACCCAGGCGCCTTCGTCCAGAATGGGAGCAGGGGCGGCGGGTGCTGCGCCCGGGTCGGTGGCTTGCTGTTCCGCCTGACGGCGAGCGACTTCATGTTCCCGCGCAGCCTGCGTCGTCTCCTCATGGAGTTGCGCCACCTGGTCGCGGAGTTGCTGCGTCGCTTTTGACTGGCGCGGCTCGGCCTGCATGCGGGCGATGATCTGGCGCGCCTGGTCCTCCGCCTCGCCCACGATGCGCAACGCCTCGGCGAAGCCTGCGCTGGTCGCCTCCGCCTCGCGGGCCGCCAGCTCGGCCAGCTTCTCCTCATATTCTTCGGAAAGCTCAGTCAACCGCTCCTCCTCGCTCTGGGCATCTCGCCGCTGGCGGTCGTGGCGGCGCTTGCTCTCTCGCATCTCCGACATGGCGCGCTCGAGGGTGACCTGGTCTTCATCGAGCGTCGCGCGGGCCTGGGTGACTATTGTGCGCGGCAGGCCGAGACGCTGGGCGATGTCGAAGGCATTGGATGAGCCCGGGTGGCCGATGAGGAGTCGGTACGTTGGCTGAAGCGTCTTCACGTCGAATTGCACGGCGGCGTTCTCCATGCCCTTCTCCGCGTACGCAAAGAGCTTGAGGCTGTTGTAGTGCGTGGTGGCGACTGTGCGGCAGCCGGCGCCATGGAGGAAGGCGAGCAGCGTCTTGCCCAGTGCGGCTCCCTCGGTGGGGTCAGTGCCCGCGCCGATTTCATCGAGTAGCACAAGGGCGCTGATCTGGGCTGGGTCGCCCTTGCCTTCAGAGCGCCGGCGCTGCGCCTGGACGCGACTGACAATCTTGACGATCTGGGTCATGTGTGAACTGAAGGTGGAAAGTGACTGCTCGATGCTTTGCTCATCACCGATGTCTGCCCAGACGTTGGCGAATACCGAGACTTGTGAGCCGGCTTCGGCAGGGATATGGAGGCCCGACATCGCCATGAGTGTAAGTAGCCCTATCGTTTTCAGACACACGGTCTTGCCGCCGGTGTTGGGCCCCGTTATGACCAGCGTATTAAACTCGTCACCGACCCAAATGCTAATCGGCACGACGTCCTCATCGGCTATCAGTGGATGACGTGCAGAGCGCAGGCTCGTGATGCCATCGCACGTCATGTCCGGTGCTATTGCATCCATGCTCAGGGCCAGTGATGCCTTAGCGGCGATGAAATCCAGTATGCCCAGTGTTGTTTGGTCTTCGGCCATCGGCTCGGCTATGGCTCCAACCCGATCGGTCAGCGCCTGCAGCAGGGCCTCCTCCTCTTGGCGGATTGCCAGATTGGTCTCGCGCAGGCGATTACCGTGCTCGACGACCTTGAGGGGCTCCATGAAGACTGTACCTCCGGATGCTGAGCGGTCATGGACGACTCCCTCGAAGCGAGATTTCATTTCAACTTTGATAGGGAGGCAGAAGCGCCCCTCACGGCTGACGATGACGGCATCCTGTAGCAAGTCGCGTGCCGCAGCCTCTCGCATGAGAACCTCAAGACGCTCGCGTACGGCTTCCTCGATGGATACGGCTCTACGATGGAGGCGGACCAGCTCGGCCGAGGCATCGGGGCGCACCCCGCCTTCGTCGTCGAGTGATGCCTCGATATCCTGGCTTAGTGTGTCGTCTTCGGTGAGTGTCTGGGCGAGCGTCCAGAGTCGGGGGGTGTCCGCAGCGGCGCGCTCGATGTATTCACGCACAGCAGCGGCAGAGCGAAGGCAACTGGCGATCCGCAAAAGCGATGAGCCGTTGAGTAATAGGCCGGCGTGCGCTTTCTTGAGGAGTTCGGATATGTCAGAGAAGCCGGCCAGGGGAAAACTACCGAATCGGTCGGTGAGTTCGACAGCCTCGGAGGTTTCGGCAAGCCAGTCGCGTATGCGGGCCAGTTGGGTGGCAGGATTGATGGCCAGCGCACGTCGCTTGCCCGGCGAAGATCTCGCCGCCTCAGCCAGCATCTCTCGGATTTTCGGGTAGTCGAGCACCCGTAGCGTGCGTTCGTCCATCTTAGTACACCGTATGGGCGGAGTGAGTAAGTGGGATGATTATAGCAGATGAAAAGATAATAGTTGAGGGTGATGCCGAAGTGGCGTCAGACTTGGGCCATACGAGCCTTGTGGAAGTCCAGCATCTCGGTTACCTGGCGGTCAAGGTGCGGTGTTTGTCCATTGTCTTGATGGTTGTCCTGGTAGGGGGCCGGGCGGCCGCGCAACGCCGCCACTGAGTTGGCCACGCAGTAGCCCAGGGCGTCGAGATCATAGCCGCCCTCGAGTGCCAGACAGATGCGACCTGCACATATCGCGCCGGCGACTTCTGTAAGTAATCGCGTCATGACATAGAAGGACTGGACACTGAGCTCGAGATCCGCGGTTTCATCGGCGTGATAGCCACCATATCCGGCGGCGACGAGGAGCAGTTCCGGCTCATAGAGGTTGAGCAGCACGGGGAGGACGATTTCGCTGAAACACAACTCGATGTGGCGGTCTGAAGTACCGGCGGGCAATGGCAGATTGACGGTGTAGCCAAGGCCGGGGCCGACGCCTGTTTCGTCAACTGCACCAGTGCCGGGGGAGAGGGGGTACTGGTGGAGGGATATGTAGAGGACGTCTCGGCGGGCGATGAAGTGCTGCTGAAGTCCGCTGCCGTGGCGGGCGTCGAAATCAATGATGGCCACGCGCTGGAGGTCGTGTGTCCTGATAGCATGCTCTGCAGCGATGGCGAGGGTGTTGAAGATGCAGGAGCCGAGGGCGCGGTCAGGCAAAGCCTGGTGGCCCGGGGGTCTGACCAGACAGACTGCATTGCGGACATCGTGGGAGAGCATTGCGTCAACTGCGGCGCAGCAGCCACCCACCGCAGATGCCGCCGCCTCGTAGGTGCCCTCGGTGACCGCAGTATCCAGATCGAACTCATCGCCGCCCATTTCCGAGGTGGCACGGACATCTTCGATATATGCCGCTTCATGTACAGTGCCGATGAGTTGCGTGTCTGCCTGGGTCACAGGTAGGGGTATTAGCTCATCCCACAGCCCGCAGGCTTGCAGCTGGTCGCGAATGACCTCCAGGCGCCGTGGCTTGTCGAAGTGCCATGGCGGGCCTTCGTAGAGGAAGACATCGCCAAATACGCGTCCGGTGGACACAGTGATCACTCCCGGTTCCGGCTGGAGGCTTTCTCAACGGCGTCCATCAGCGTCTTCAGACCCGTCCGAGCGTGTTCGACAGGCGGGATATCGAACTTAAAGACCTCGATTGATGCGAATCGCTGGAAGCCGATATCCAGGAGCGCCTCCATCGGCCCGACGAAATCCGTGTCCCCGTAGCCGGGCGCGTAGCCGGTGCCGTCGTTGCAGTGATAATGGAAAAGATAATCCTTGCTGGCGCGGATTGCTTCCGGCAGGTCACGCTCCTCCTTTACCCCACTGTAGGTATCGAGAATGACACCTACGTTAGGGAGGTTGATCTCGGCCGACATTCTGACGACCTCATGGGCCTGACGCAGAAAGTTATTCTGCGTGACGGTTGCAAGCGGCTCAATGCAGATCTTGAAATCAGTTTCGGCCCCGACCTCTCCACAGCGCTTCATAGTCTCCTTGAACCATGCCCATGCGTCCTCGTAATTAACGCCCTCCCTGATGTCGCGCTGTTTGGGCGAGCCCACTACCATCATTGTGCCGCCGATCTCGATACCGAAGCGGACGAGATCTTCCATGTACCGGGCGGTGCGTTCACGGACCTCGGGATCCGGGGAGATGACGTGCATACCTTCCGGCCCGACCAGCAGCCAGTGAATCCCCGCCACCTCAACACCGGTTTGCTGCGAGGCTGTGACGATCAGGTTCTTCTGCTCATCCGTGATTTTGGCGACATGATCCGCGAGTGTGAACGGCGCAATCTCGATGCCGTCGAAGCCTAGTTCCGCGGCCGTCTCGAACTGGCGCGGTATGGTCCAGTGCTTCGCATCCTCAGTGTAGAATATCTCGTTGCATATGACGAACTTCATCAATTCTCACCTGTTTCGTGTATCAGTCAAGACATCGTTGGTCGGCGCAAGCTGAGTGCGCGTGTACCATATAGTTCGTCGTGTGAGCGCGAATGCCTCCCCGTATTCAGTGTCTTTCGTTGATGATTTGTGTTGCGGCCCGTTTTTCTAAAGTTACAGTGTTGTAAACCGAAAGTTATGTTGCCACGCTACAGTTCGTGGCGGGCGGCAGCCGGAGCAGAATAGACGGCTGGAGGTGACATTGTCATGGCTGTATCCAGATGGCAGTCAGTACTTGCCTGGTGCCTGACGGCCGCGTTTGTGGCGAGCTGTGGCATCGGGAGTGCGGGGGAGGTCACGATCTCTGCGGAGCGTGTTGCCAGAGTTTTCTATGCGGGAGAGCCCATCAGCCTGTGTGTGACGGCCGACTGCAGCCGCCAGAAGGTTTTTTTCGAGGTGTATGACTACTTCGAGATGCATTGGTACAGCGGCGAGGTGACGATCGGCGCAGGGCAAACGACCGTTGTTGAGATACCCCGCAGGTTGCCTTTCGGGTGGTACGGTTTTCGGATATCAGTTGACGGCGCGGTCGTGGAAGATGCATTCTGCGTGATACCGCAGCCATACACGTACACACGTGGCGACGACGCGCTTTTCCACATGCAGTTGTCCACCTATGATGAGCGTCACTACGCTGCCGCTGCGCAGTTGGGCATCCGCTGTCTGCGCACCGACCTCTCCTGGCCTGACATCGAGCGGGAGGCCGGTCAATACAGTTTCGAACTCTTCAGGGGCAAGCTGCAACTTTGCAGGAAGTACGGGATGAGGCTGATGGCCACAGTCGGCTATACGCCAGGGTGGAATGCTGTTCAGCCACAGAATGGCCCTGATGACTGGATTCGTGAAGCTTCCTTTGTCTGGCATCCACGCAGCGTAGAGCGCTGGCAGGGCCTTGTGGAGCAGGCGGTTGCAGAGGCCCGCACTACAACCGTGGAGTGGCCGTCGCCCGAGATACTGCGCGATGACGCCTACGCTCGCCCACAGCGGGCCCCGGTTGTCCACAGTTGGGAGGTCTGGAATGAAGCCGACCACGCTTTCTACATGGGGAGCTGGGGACGGTACCTGGATTTACTGCGTATCACCTACTGCACCGTGAAGGAGACGTTTCCCGACAGCAGGGTTATCTATGGTGGAGCTTCCGGCAACTGGCAGACCATGGGCATTACCTGCGCCAACCATCACCAACTCTACTTCGATCGTCTTGCCTTTCACCCAAACACGACCGTTGACGATGTCTTTATCCGTTGGTACAGGGGAATATATCAGCTTCCGTGGGTGGACGGCTTTCCGCGCGAGACTTGCGCCAATGAGGGCTATTGCGTGTATGGTGGCGATGACATGGGCTTCGCCACTCACCAGCAAGAGCCAGGGGACCTGTTCAGAGTGCGGACGGAAATGATGTTCTGGAACCAGGACACTTACTTCCGGTCGAGTTGTGCCGGGCAATGGGTTGCGCGACCAGGTCAAAGCGGGAGCCAGAATGCACTGATGCTGGAGAAGAACGGTGGCCTGGTGCCGACGCCACTATACGCAGGTTTTGCCGCGGCGCGACATTGGCTGACCAATGCGACCTATGTGGGGCCGGTCAGCATCGGCGAGAAGACGGAGGCACACATGCTGCTGAAGCTGGGGCGGCCGCTGCTCATTGCATGGAGTGACGAAGGCGAAAGAGTAATCGTGAGGAGAGAGGAAGTCGCGGAGCGGATCACTGTGATGGGGCGGCGAATAGACCTGCGGCGAGGCCGGAATTCGACCCACAAGCTGGAGCGTGCTCCTCTGATCATATGGGGTGCGGATCCTGTCTACCTGCAGGAGGCGCTCAAGAACCGCTATGAGTTGTTCGCACACACCGCTCTGGGCAACTATGCGGGTGACGTGTGGTACTTTGGCGTGGGCGAATTGATGGATGATGCTAAGAACTGGATACCTGCGAGATTCGAGGCTGCTATGCAACAGGGAATTGATCGCGCCGCCGAGATGCTCGGCTGCGGGGGCGTGGAGGGCCCCGCTGCTGTCGAGGACGCAATGGCAGTCTGCCAGTATGGCATGCTGCGGGTCACTGAGAAGTGTATGGCAGATGGTGGAGTGCCGCCCCGTGCCATCGGAACGATGCACCGGCTGGCACGCATTATCGAGTGGTTGGGGCTGATCGCAGATGATCGTGCGCTGATGTGGAGCGAGGGGTATGCTGCGCCTGGCGAGATTGCGCGGTACCGCAACCGCATCCGCATAATAGCGGCGCAGTTGAGGGAAGCCGAGCCGCGAGGCGACCCACCTTTCGTAAAGACACTTCTGGAACGGGCCGGGGAGCAGTTGACGCAGGCCGCCGAACTGAATGGTCGTGGCTCGCTGCGGGCTGCGAAAGCTGAGATATTCACTGGCGAGCATCTCATGGGAGTAGAGCAGCCCGTGGTGCGCCGCCTGTTTTCAGTAGCTGATTTTGGAACCGCCGTCCAGTTGCGCAAGACCCATCTGCTCGAGCCGGACAAGGAGCACACGCTGGCGGTGACGATGCATAATTACCTGAGCACACCCGCCAGTGGAACAATACATCTGTCAATTCCGGAGACATGGGAAGCCGTGTCGCCGCTGGAGCAGTCTTTTGAGGTTGGAGGGCATGAAGTCTCCGAGGCTGTCCTATTCAGGTTCCAGATCCCAGGAGGCCCATTGCCGTGGCAGCATCTGACGCCGAATTCACCGGACAGCGTCATCAGCATTGACGTCCCGCAGGGCTTGCAGCCCATAAGTGAAGTGATAGTCAGGGCCGAGCTTGATGATGGCACTGCATTGCTGCGGACGCTGTACCAGGTTTATGTCGGCAAGCTTAATGACAGTGCCGAATTTGCCACCGCGTCGGTATCGCCCGGTTTGCACACATTCGAGCCGCCTGCGGAGCGCACTGCGGCGGTACTTGGGCAATTACAGCGTTGGCTTTTGCCGGAAGAACTGCGGGATTAAGCCAAAGTGGCCTTTACAAAAGGAACGCTTCGTGCTAGAGTATATGTAGCGACGCGCGGTGGAGCAGTCAGGTAGCTCGCAAGGCTCATAACCTTGAGGTCGGAGGTTCGAATCCTCCCCGCGCTACCAA
>CAZCJS010000135.1:0-10797 GCA_964498775.1 uncultured Armatimonadia bacterium
CGCGCCAGGGAGGTCCTCCACACTCTTGAGCAGGAAGATATCTCAGCAGGGCCAAGCCGACAAGCCGCGAAGCGAGTGGCGCCAACCGTGCAGTTGCGTCTCTTCGAGGGAGTCAGAGACCCTGTTGTGCAGCGGCTGGCGGAATTGGATATCGAGACACTTTCCCCCGTTGAGGCTCTAATCAAGCTCAAGCAGTTGCAGGATGAAGCGTCCGAGGGTGAAGGCGGCTGAGCACGCTATCGCGCCCTTTGTGATATGGAGTCATGCCACTGCTAGAGCCACTTGCGGCGCGTGACAAAACGTCCTCCATCGTGTTTCATACTACTGAGTTGATCGAGCACTTTGCCCGTGCCCAGCGCGACGGACGAGATGGGATCGTCGGGTACATGCACAGGAATCCCAGTCTCGATCTCCAGCAGTCGATCGAGCCCCTTCAGTAAAGCGACGCCACCGGTCAGGGTTATGCCTCGCTCGATGATGTCGGCGGCAAGTTCCGGAGGCGTGCGCTCCAAAATGCTCTTAACGGCCTCGACGATGCTGCTGATGGTCTCGGCGAGAGCTTCGCGCACCTCATGCGAGTTGACGGTAACCGTCTTCGGCAGTCCCGAGATAATATCCAGCCCGCGGACCTCAATCTGTTCCTCGTGTTCTAGTTCGCCTGCGGAGCCGATCTGCTCCTTTATGTTCTCGGCGCTGCGCTCACCGATGTCGAGGCTATAGACATGTCGGATATGCCTTGTAATGGCTTCGTCGAGACTCGTTCCGCCCACCCGCAGGGAGTTACTGACGACAATGCCGCCGAGCGAAATCACGGCAATGTCGGTGGTCCCGCCGCCAATGTCCACGACCATGTTGCCTCCGGCCGAGGCAATTGGGAGACCGACGCCGATAGCCGCCGCCATTGGTTCTTCAATAGGGATGACTTTGCGGGCACCGGCGGCACGAGCGGCCTCCAGCGCAGCGCGCTCCTCGACGGCAGTAGCGCCCGAGGGGATGCAGATGACGACTAGGGGTTTGATAAGCCTCGCGCGGTTACCGCACGCCTTCCGAATTAGGTAACGCAGCATTTCCCGCGTTACGGAGTAATCGGCAATGACGCCATCCCGCAGCGGCCTGATGGCGACGATGTTACCCGGCGTCCGTCCCAGCATCTCCCGCGCATCGTGACCGACGGCCAGAACTTCCCCATTATTCTCGCTGATGGCAACTACGGAGGGCTCGCGCACGACAATTCCGCGCCCACGAGCAAAGACGATGATGGTAGCGGTGCCGAGATCAATGCCGATACATTCACCGAACCCAAACATTGAGATTCCCATTACGGCCTGCCTGCGGCGAACTGGTGATGTCTACGCCGATACTGCGCAGTTTTGCGCCGAGGCTTTCATAGCCACGATCGAGGAATTCCGCGCCACTTACCTCCGTGTATCCCTCGGCAACGAGGCCTGCGAGCACCAGAGCCGAGCCCGCACGAATGTCCGTCGCCTCAACCGGAGCACCAGAAAGCCGCGGAACGCCCCTCAAGATAGCGACACTGTCCTTGAGCTGGATATCGGCACCCATTCGATTGAGCTCATCCACGTAGTTAAACCGCCCATCGAAGATAGTCTCATGGACGATACTGGTGCCGACAGCAACAGCTCCGAGCACGCTGGCGTTCGGCTGCAGGTCCGTGGGAAAACCGGGATACGGCGCGGTGGTGACCTCAAAGGCCCGGGGGCGGCTGCTGGCAGCTATTCGTACCCAGTCCGGCCCGCTCTCGACGCTGAGACCCGCCTTCTTCAGGATGCTCAGAACGGCGGTCAGGTGGCTGGGGACGACGGAGTGAACTGTCAGCTCACCGGTCGCGGCACCACATGCCGTCAGAAATGTTCCTGCCTCCATCCGGTCGGGGATTGACCGGAAGCTGCAATCATGTAATGCGTCCACGCCTCTGATAACGATGATGTCAGTACCGATACCGCGAATATCGGCACCGGCTTCACTCAGGAAATTCTGGCAGCAGGTGACCTCCGGTTCCCGCGAGGCATTCTCCATGACTGTGACACCATCGGCGAGAACTGCGGCCAGCATGATGTTGACCGTCGCCCCTACGCTGCGGTAGCGACTGTCCATGATGATGTGGTTGCCGGTTAGCTTGTCGGCCCGCGCCCGCATGATGCCGTGACGTTCCTCCACTACCGCACCAAGCGCCTTGAAGCCATCCGTGTGGAAATCAACGGGCCGTGAACCGATAACGCAGCCTCCAGGGAGAGGCACTTCGGCTTCTCCAAACCGTCCCAGGAGAGCGCCTGCGACATAGAATGAGCCCCTCATCTTGCGCACTAGATTGTAAGGCGCACTCACAGATGAGATCGTTGTGGCATCAATGCTGAGGGTGGTGTCCGCGATGAAATCGCATTTCGCTCCGAGAGCACGCAGCATCGCGATCATAGCATAAACGTCATCAATCCGGGGAACGTTCTCGATGACGGTGTGACCCTTGATCAATAGCGATGATGCCAGCAGGGGGAGTGTGGCGTTCTTTGAGCCACTGATCCTGACTTCGCCGTATACGGGATTCCCGCCATGAATTCTGATGGTTGCCATGCGATCTCCCTCCCAGAGCTCGAACTTGACTTCGATGAAGCTGCAGATGATCGTTTGAATTCAACTGGTCTGACAGTCGCGTGACTTCACCCCAGCATACCGGCTTTGTCGGCAGTATGCAAGCGGTTCACCGCTCTGGCAAGCGCAAGCTTGGCGCGGTCAATGTCGAGGTCGCTGCGGCGGATGGCCGGGCCCTCATACGCGGCCTGAAGGCGCTCTTTCGCCCGCCGCATCGCTTCGCGTGTCCTGGCTATATCAATCTCGGTGGCCATTTCGGCGACGTCGGCCAGGATAGTCGCCAGGTCATCGAAGACCTCAATAATCCCACCCGTGATCGCGGCGTAAGTATCCCCATCCGCCTGATGAAGCGTGACGACACCAGTCACTAGGGTGCTTATCAGCGGCGCATGACCCGGCCGGATCCCCAGATACCCAAGGGCACCTGGGACAACGATGCCGGTGGCCGTGCCTTGGTATTCTACACCAGATTGGGTGATAATCTCAACTCTTAGTTCAGTATTCATTGCACCTTGCTGCGAATCAGTCGCTCTCCCTCTCATCCTTGCCCACGTCGTCAATCGTGGCAACCATTCGGAAAGCCTGTTCGGGCTGATCGTCGTACTCGCCAGTCAATATCGCCTGAAAGCCCCGAACAGCCTCGGCCACAGGCACGTAGACCCCGGGAATAGAGGTGAACTGCTCGGCCACGAACATCGGCTGAGTGAGGAACTGTTGGATGCGCCGCGCCCTGGCCACCGTCTGCTTATCATCTTCAGACAGCTCGTCAATGCCCAGGATGGCAATAATATCGCGCAGATCCTTGTAGCGCTGTAGAAGCTGCTGGACGTTGCGCGCCACGTCGTAGTGCTCCTGTCCCACGACACGGGGATCGAGAAGACGTGATGAGGATTCGAGCGGGTCCGCCGCCGGATAGATAGCCTGTTCGAACAGCTCGCGCGAAAGGTGGATGCTGGCATCGAGGTGAGCGAAAGTCGCGACCGGGGCCGGATCCGTGTAGTCATCGGCAGGCACATACACGGCCTGCACGGAAGTGATGGAGCCTTTGAGTGTAGAGGTAATGCGCTCCTGCAACTCGCCCATTTCACTATCCAGCGTCGGCTGGTAACCGACCGCAGATGGCATGCGTCCCAGCAGGGCGGAAACTTCCGAGCCGGCCTGAGTGAAGCGAAAAATGTTGTCAATGAAGAGCAGAACATCCTGCCCCGCTTGATCCCGGAAGTACTCCGCCATCGTCAGCGCACTCAGAGCGACGCGCAGACGAGCACCCGGCGGTTCGTTCATCTGCCCGAAAACCAGGCAGGTCTGCGCCAGGACGTTTGCCTCCTCCATCTCGCGGTATAGCTCGTTACCCTCCCGAGTGCGCTCACCGACTCCACCGAACACTGAGACACCTTCATGCTCGGTGCCTACGTTACGGATCAGTTCCATGATAAGGACCGTCTTACCGACACCAGCGCCACCGAACAGCCCGATTTTACCACCCCGCGGGAAGGGGCAAAGCACGTCAATGACCTTGATCCCCGTCTCGAACTGCTCTTCGGCAACGCTCTGTTCCTCGAAGTCGGGTGGCGGGCGATGGATCGGCCACGTCTCAGTCGCCTCGACATCCCCAAGTTCGTCAATCGGTCTGCCCAGCACGTCGAACATCCGACCGAGCGTCTGTGTCCCGACAGGCACGGCAATCGGCCGCTCGGCACTTGCAGCATCCATGCCACGAACGAGCCCATCCGTCGTGTCCATCGCAATGCAGCGCACGGTATCATCGCCCAGGTGTTGAGCCACCTCGACAACCAAATCAATCTCGCGTTGCTCGTCCTCAATACTAATGGCGCTCAGCAGCTCGGGGAGTTGGTCCGCCGGGAAGCGGATGTCAACTACCGGCCCACGCACCTGGGTAACTCTCCCTGTGGCCATGTGTATTGCCTTTCTACTGGCCGCCCGTTGCCTCTAACTTGCGTGTCTCCCGCGAGACAATCCGCTTGTCGAGCGCTAGGTCTGACGCAGTGCTTCGGCCCCGGTGACGACCTCTAGTACTTCACTAGTAATCCTCTGCTGCCGGGCTCGGTTGAGCTCCTTGGTCAGGTCGTCGCGCATTTCCTCGGCATTGTCGGAAGAAGTGGTCATGGCGATCATCCGAGCAGCGTGTTCCGAAGCTAGCGCCTGCAGAAGATAGTATCGCAGCGCCGCATCCACGGCCATCGGCACCGTCTTGTTGATAAGCTCTGCGGCATTCGGCTCGAAGATGTACTCAAGATCAGCATCCTGATTCGTCTCGTCCGGTTTGATCGGCAGTATCTGCTCTATAGTAGGAACATGGCGGGCGGTGCTCACGAAGCGCGTGTAGGCCACGTAGAGACTGTCAACAGAGCCCGCATCGAAGTGGTGCCGGATCTGCGCCGATATCTGGGCAGCCTTCTCCGTGTCCTCGATGTCTTTCAGCGACCCGTAGGTGTCGCTGACGTTCCAATTGCTGCGGCGGGCCTGCGCCACCGCCTTGGCACCCACGGGTATGATTTCAAAGCGGCAGCTCTTAGCCTCCAGAAAATGCTCAACGGCCCTGAAGATGTTTGAGTTGTAGCTGCCGCACAGTCCCCGATCGCCGGCGGCCACGACGAGGTTAGCACATCTTTCCGCGGTGACCGGCCGTAGATATGGGTGGAGAACATTGCTGTTGCTGGCACCGATGCGACCAAGCATTCCCGTAAGCTTCGCAAAAAACTCGCGGCGTTGCTCCACACCTTGCTGCACACGCCGCAACTGCACCGCCGATACCATACTCATCGCCCGCGTGATTTGCCAGATGCTCTCAGTTGTCCGAATCTTGCGTCTCAGGACGCGGAGATTCTCAGGCATAGTGACCTACTCACTTGCGTCAGGTGCAGACCCGGTGTCCTCGGTTACATCGCACGCAGCGGCTTGCTCAGACGTGTCGAGTCCTTCATCCGTGATCAACTTGCGCGGGTCCAATTTGCTCTTGAAGTCTTCCATGGCTGTGGACAACTGGGCGGCTAATTCATCGTCAAGCTCCTGCTCGGTACGGAGCCTTCTTTCAATCTCGGGATAGCGTTCGTGGATGAAATCCACTAGCTCGTTCTCAAGATCCGTGATTGCGGAGAGCTTGACGTCATCCCAGAAGCCGTGGGTGCCGGCGAAGATAGCCATAACCTGTTCGGCGGGCGGCATCGGGACATATTGATCCTGCTTCAATACTTCAGTCATCCGGTCGCCTCGCTTGAGAATGTTTCGCGTCGCTTCATCGAGGTCGGAGGCGAACTGTGAGAATGCACGGTATTCGCGATATGAAGCCAGATCCAGCTTGAGTCGTCCTGCCACACGCCGCATCATCTTGGTTTGCGCCGAGCCTCCGACACGCGACACACTAAGCCCCACGCTGATGGCTGGCCGGATACCGCCATAGAAAAGCTCAGGCTCCAGATATATCTGCCCGTCGGTAATCGAGATCAGATTGGTTGGGATGTATGCCGAGTAGTCACCCTCCTCCGTCTGGATCACCGGCAGTGCCGTGAGTGAGCCGCCACCGCGCGCATCACTAAGCTTGGCGGCCCGCTCCAGCAGTCGCGAGTGTAGATTGAAGATGTCGCCAGGGTAGGCCTCGCGTCCCGGTGGACGCCGCAGCAGCAGGCTTACTTGCCGGTACGATTTCGCATGGGCAGTTAGATCGTCGTAGATGACAAGCGCATGGCCCCCATCGTCGCGGACCTGCTCGCCGATGGTGCAACCGGCGTAGGGAGCGATATACTGAACCGCCGCAGGGTCGGCCGCGGATGCCGCCACTATGCACGTATAGTCCAGAGCATCATGTTCCTCCAAAATGGCAGCGGTGCGTCGAATCGAGGAGATCTTCTGCCCTATTGCCACATAAATGCACTTGACGTCGGTCTCCCGCTGGTTGATGATGGCGTCCACGGCGATGGCCGTCTTCCCTGTCTTGCGGTCCCCGATGATGAGTTCCCGCTGGCCGCGCCCGATCGGTATCATCGCGTCAATAGCTTTGATCCCGGTGTGCAGCGGCTCCTTGACGGGCTGGCGGGCGATGACCCCGGGTGCCTTGGCCTCCAGAGGCCGCGTCGCACTGCTCACCACCGCACCCTTCCCGTCCAGCGGCTCACCGAGTGGCGTGACCACACGGCCAAATAGCTCGTCGCCAACTCTGGTGGACGCGATACGGCCAGTCGTGCGGACCTCATCACCCTCTTTCACATGCTCGTAGGGCCCCATCAGGATGCAACCCACATTGTCTTCCTCGAGGTTCAGTGCGATGCCCATCAGGTCGCCCGGAAAATCAACCAGCTCACTTGACATCACATCAGCAAGACCATAGATGCGCGCGATACCGTCGCCGATCTCAAGCACGGTACCGACCCCCACCATCTCGATTTCCTTTTCCAGCCGCTGCAACTGGTCTCTGAGTATGGCAGAGACTTCGTCGGGTCTTCCCTGCACGTCATTTCACCTCTGCGATCCGATAACAACCACGATATAGCCGCCCGGAGCCCCACAACAGCACCGCAGCTAATACTCCTGCAGACGTTCCGACAACCTGCTCAGCTTCCCACCGATACTGCCGTCTATCAACCGGTCGCGGAAGCGCACCGCCACCCCCCCGATCAGAGCCCGGTCAATACTCGTCTCGAGTTCTACTCTGGAACTCGAGAGGCTCGCGAGCGCATCGGTCAGGCTGTCCTTCTCCTGCTCCGACAAGGGAAGGGCGCTCGTTGCCCGCGCTCGCAGCAGTGACCTATCCGCATCCCAAAACTCCATAAACGCCCTGTCAGCACTTCTCAGTACGTTGGGCCGGCCCTTGCGCAATACGAGTTCGAGAAATCGCGCTAAGGTGGCCGTAACATTATCTGACGAGGCTGCCTTGAGAAGCAGCGCAACCTTGTCGGCGACAGGCAGCGCCGGGTGCTTCAGCAGTTGCAGAAGGCCAGGCTCCGCCGCGATGGCCCCGGCGACTGCGGCCAGTTGGTCATAGACGTCCGCTTGCTCGCCGGCTTCTGCGACTTCCGTGTAGAGCGCTTTGGCGTATGTTCTCGTCAGGCTATCTGTACGCATCCATTCGACTCCGACGACTGCAATTGGGCACAGCATCTCTATACATCTGCGCACCGGGTGACACTCAAGCAACCACATTGACTCACACCCGAGCCCACTGCACGATCGCGCCTGAACTGCTCTCATAACCCGCGAGGCAAACGGCTGTCCGGGCCTGGATGCTCAGTTAGTTGGCTGTTCCTTGGCAGCGTCTTCGGCCAACCTGTCTATGTCCTCTATGAATTCCTCGACCAGTGCGGCCTGCCGCTGGTCGTCGAGTGCATCATGTATGATCCTGCCGGCCACTTCGACTGCCATCTGAGCTGCCTGTCGCCTGACTTCCACCATCATGCTCTCGTGTGCTCTGCGCAGTTGCTCCTCGCCCTGGGCGACGGTTTCCTGCCTCTGAACCCGAGCCTCCGCGTGGAGTTCTGCGATGGCCTGCCTGGCCTGGCGAGTGGACTTAGCGATCTCGCTGCGGAACTCCTCGCGCATTTCATCGAGTTGCTCCTGGAGATGCTCGCGCTCTGCTGCGGCGAGGGTCCGGTCTTCCCGGGCCTGCTTGAGGTCCTGCTCGATACGCGCCGCACGCTGCTCCATGAACTCGCTCACTGGCCCGAAGGCAAAGCGCCGCAGCAGGTACAGCAGCAGCAGGAAGCCGACGATGTTCACTAGCAGAGCACCGGGCTCCAAACCAAGCCCCTCGAGTAAGGCCGTTAGCCCTTCCATCATTCGTCCTCCACCGACTGGCTAACCGCCGCCTTGTGCCTGGATCATATCCGCAACCGGTGCCAGCTTGCTCTGCAGGAAGAAGAAGACGAGCAGGCAGTAGATGACCAGAGACTCGATCAGCGCCAGGGATAACAGCAACAGACCGCGCACGTTGGCGGCCATATCCGGCTGTCGCGCAATGGCCTCCATGGCGGCGACAGCCGTCTTTGCCTGCGCCATCGAGGCGACCAGTACTGCAAGACTCACTCCCAGACTTACACCCAATGCCAACGCTGTTTCATAGGACATGTCGTTTCTGCTCCTCATACTTGTTGTGCGTAAGACGTACAAACCGCTCACGGGCGGATGGCCCGTTAGCGGACATCATTGTGCGGAGTGCTCGGCGGCATGGCCGGAAGAGCCCCCGTCGTGCTCTCCACCGTCGTGTCCGATAACCATGTTGATATATGCGCAGGTCAACATCATGAACACTAGCGCCTGGATAAAGGCGATCAGGAGCGCCAGGAAAAGAAATGGCAGTTGCAGCGGAAGTGGCACCCAGATCGCGTGCATGATGTCGGCGGACAGCTTGATGAACTCGGCGACCAGCGTATCGTCACCAAAGGTGTTGCCGAACAGACGAACGGCTAGGCTCAGCGGCTTCGCCAGTTCGCCGATCAGGTGTACAAACACCATGATCGGAGCCAGAAACCAGACATCACCTGTGAAGTGCTTCAGATATCTGATCCCATGCTCCCTGAACCCGAAGTACTGCACGGCGAAAAAGACGACTATCGCAGGGGCGAAAGTGCTGCTGAGACTCGCGCTCGGCGCGACAAATCCAGGGACGAGACCGATCAGGCTATTGAAGAAAACATATACAAAGATGGTGGTGATGAAGGGTGCAAACCGCTGCCCCCCGAGGCCGATCATTTCCCGGCCCATCCCCTCCATGGCCTCGATGACTACCTCCCACAGGTTCTGTAAGCCGGTGGGTACGAGCCGGAGGTGGCGACCACCCAGATATGCCACCACGGCCAAAATCAGGACCACAAGCCACGCGGTGATGACAACCGGGTTCACATAATCAACTGCCCACGCAGGGATGTATGGCTGCAGCGCGTTGAGCCACTGGCCATGCTCCTCGTGCATTGTTCCTCCTATAACCCGACCAAGCGCGGCTGTTGACTGGTGGTCCCGTACGGCTAAGAAACCGAGGCGGCGTCATTCTCCTCCACATCGGCTCCTGAGTCTGTTGATTGTGCGGCAATGAAGCCGGCCATTCCAGCAGTGTAGCCGATGGCGAGCCCGGTAACGCTTATCTCTGGGTGTTTGACCACGGCATAGACCACCAGGGCGATCAGGGCATACTTGGCTACGTGAATGAGCACGAAGAACAGTCTGCGCCGTCTTGTGATTGGCACTATAATCTCGCGCGTGCAGACGCCGAGAACGCCGATACTGCCTATCCACAGGACGTAACCACACACGATCCCGATTGCCAGGCCGAAGCGTCCCAGAACAACAAAAGACCCAGCAATAGTTATGCCAGGCAGTAACATAAAAAGCCACGCCCGCACCTTGCCACTGCCCGTCTTCACAATCAATCGTCATCACCGGACCGTTGCACCATACGCCACAGCTCGGTGAATCCGGCGGCGCTTCCGAGCAGCACACCGACGACTGCCAGCCACGGATCTGTGCCCCAACGCTGGTCCAGCCACCAGCCGATACCCGCTCCGACTCCGACACTGCCTGCGAGAATGATCCCACCGCTCGCCAGCGCCATTGTCGTGCCCCAAGCTTGACGCCGAGGGCACTGGTCGCTGTCACGCTCATCCTGGGGCATCTGACCACCCCACTTTCGTTCACGCCATGATAAGTCCTGTAACGAGTCTGTGTCAAGTCAGGGTGATGTCGGCTTGACTGTCTCTAAGGGGCGGTGATAACATGACCTCCACCACACGCCCGCGCACGCTATCAAGCGCATCTCACCGAGGGACGTGTAGTGTGTTGCATGTACGTATTTCTGAATCTTGAATGGGATGAATAATCGTGGCAGAAGTCACTCTGGATGACGTGAGGCATGTAGCACGCCTCGCCCGCATGGCGCTCAGCGACGAGGAGCTCGAGCGGGTGCGTCGCGAGCTGAACCGAATCATGGGCTATTTTGCCGAGCTCCAGCAGCTTGACACCCAGGGCGTTGAGGATACCTCTCACGCCATCCGCATGAACAATGTCTATCGGCCGGATGATATAGGTCCCAGCACCCCGACGGAGAAACTGCTTCAGAACGCCCCTGACAGCGTGGAGAACTTCTTCCGTGTACCCGCGTTCATGGAGGAAGAGTAGTCGCTTCAGTCAGCGTATGCCAGGCAGGCATCACAATGCCCTAAGGAGGCTCAGTTGCGTGGAACTGCA
>CAZCJS010000136.1:0-10770 GCA_964498775.1 uncultured Armatimonadia bacterium
ATAATCCGCGCAGCTACATGAAGTATAATCTGCTCACGAAAACCCGTCAAGACGCACACTAACCCATGACAGCATCCAAGACCGTGATGCTACTAATCTGCGGCCATTGCCGTTCGCCTTGGCCTCATGCCGTTCGCCTTGGCCCCATGCCGTTTGGAGGACAGGCGTCCTCGCCTGTCAATGCCGTTGACCAATGTCTTGGACTCTCGCCGTTCGCCCCTCACCCAGCAAAACTCACACGCACCTGATGAAGGTGAAACATGTCCCTTGGCGAAACTGTCTATGTATTGGGGTGGAGCCGCTCTTGGGTCAGTCTCTCCTATTGTGATTACGAGGTGAGCCGCATGGCAAAGACCAAACAAACCCGTAGTTCAGATCGCTTGCCCCCTGCCGTCGGGCCATACTCACAAGCTGTTACCTACGGTGACCTCCTGTTCTGTTCAGGGATCATACCGATGGACCCGCAGACCAAAACGATCGTCGCCGATGACATCGAGACCCAGACCCGCCGCGTCCTCGATAACCTCGGCGCTCTCCTCGAGGACCTCGGCACCTCACTCGACAATGTGCTCAAAACCACCGTCTTCCTCAAAGACATCGCCGATTTCGCGGCCTTCAATGCCGTCTATGAGACGTACTTCACGGCTGCCCCGCCCGCCCGCAGCACCGTCGAGGTCGCCGCTCTTCCCCTGGACGTGCGAATCGAGGTGGAAGCTATTGTCGCAATACCGGAAGACTAGTAGCGTCGCATACTCTATCGCCCTCGTCATTCTCATTTGCGCTCCAGTACTTGCCGCCGACGATACCGGCGTCATGCAGAGCGCACGTGCTGCCACTCCTATCAGCGGCAACCTAGTTGTCAATGGCGGCTTCGAGGTGCCTGGCGTAGATGATGTGCCCGAGGCCTGGGTACTCAAGTCGTGGCAGGGCGATAAACTCGCAAGCGGAAGGGTCCATGGCGGCGGCCGCTTTGACCGCATGCAACTCCAACTCGTCTCCACTAACGAGCTGGCCATTTACGGCTGCCACACGCATCCCATAGATATTGACGCTTACGCGGGGCAGGAGTGCATCCTCAGCCTCCACTACTACACCAAGGGCCCAATCTACGCCGACGCCGTAGTTGTCACCTTTGCCGAGGACTTCGCCGTACGCGAGTGGGACACCTTACCCCTCAGCCGCGAGGAGCTACACCTTAAGCCAAGCAACCAATGGGGCCCGGTTTCACATCGCTTTCAGCTCCCGCCTCAGGCCCACCATGCCGTCGTCCTCATTCGCATCCACGGCGAGGGCACTTTCGGCTGCGACGGCGTATCGCTTCGCTCACTGCCCGCAGAGATCGGTTGCGAAGTTCGCAGTGCAGGCCTTATCGAGGACCCGCGCCGGCGCATCACCCAACTCCGCCTCACCAATAACACCACCGCACAGGTCACCGGTCAGGTAAGAATGGAGACGTGGGAGCAGGACCGCCGCACCGGAGCACAGAACACACGACTCCAACTTGCCGCCGGCGAAGTCCACGACCTCAACCTGCCCTACGGTTACGATTTCCGTAGGTCCCACGACCTGCGCCTCACTGTCTATGGCAATCGGGATGACGAAATCTACGACGACCGTCACATTACCGTCCCCTCGTTGATAGACGCCCGTGTAGTCATGCCGGCGTTCCGTTCGACCATTATTGCCAACATCCCCGAGGAACAAGTCGTCGTCAAAGGCCGCATCCACGGGACCCCCAAGGTAGTGGAGTCAACGCGTCTTTCAGCCCACATCACCGGCGGCACCGAGACGATCGCGCCCGATGAAGGCATCATCGCCGAACCCAACGGCGATTTCACCGTCTCCCTTTTACCTGCCAATATCGTCAGCGGCCAGTACCTTGTGACGCTTCGTGCTGTCGTCAACAATTACACGGCAGAAGTACAGATACCGTTCGACAAGGCCAAGCCTTCTCAGCATGCCGTCGCCTACGATAGCTGCGGGCGGCTGTGGGTCGGCCGCGAGCCGATATTCCCTCTCGGCATGGGCTATGTCCTCCAGACCCAGGACATCAAGCCAATAGGCGATGCCGGCTTTGATTTCCTCATCGCTCCCAGTCGTACTGCCTCCTGGGACTTCATGGACCATGCCCGTGACGCCGGCGTGGGCGTCTTCTTATCGTCCGCCAGTCTCGAGGCTAATTTTTGGTCAAACATGACCGACAAACATGCCGAACGGCCCGAGTTCTGGGGTTGGTACATTCTCGAAAAGCCCGATACCCATTCCCCGTCAATTGACCCCTCTATACTGACCGCGCTGCACGATGATTTGGTCAACCTTACACCCGACCGGCCCGTCCTTTGCTCGCTCTCCTCCCCGATGGGTCTGCGCAAGTACGGGGCCGCCGGCGATATTCCCATAGCATGGTCCGAACTCACCCCGCCCGGCGATCTCTCCACGATGTCCAAGCTGCTGCAGCAAGCGCAACATGAGATTCCCGCCACAAAGCCGGTCTGGGCACTCATACCCATCGCCGGACTGGCCCACATACAGGATGCAAGCCTCGATCCGGCCGCCGCAGGACGCCCGCCCACGCCCCCCGAGTACCGCGCCATGGCCTATCTCGCCATTCTCTGTGGCGCTAAGGGCATCGTCTCCTATGGTTACCGGCTCCCGGGAGACGTTCGGCGACAAGACTACCTCATCACCCGCGACAATGCGCCGCTCTGGGCTGAAATCGCCAATGTCAACCGCGAACTGAAGACTTTCGGCCTCGCCATCCTCGCCGGCCGACGTCAGCCCCACCCCTTCGACCCCGCCGCCCCGGTCCAGTGGGGTGTCTGGGAACACGACGGCCGGGCGATTGTCATCATCGTCAACACTACCGGCGAGCCGCAGACCGGTGCGCTCGTCGTAGACAACCTCAGCCGGCAGGCTCTCCAGGACGTTAATGCATCCGAACGACTCGAGGGAACCGAAGCCGGCCAGTTTGCCCGGCAGCTTGCCCCATACGAAGCCCGCGTCTATACCGGCGCTCTTCACGCAGCTCAATAGCCTACACCCCTCCGACGGACTAAACACCCATAGCTCAGTGCTCTTGCTTGTGCCGCACAATTGCGCTAAAATAAGCATCGAACACAGAATCCCGGGACGCAGGCGACCACCTGTCGTCTCACTTGGGTAACATTTTCCAGCAGGAGATGATTAGCATGGCCGATGAACCTACCACGGCCGAAATATCCACCTGGCGTAACAAGGTTGGCCTCGCCGAGATGCTGCGCGGCGGAGTCATCATGGACGTTACCAACGCCGAGCAGGCAAAAATCGCCGAAGACGCCGGCGCTGTTTCCGTCATGGCACTCGAGCGTGTCCCCGCCGACATCCGTGCCGAGGGCGGCGTCGCGCGAATGGCAGACCTCAAAGTCATTGAAGAGATCATGGACACTGTAACCATTCCCGTTATGGCCAAGGCCCGCATCGGACATTTCGCCGAAGCGCAAGTGCTCCAGGCTATCGGAGCCGACTTCGTTGACGAGAGCGAGGTCCTCACTCCCGCCGACGAAAGCTTCCACATAGACAAGCACGCCTTCGACGTTCCCTTCGTATGCGGCTGCACCAATCTCGCCGAAGCGTTGCGCCGTATCGGGGAGGGCGCAGCCATGATCCGTACCAAGGGCGAAGCTGGCTCCGGCAATATCGTCGAGGCCACCCGCCACATGCGCAATGTCATGACAGGCATCAGGCACCTCACCGGCCTCCGCGATGACGAGCTCATGACCGAGGCCAAGAACATGGCTGCACCGTATCACCTCGTCAAGGAGGTCGCCCATACCGGCAAGCTGCCTGTGCCCAACTTCTCCGCCGGCGGCATCGCCACACCTGCCGACGCCGCGCTCATGATGCAGCTTGGCGCGGAGGCCATATTCGTCGGCTCCGGTATCTTCAAGTCCGAGGACCCCGAAGCCCGCGCCAACGCCATCGTCCATGCCGCTACTTACTTCGAGGACCCTGTCGAAGTCGCGCGGGCCTCTCGCGGTCTGGAGGGCGCCGCCATGGACGGCATTGACGTGCGCACACTCGAGGACAGTGAGCGTCTCGCCCTCCGCGGCTGGTAGTACCCGCACAACTCACTGCTCCCGCACGAGCGTCGTATCGGTACGGCAACAAAGGGAACCCGGCTGCCGGGTTCCCTTTAATTACTCATACGCAGACCTATCGCGGCAACATCTGCAGCAACCACTGCACCACCAAGGAGATAAGAAGTGAAATATCGCATCGGCGTGCTGTCGGTGCAAGGCGATTTCGCCGAGCACTTGGCGGCCATGAATGAACTTGATGACGTAGAGGCCATTCCAGTCAAGACCGGGGACGCTATCGAGTCATGCCACGGTCTGATCATTCCCGGCGGCGAGAGCACGACTATCGGCAACCTTTGCCGGCGTTTCGGCCTCGACGAAGCCATCGGCAAGCTCCATGCCGACCTCAAGCCGATATGGGGTACTTGCGCCGGCCTGATTCTCCTCGCCAAGGACATCGTGGACAACGACCAGTGGCGGCTCGGTTACATGGACATCGCGGTCAAGCGCAACGCGTTCGGTCGCCAGGTTGACAGCTTCGAGACCGACCTTGCCGTCAGCGATCTTCCCGGCGGCACCACCAGAGCCGTCTTCATCCGCGCTCCCTATGTGACCACGGTCGGTGACGGTGTCAGCGTCATGGCCACTTGCCGCGACAGGATAGTCATGGTCCGCCAGAATCATCTGCTCGGCTGTGCGTTCCATCCGGAACTCACCGACGACCGCCGCGTCCAGCGCTATTTCCTCGACATGGTCAAAGCCGCGGTCAGCATCTAGAATCGTGGTTGCCTTTGCCGTATGTTCTATGCCGCTGGAGGACAGGCATTCTGCCTGTCAATGCCGTTCACATAGTCAGAGAGGAGCCACCATGAAAGGCGTAATCCTCGTCGGCGGTCTTGGTACGCGTCTCGAGCCCATGACGCGCATTACCAACAAGCACCTACTGCCCGTCTGGCGCTACCCGATGGTTTATTACCCGCTCTATACGCTCGTCGAAGCGGGTATTAAGGACATCCTCATCGTCACCGGCGGCAACAGTCCCGGCGGATTCCTCGAGCTGCTTCATGACGGCGGGGAATTTGGCCTCGAGCATCTCTACTACACATACCAGCCCGCGCCGCAGGGCATTGCTGATGCCGTCCGCCTCTGCAGCCACTTCATCAACGAAGAGCCATTTGTCGTCATTCTCGGTGACAACATCGTCAATGGCAGCATTCGACCATACATTCAGACCTTCGCCGAAGAGCCTACCGGCGCCCACATCCTGCTGGCCGAGGTTCCCGACCCGGAGCGTTTCGGCGTGCCCGCATTCGATGATGACGGCAACATCACCGCTCTCATCGAGAAGCCCGCCGACCCGCCCTCATCCTACGCCGTCATTGGCGTCTACATGTACGACAGCCAAATCTGGGAGATACTGCCGACCTTGCAGATGTCTGACCGAGGCCAGTACGAAATCACCGATGTCAACGCTGCCTACCTGCAGCGCGGCCGGCTCGGCTACGACATCATCCCCTTCGCCTGGACCGATGCCGGCACCCCCGAGAGCCTCCAGCACGCCTCCGAAATCGCCCAGAACAGCCCCTTCCTATCCGATCTCCCCATCATCAGTCGTGACTGAAACCGTCCCCGCACGCGCTATTTTCTTGCCAACTCTATCGCCGCATCCTGCATCCGGTAGGTCGTATCTGCATCCATCGCCCACCGGAAGCTGCTGTTGAATCGGTAAGCGAATTCGACCTCATAGCCGCCCTCATCATGGCCCTCTCGCGTCCCGAAGTATCCCAGATAGTCATTGGCATGGTTCGCGATCAAGACGAGCTTCTCAGGCAGCGCCGCCACTATGTCGCGTCCAATCTCCGCAAAGGCGTGCCCCGGGATGCCGATGATCACCGCTCGCCCCAGCTGAATTGCCATCACTTCACCTTCATCCGCCCCCTCAACCGGATCTCCGGGGTACGTAGCCAAAACATCATTCGCCCACTCCCGCACAAAGTCACGTTCATCTTCATCAGCTGCGATTACCTCATACACCGACCTCGGCTGAGCGGGGCCAAAAGTCACCTCGACCATCCGGCTACGCACCGCCACCTGCTCCGCCTCCACATCTTCCGGCGCATCCCTCAGTCTGAGTGCCTGCTCCGCCAGTCGCGCACCGTGGTCGTCAACTACGGCATAGTCTTCCCGTGCCCGCGGATAGGCATTAATGTTCCCGTGACAGCCGTTAATCATCCCCACGGTCCCGCCGAGCTGCCGCTCCATCTGTTGCGTCAACACTCCCGCATAGTCACCCGACAGCATGTACCCCGTCAGCATCGTCGGGTGCGCCGTGAAATTGACGAGACCCCCGATGAACTGACCCTGTTCATCTTGTGCTTCCAGCCAGGCCAGCCGCTTTTCACGGTACCCAGCCTCATTGCGTCGGTTGTGGTTGAAGCCTTCTACCTCCGTCGCATCAAAGTAC
Source organism: uncultured Armatimonadia bacterium (assembly GCA_964498775.1). Lineage (GTDB taxonomy): Bacteria > Armatimonadota > Zipacnadia > Zipacnadales > UBA11051 > UBA11051. The sequence continues at coordinate 6,520 of CAZCJS010000136.1, forward strand.
AGCCGCCCGCGCTGCATCTCCCGATACGCCTCAGTGATCGTGTCAGAGATCATCAGACACAGCCGCTCGATATAATCCCAGTCCTTCGGCTGGCCGCGTAGGTAGCTTGACACCGCCGGCCCCGAATGCGTATGCGTACACGAGATCATGATATCGGATTCGCTGAGGCCCTCACACTGCCTCGCAGCGCCCTTCCGAATCTTGATTATCTCCGGACGCGACAGGCCGACCAGATCATTGGTCACCACCGCCGCGCAGCGCTGCCCGTCACTGAACGCGAAAGCCCGTGTGTACAGCGGGATGTGCACGCCCTCCGAAGGCCTGTCGCGCCCGCCGAAACCTGCTTGCCATATCCCTACATCCGGCGTTATGTCCGTCCGGCTCGCGCCAATCTTTATCATCACATTCTCCTCTCAGTTCTCCTCCGGTATCCGCCCGGTCAGGAGTTCCTCCGGGCGCGTGATCTCCAGCACCGCAATATCGCACACGGGAATCGGCACGAAGCCGTACAGTGTCGCCTCCCGCCGCTCAACCCAGGCGATCCGCCTCCCGCCAGACACCGCTGGATCAAAGATGCGTACAAGCCCCGGGAGTACTCGCAGGCGGCCATCAATCGTCGAGAACACTGCCAGATGATCCTTGTCCATCTCCTCGCCAGATGTTCCGTTCATGAGCAGCGCTTTGCCGTCGAGTATCTCAGCCCTGACGAACCACCGCCCCCGCAGGTTCTTGCTCAGCCACCTCACGCTGCCATCCGCGGGCTCGATTGCTCCCACCCACGTTACGTCCTCCCCATCTTCGGCTTCAGGTCTCCTCGCGAAACCGCGTTCCGTCGGTGACAACGGCCCCAGTCTCTCCACCTCCGCATGTGCCTCGACCTGTCTCGTTGCACCATCCGCAAGGTTGACGTGACACAGCTCCCAGGGGAACTCGCCCTTCTCCTCGTCGAGACACCTCCTGCCATAGACCGAGACGCATCGCTCGTCCTTGCTCGTCCAACCCCAGATCTTGCCCCCGACGCGCCGTTCACCGAAGCCATCAGACCTGATGACGTAGTACCCTTTCTCGTCCTTACCACCGTCGCGCCGGAACGCTATCCATTCTCCGTCGGGTGACCATTCCGCCCACCAGCCGCTCGTCAGCTTCCGCCATCCGCCAGACGCCCCGACTGACATGACGTACAGCACGTCGTCCTGCGAGGTGTGTTCTGTGTCTGTGATGTGCTCCGGCGGGATGATGGCGATAGCCAGTTGGCTGCCGTCCGGGCTCCAAGCCAGTCCGCGCAATCCGACGAATGCGTTCTCGGGCACACTGACAAGCTCCTGATCTACTCTATTACGGAAATCGTATTCTCGCACCGGCGCGCTGAGGAAGGCACCCGCCATCTTTGCACTCCGCCTTCTCATCTCATCCTGATCACCGTACGGTGTCATGCCCACAGACATGGCCGCCCCCATCATCTCCGACATCCTTGGCATTGCGATTACCGTGTACGTCAGGCTGTCATCACCCCGCCATGCCAGCGAAGACACCTCCAGCCACTGCCCGCCGGTGAGTTCCCTCCGCACGATCCCCCCCGGCACGCGCTCCAGTATTGCCCTCTGCCCGCTGAGCCCCAAATCATCTTCTGAGGCGCCCATCTTCTCGATGATCCCCCGCACCGCCACTGAGCCGACAACCACAATCACCAGTATGATGCCGCTGCAGCCTACACAGCCCCACGTCACCGGGTGCAACCGCTTACCACTGTCCTCTTTCCGCTTGCTCACAGCCATTCTCCACCATCAACTGCCGCAACTTGCGCCGATATCTGCTGTCTCAACTAAGTGCTGATACATCTATGGCAGCTACACAGGACTAACCAAAGGAACCAGCCCGGGTGGACAGACTCCGCATCATCGCAATCGTTGCACCCTTGCTGGCGCTGATTGGCACTTCTGCCGCCGGTCCCTATGCCCATGCTTCCCCCTCACCAATCCCGCCGGCAACCGTCGTTCTCAGCCGCACCGACCGCATCCTCATTCCTCCCGGCTGGACATCACCCGAGTTGCTCTTCCCCCGCGGCCGCATTGACTACAGGCAAGTTGTCCCTCTGCTCTCCGATGCCGTTACCGAATTCACCGGCCACGACGACCCGCTCACCAGTCCGTGGCGCAACATTGCCACATCTAACGACAAAGTCGCTATCCAGGTTGACCTGCAGAAACCGCCTGTCGCCATTGAAACGATCAACGCCATCATTGACGGCCTCATTGCCGCCGGCGTATCACAAGACAACATCATTGTCTATGCCCGTAGCGAGACCGATCTCTTCGCCGCTGGCATCTCAGTCAACCCCACGGGCCGAGGCGTCCGCACGATGGGTAGCGACTCCGAGGGCTTCCGCGGTGGTCTCAGCCGCATTGTCCTCGACTACGCGACACTCATCATCAACGTCGCCCGCCTCCGTGCCCACAAGACTCTCGGCATGACCGGGTGCGTTGTCAACCACCTTGCCGCCGTCCCGCACACCGAGAGGCTGCGGCTGCTCGCAGACCCAGCACAGCTTCCCCGCGCCGCCGCCCATCCGTATGTCCGCAGGAAGACCCATCTGCACATTCTCGAAGCCTACCAGCCCGTCCTCCAGGACACCGGAGAGGAATTCCCTCCCACCTGGGAATATCGCGGCCTGCTCATGTCCGCCGATCCAGTTGCCACTGACATCGTCGGCATGAGGATACTCCGCGCCAGGCTGGCCCAGTCTGAACCTCCTCCAGACACTGGCCACGCCGCTCCTGAAGCCGCCCTCACATATCTCCAGGCCGCCGGCAGCAACCGCTTCCGCGCCGGCCAAGCTGACCCCGAGAACATAACCATCAAAGTCCTCGGCACCACCAACAATATCCTCATCAACATCCCCTCGACCGATCAGTAACTCCCACATCCTGCAATTCCCCGCTGCGTACCGGCACACCTTGTCGAACCTGATACCTTACCCGATGCGGTCTCCCGTACAGGCAAAAGAAACGAGGCAGGACCAATCAACTGGCCCTGCCTCGAACTCTATCCCTATTTGCTCGCTGCGCAGGCTACTGCGCCAGGAACTCCGCCACCTTCTCGCCCGTCTGGTAGCTGCCTGTGGTTCCGTATCGTTCCACGCAGGAGTTGTACAGCGCTTCCAGGTACACATGCGTCTCAACGTTGGTGCCGCACATATTCTTGTCACCCGCCTGGACCTTGTCTATCCCTGTCCCGAAGTGCTCGGCACGAGCATTGCTGCCGGCAACCAGGAACGCGGTATTGACATTGGTCTTACCGACCAGCCCGCGAGCTACTTCCGCCGCACCCGTGCCGCCGTGTTGCGCATACGCTGCATACACGCCGGTCTTCTCAAGCACGGTGCGCTGCACGACTTCCAGCTTCTCTTCATCCGCCGGGTGCTTCTCATCGGACTTCGCCCCATGTTTCATCCCGATGTCGTACGCCATTCCCTCCGCACCTGTGTACTCCACAAACGCCGCAGCCAGTGTTGCAAACTCCTCAAGCGCAGCACCTCGCATCGGTTCATAGCCAATGCCGTCGCCCGAACTACCCGTCGCTCCAAGCTCGGCCTCCATCATCATATGGCTGTTGCCGAGCCCCTGTCGCACACCCAGCCCGAAATCGCGCGTCACTGCGAAGTCCAGCACGAACGGGATGCCCTCAGTGTCAATCATGCCCCACGCCGGGTCCATAATCCGCACTGTCTCCATGAAGTCGGCACGGAACCCCTGGTACTCGACGCTGGTCATGTAGCCCAGGTAGTCAGCCATCGCCGCGTCATCGGCTTCAGCAGCGACCTCATCGAGGCCCTTCGACTTGATGAAGTCTCTCGCCTCCTCCAGATAGCCTGCGTAGTCCACCGGCGTCGAACACGCTGCATACTTCTCACCGGCCTTGAACTTCGGCACCTTGAAGTGATCCAGCGATACGGCCACATAGTCAGCGCCCCACGCATCTGCTTCCATTGCGATCCAGTCGGCATTTGCCTTCGCCCCGTTGACTACCGCGTTGGCATTGTACGAGATGCCTTCGGGGGCCCATATCGTGTTAGGATCTCCGCCTATCTTGATATTGGAGTTGTACGAAAACTGCACGATCACTGGCGACACATCCGCCTACACCACGCCGACCCCGGTAGCCAGTCTGCCCATCACGAGCACCCTTGTCTTCCAGACCGCCAGCGGCGGCGCTATCTACGCTGTCGAGGTTGATCCTGCCACTGGTCTGGCA
>CAZCJS010000137.1:0-10746 GCA_964498775.1 uncultured Armatimonadia bacterium
GAGTCGACAGCCATCAAACCAAGGTCTATCTGGATATGAACCGACGGCACCTTGCGGGCCTCGGCCTGTGCTGTTAGCACTTCTTGTTGCCGCTGGATGGCCGCTTCAGCCTTCTTCCGGCGCTGCTCGGATAGTGGGCGGGCGCCCTTCAACGATCTCATCCTCGTCGCCAGCAGCTTCACATCCACGACTTCCTCGCCGTCTGCGATGATCCTGCCACGTCGCTGCACCTTGGCCTCGACAATGATTATCTCGCCCTTGACTGCCGTGTCCTTGTACTTCGCATAGGTGTTGGGCAAGAGCGTGACTTCCACCGAGCGGTCGAGACCCTCGAGCGTGAAAAACATCATCGGTGCGCCGTTGGTGGTGATATGATCCTTGGTTTCCCCCACCATTCCACCGACTATCAGGACCTCCTCGTCGGGGAACTTGGCAAGGTCCTCGATGAAGCAGGAACTGCAGCGGGCCAGCCTTTCCTGGGCGCGTATCAGTGGGTGGTCGGAGACATAGAGGCCCAGGAATTCCTTCTCCATGGCGAGCTTCTCATCATCTCCCAGAGGCGGCACGTCAGGCAGTGTTTCGGCTACGCCATCGGCATCCTCGTCACCCAGTGCGTCGAAGAGCGAGTTCTGCCCCACGCTGCGATCTTGCTGGTGCTTCTGTCCGGCTGCGAGGGCGGTTTCATGGGCCGCGAGCAAGGCGTTGCGTTCGCCGAATTCGTCGAAGGCTCCGGCCTGAACAAGTTGCTTGAGCGCGGCCCTGCTAATCTGGCGAGCCGGCATACGTCGGCAGAAATCATACAAGCCGGTGTACGGACCGTTCTCGGTTCGCTCAGCAACAATTACTTCCGCCGATGCTCGGCCGAAGTTCTTGATCGCAGCCAGCCCGAAGGCGACTGCGCCGGCGGCGACGGAGAACTCCGCCGCCGACAAGTTCACCGAGGGCGGCTGCACCACCAAGCCCATGCGCCGGCATTCCATCACATACTTTGCTATCTCATCGGTGTTGTCCATCACCATGCTCAACTGTGCGGCCATGAGCTCTGCCGGGTAGTTGGCCTTCAGGTACGCGGTCCAATACGCCACCAGCGCATACGCCGCGCTGTGGGACTTGTTGAACCCATAGCCGGAGAACGTGTCCATGCGCTCGTATATCGTCTGGGCCGCCTCCGGGGAGACACCGTTTTTGATACAGCCCTCGATGAACAGCGGCTTCATCTTGGCCATCTTGTCTTCCTGCTTCTTGGACATTGCGCGCATGATTATCTCGGCCTGCGGCATTGTGAAGCCGGCCAATTCCACCGCGATTTTCATGACTTGTTCCTGGTAGATAATGACCCCGTAGGTCTCCTGAAGAATGGGTTCGAGCCGGGGGTCGAGGTAGCGTATCTTGGCCCCGTGTCGCCCCGCGCAGAACTCCGGTGCGTGTGCCATCGGGCCGGGCCGGTATAGCGCCACCAATGCTATCACGTGCTCAAAGCGGTCCGGCTGCAACTGCTTCAGCAAGGCCTGCATCCCGTCGCTCTCAAGCTGAAACACAGCCGCGGTGTTGGCGCTGCACAACAACGCGTAGGTCTTTGCATCAGCGAGCGGAATCTCATTAACTGAGCCCGGCGCATTGCCATTGGCCGCGGCGTTCCTCAGCGCGTTGTCAACTATAGTCAGAGTCTTGAGGCCGAGGAAGTCAATCTTCACCAGCCCGCAAGCCTCGACATCATCCATCGGATACTGGGTCGTCACTGCGCCCCTGTTGCCGCCGCCGCAGAGCGGTACGACTTCAGTAATCGGCCGGCTGGCGATCACGACGGCCGCCGCATGAACCGATACGTGACGCACGAGCCCCTCAATGCCCTGGGCGTAGTCAATGATCTCTTTGACTTGCGGATCGCCACTGACCAGGGCGGCCAGTTCCGCCACCCCCTCGAGGCTATCCCGTAATGTTGCCTTCGGGCCTCCCGGCACAAGCTTGCACAGCTCATTGACCTTGTCGAGGGGGATCTCCAACGCCCGGCTGACATCGCGGATTGACGCTTTAGGTCCCATCCGGCTGAAGGTGATGACCTGCGCGACATGGTCATCGCCATACTTGTCCTTGACGTAGTTGATGATGTCTTCGCGCCGATCGTCGGGGAAGTCAAGGTCAATGTCCGGCGGGGTCACCCGCTCGGGATTCAGCATCCGCTCGAAGATAAGATTGTACTTGAGTGGGTCAATATCGGTAATCCCGAGGAGGTAAGCCACGATGCTGCCAGTCGCCGAGCCGCGTCCCGGGCCTACCAGAATGTCGCGGCTCCGCGCCTCTTTCACGAAATCCCTGACGATGAGAAAATAGCCTGTGTACTCGGATTTGGCGATGACCTCGAGTTCATAGTCGAGCCGCTCGAGCACTTCCACTGGACGTCCGCCATAGCGCGTCTCGATGTTGTCCTCGCACAGTCTGCGCAGGTACTCTTCTCGCGTGTAGCCCTCGGGCACATCAAGCCGGGGCATGTTGAGCTCGCCAAGTTCGAACTCGAGATTACAGCGCTCCATAATCTCGATGGTGTTGCTTAGCGCCTCCGGATTCTCGGGGAACACGGCCGCCATTTCATCCGCCGACTTGAGGTAGAACTCATCATTGGGGAATCGCATCTTTGGCTGCTGCATCGTCGAGTCAGTCTGTATGCACAACAGCACATCGTGCATCCGTGCGTCTTGTCTGTTGACGTAGTGCGTGTCGTTGGTGGCGATGACGGGGGTGTTGTTGTCCCGCGCAATGCGGCCGATGGCTTCATTGACCCTCTGCTGCTCGGGGATACCATGCTGCTGTATTTCGAGGTATACGTTAGCGGGCCCGTAAATCTCCTGCAACTGGCCGAGGTATTGTCGCGCCGAGGTTTCATCTTCCTGCAGAATGCGGCGCGGGATCTCGCCCTGGATGCAGGCAGTCGTCGCAATCAGGCCCTCGGAGTACTGGGCTAGCAACTCAAAATCAGCTCGCGGCTTGTAGTAGAAACCGTTGAGGTGCGTGTCGGTGACAACCTTGATGAGGTTCTGGTAGCCGGTCTGATTTTCAGCCAGCAGAACCAGATGTGACAATTCCTCATGTCCGCCGGAATGCTGGAGGCGACTGCCGGGGGCCAGGTACAATTCGCAGCCGATGATGGGCTTGATGCCGCGGTCGAGACAGGCCTGATAGAACTCGATGACGCCATACATCGCGCCATGGTCTGTGATTGCCAACGCGGGCATATCCAGCTCTACGGCGCGGTCAACGAGGTCTGAGATGCGTGCGGCGCCGTCAAGGAGGCTATATTCGGTGTGATTGTGCAACTGACAGAAGGCGGCGGGGTCCATGAGCGGATTGCTCCGGTGTAAATTGTGCTGCAGCCGCTGGTGCGGGAACGTAGTGCCAGCCGCCGTTTACTTAGGGCGACACGGGACGGTCTGTTGCACTCGCGCCGGCCGGCTCGGGCGGAGCCGATGCCCCATGCCCTCCCCCTCGGCCTCGCGGGGTTCCTCCACGGCGTCCGGGGGCCGGTGTGGCACTACTGGTACCGGTGGCCTGTGGCTCGGCCGGTGCAACAGCTTCGTCCGCCGCGCCGGGGACAGGTTCAACCTGCGTCGGCGGGGTCTGTGGCAGCGGTTCCTCGGTCGCGGCTTCGCTCGACGGGGCTTCCACTGCTGCGGACTCATCCAGCGTCGCTTCCTGCTCCGGCTCGGCGCGCCTGACGATGGCTACTGCAGCGACCTTGTCCAGCATCGCAGCCAGTTCCGCCAGCTCTGCGTGAACGACCTGATAGGCGCCGCGATTGAGTGCATCCTCGGCGCCATTTGCCGAGGCCGCGGCTTTTCGCAGTGTCACATTGATGGGGTGATTTGCTGCGGTGCTCTGCGCATCCATAATCAAGCGACGGGCAGTGTTGGCATCTCTAGCGTCGAGGGCCTTCTTCGCGGCTTCGACTTTAGTGGCCACAACGGGCGCGAGCTCAGCCGGTTCCACGTTGAAGCTGGTTTCGAGCACAGCCATGAGTTCCTGGGCAGCCTGCGCCATGTCTTCATCCGCCGGCTGCTGCAGCGTCAGCAGGAGCCGGGCCCGTTCGAGGCGTTGCATGATCGTAGCTGCCGGCGTCTCCGCCTGCATCGAGATCAGCACAACCTGGACGCGGTGGAGTAGTGCCGTCAACTCCGCATTGTCGTCGGTTTCCTGCGCCTCCGCAGTCAACTGTTGAGCCACTGCGAGGTCGCTGACTAGTGGGTGGGGTCCCTTGTCGGCTTGCTCTTTCGCCTTCTGGGCCTTGATGTCCTCAAGCAGCGCTGCAAGGTCCTGCTTGCTCTCCCGCTGGTACTCCAAAATCGTCTGGAGGTCTGCGGACCGCTCGGCGGAAAGCTCGGTTTCGCCTGGAGATGTACCGGCTACGGAGCCGGAAACATCGGTCGGCTTGCACCCACTGAGCAGAACGATGAGGAAAACACTGAGCGAAGCAATGCCTAGCAAGTTCTTCACGGCGAAACCCCTTTCACAAACGCACTCGTACTCTCGCCGGCAACGAGGTTCAGACGCCATTATACGGTAACTCTACATCTATTTGCAACCGCCGCTAAATCGGCTCGTGTCGCAGTTGCAGTGAAAGTCTGCATAGCTATGTCTGTGTAAAGCTGATACCCAGGCTGACACAAACCGCCTTCCCGTCACTGCCTTAGTCCACTTGCGCTTCGTATCGCCTGCAAAACGCAACGGAGAACGCACCGTGTGTGCCAAAGAACTCTGCACCGGCAACAGCAGTGCCTGCGGTTATTGCTGCAGGTAGAGAAAATGCCCGGCACACCAGCACCGGGCACAGAGAGCTTTGCTGTCGCTGCGTCTGTCGTTCAGGTTCCCGAAGCTACAGGCATGCCCTTCAGCATCGCGAAGGCTTCCTCGGCAGCTTCCTTGACTTTGTCGTCAGAGTCGGAGCTGAGTTTCTCCAGTACTTTCGGAGCCCTGGCTCCTCCGAGTTGACCCAGTGCCAATGCCACGGATCTGCGCACCGAGGGCCTGGTGTCACTTGCCGCGCGAATGAGCGGGCCCAAGGCACCCTTCCGGATGCCGACTTTGCCCAACCCTTCGGCGGCGTGTTTACGCACACTCCACTCTTCGTCCTTGAGTGCCTTCACCAGCGGGCGAATGCACGTGCGACTACCGACGTCGCCCAGACCGCGTGCGGCAGTCAGACGGGTCACCCAGTCTTCGTCACCGAGCATATGGCTGAGGTGTTCGACGACGTGATATGTACCCACGTGTGCGAGACCCTCAACTGCTGCACAGCGGATGTCCTTCTTGGGGTGGTCGAGGAGCGCAACGAGATAGCGGACAACCGAAGGTTTGCCAATCTGGCCGAGAGCTATCGCGGCGTAGTGCACGACCCGCGTGTTGTCGTCATCGAGCGCGATTATGAGGCCGTCTCGAGCCTTCTCGTCACCTATCTCCCCCAGAATCTCAGCTACCCATCTGCGCACAACGTAGTCGGGGCAGACCAACTGCTCGAGCAGATGCGGCACTGAGGCTCGCCCGATGGCCATCAGGGAGTTCGCAGCGGCTCGTTGTACGTCCACGCTCGGCGACGACAGCGCTCTGATCAGCGGCTCGATCGCGATAGTGCTCCTGATCTTACCCAGCGCCTCCGCCGATGCCTTTGCCAACTCAACATTGTCCATCTCCAGCACGTCTACCAGCGGCTCGATTGCCTTCTTGTTATTGAGCTCGCCGAGTGCAGTGACCGCCGCACGTTGCACCTCAATGTTCTGGTCATTGAGTCGCTTGACGAGGTCAAGTGCTACTGAACGGTCGCCGATATCGCCGAGCGCTTCGGCCGCCCATCTGCGAGCAGATTGATCCTTGCCGATAAGAGCGTCAAGCAACGGCTCAACTGCCGACTGCCCAATGCACGTAAGTGCCTTGGCGGTACATCGCTGAACGTTCTTCGATGAGTCGCTGAGACTTGTCACAAGATTCGGGACTGCCTCTTCGGCGCGTAGCTCCCCCAGACACTGCGCCGCCGCCATCCTAATCTTATAGTCCTTATGTTCCAGCAACTCAAGAAGTACTGGCACCGCCTTGTCGCCCATCTTCGCGAGCTCTTCATTGATGGCCTCGCGCGAGGTAGAGGTGGCCGATAGCAACTCCAATAATTGCTGTTTGACCTTCTTGTTTCCTGCTGCCAAGCTACGAACCCCCTGCTGATGCTATCTCGCCGGCAATAGCCTTGTACTAATCTGCGCAGCATATGAGAACTTTACGACCATACATCATTGATCGCGCCGACGGTAGCGCACATAGCCGCCGTTCACAGGCCCTCACACACATCGCTATATTCGCTCGCCGGGGGAAAAAAGAGAAGGTTGTGCCATTTCCTGCCACACGAAGTTCCAGACATAACAAACTTGTCCCGCCTGAGCCATCGCTCCTCGCAGGTTGCCACTAACAAGTTTCCACTGACAGGACGGCCACTCGCATGTCCCGAATCGGCCGGGGCGTCGTTCCCGCGCAACGACCGAGTTCACTGCTGTGGCGGCGACGCCGGCTCATCAACCGGTTCCACGGGTGGCTCAACCTCGCGCGGTGCTGTCGGCTCGACTCCGCTCTCACTCTCGGCAGCGGGTTCAGCATCCACGTCGGGTGCTTGCGGCTCCTCTGGTACTGCCTCGTCTGGAGAAGATTGGCTAAAGCCTTTGAGGTCCGCGTGAGCAAACTTGCTCTTGAGGCCATTGAACTGGTCCTGTATTACTTCCTGGTGACTGGCGATCATCTGTCTGGCATCAATGATGAACTGCTTCTTGCGCATTGCGTGCCCGGCCCACTGCTGGTCATCGAACTGATTGGCCTCTGAGCCGATAAGAGTCAGTTGCGCTTCGGCGTTTTCCAGCAACTCTAGCGCCCTGTTGATGTTGCCGGATTCGGCCTCAGCAACGGCGCTGTCAACATTGCTCACGACGATGCCAAACTTCGCCTGATAGGAAGCAATGCGCGCTGCCTTCGCCTCCAGAGCTTTCTCGCGCAGTTCCCTCAGATGCAAGGAGTAGAAAATCGAGGCCGCAGCAATGGCGATGAGGAGAATGAACAATATCGCCGTCACGCCCCGGCAACCCCCGCCTTGTGACGGTGGCGGCGGTTTGCTCGGCCCCAGGTCAATGTCGAGGTCGTCATCTTGGGAAGCTTCCGCTTCTTCGACTTCTTCCTGCTCTTCAGCTTCGTTGCCTTTGTCTTCAGCCATCTAGTAGCCCTCCCACTCCAGAATCACGCTGATCAAATTCAACACGCACCACAATTGAGCGCAAGAAACCGCGGAAAACCGTATCATTATAACGAATCCAAGGCACAAAGTCAATGTGTGTCTAAATGTGTGGTGGTGTACTGTAACCCCGTCTGCGGATGATGCACATACTCAGACAGACAGCCGGCGGGTGCCCTCGATATCGCGATGGTGTTGGTTGTGAATTGCACCAGATGCTCACTCCCCAATCACCCCCGCAAATACTCTACCACATTCGTCACATTTGCTACATCCACAACCGCAACAGAACAGCCGCAAGCCCCAGGTAAATGAGTATGGCGACGGCGTCGTTTGCCGTACTTACCAGCGGCCCGGAGGCGACGGCGGGGTCTATTCCGATGCGGTTGAAGAAAAGAGGCACGATGGCACCCAAAATGGAGGCCCATGTGACGGCGCATAGCATCGCCAGCCCGACCACCACGCCCATCTCCCAGGTCCCGAGCAGCAGATGCCCGGCCACTCCGGCGGTGATTGCCGTCAGCAGCGCAAGCACCAGTCCTGTTATCGCCTGTCGGAGCATCATCCGGACCACATTCTTGCTCTGCACATAGCCCAGCGACAAGGCTCGGACCATAATCGTGGCTGACTGCAAGCCGGCATTACCACTGGTGGCGGCGATGACGGGAATGAACGCCGTCAATTCTACATAGGCTTTCAGAAGGTCTTCGAACGAGGTGATGACAGATGCCGAGATCAGCGTACCGGCGAAACAGACCGCCAGCCAGGGCAAGCGGAGCCAGGTGACCTGCAGACTGGATTGGGCGAGCAGGTCCTTGGGACTGGTGCCCGCGAAACGGGCGATGTCCTCAGTGTGCTCATCCTGCAGCGCATCTATGATGTCGTCGAAGGTGACCTGCCCGAGTAGTTGCCCCACTTCATTCACTACCGGCAAGGCCCGCAGGTCGTACTGATCAACGAGTCTGACCGCCTCGGACTGATGCGTCTCGGGCGTAACCGCAACGACATCGCCCACCATAAACTCACCGAGTTGTTGCTCAGGGGGCGCTGTCACCAGCTCCGCCATGTCCACGACCCCGCAGAGAGCACGATGCTCGTCAATCACATAGATGTACAGGAGGCTCTCGGGCGGTATCCGCTGGGTCTTTATGTGTGCAATCACATCACCGGCAGTGACATCCATAGGCGCGTGAACGACCTCTGATGTCATCAGGCCGCCGGCTGTCTCGGCTGCATGACCGCTGAGTTGCTCGAGTTCGGCCGAGTACTGGTCCGGAATCCGCTCGAGTATGCGGTGCATCTGGTCGTGCCCCAGCAAGTTGAGCAGATCGGCCCCGACATCAGGTGGTACGAGGTCTATGATCCGGGCCATTGCTTGGTCATCGGTGCCCTCGGCCAACTCGACGGCGACTTCGTCGTCAACTTCCTCCAGCACGACACCGGAGTCTTCAGGGCTGAGCAGTACGAAGACCGCTTCACGCTGTTGGCGGTTCAGGTCGCGCATGGCTATGGCGATATCAATGGGGTGATAGCCGGCGATGAGGCTCTGCAGGACCGCAGGCACGCCGGCCGCGATGGCTGCACCAAGTGCTGCTGCCACCTGCTTCGACTCCTGTGCTTTGCGCTCCCCGTTCTGGCGCAATGTAGCTCTCCTCGTATTTGGCTTTTCGGGTAGCTCGGGCCTAACTGTCCTCGAAGCCGGCCCCATCCTCCGCGCTCTCGTGCATCAGACTCCCCAGCGCCGCATAGGTCCGCAAGTAGCGGTCGAACAACGCGTCATACACCCCGGTGTTCGCGGCGTTAGGCTCGACCTCGGCGCTGAGCCGAACCATCTGTTGCGAGGCCTCACCGACGCCGGCGTACAAACCTCCACCCGTAGCCGCGCAGATGGCAGTGCCAAGTGCCGCGGCCTGCGGTTGCCGGGTGAGCAGTAGCGGCATCTGTAACACATCCGCATGTATCTGCATCCAGAGACGGCTGCGCGTGCCGCCACCACAGGCGCGGAGGCTTGCTGTTTGGACTCCGGCCCCGGCAAGGTCCTCAATAATATGGCGACCTCCCATCGCCGTGCCCTCGTAGATGGCACGCAACAGGTGGCCGATGCCATGACGCAGGCTCAACCCCCAGATAGCCCCGCGTGCGAGTGGATCACGTAATGGTACACGGTTGCCTTGCCAGTAATCCAGCACTACCAACCCTTCGGCTCCGGCAGGTGTCGCTGCCGCCTGCGCGTCGAGGGCCTCGAAGCGATCTCCGCAACCTGGCGCTTGTGGGTATCCGAAGTTGTCCGCAAGCCAGGAGACTACCGAGCCGGTTGCCGCCTGGGCTCCCTCTAACACCCACAACCCACGAATCATGGCCTCGGGAAACGGACCCCACCAGTGGGACCCGAAGATCGCCTCGGCGCTGAGAGCCACCAGGCACGACGAAGAACCGATAGCGGTCCCAACCTGACCTGCCTCGACGACCCCGATACCGAGCATCGCCGTATGGGCATCAATACCGCCGGCAGCTACGGGAATGCCGGAGGACAATTGCAGCTGTTCGGCCGCTGTCGCACTCAACTCGCCGGCCTGCGCGCCCATTGGCAGCACGGTCCGCGGCCATTTGTCCTGCAGCTCGCTGATGCCCAATTCCGCCAGCAGTTGTGTCGGCCACCCACCCTCAACGCTCACATAATGCGACTTGCAGGAAACTATGTCCAGGGAGGTCGTCCACTCGCCGGTGAGCTTATGTGTGAGCCAGTCAACCTGTTCGACGAGCAGGTCGGCCTGCTCGTAGAGGTCCGGTTGATTGTCTCGCAGCCACATCGCCCGAGGGATGTTCCACTCTGGCGACTCAACGCCGCCGGCGTATCTGAGGCGCGGGTCGCCGGTGGCTGTCACTTCGTCAGCCTGCCGTGTCGCGCGCTGGTCCATCCACATGATCGCAGGGCGCAGTGGCTCACCGTTTCCCGCGACTGCTACGGTCGTGGATGAGGTGCCGCTCACGGAAATGCCGGCAATGTCGCGGGCTGTAATCCCGGCTTGAGCCACCGCCTGAGGCACTGCCACCCTGACTGCCTCCCACCACAGCCGGGGTTCCTGCTCCGCCCATGCCACGTGCGGGTAGGCGGTCGGATAAACCTGGGAGCCGCAGCCGAGCTCTGTCCCCCGGACATCAACGACGAGCGCGCGCAGACTCTGTGTGCCCGCGTCTATGCCCAGCAGATAGGGACCGCGCTGTGCCATGCGTTACTCTCCTGGCCGGCGAACACCGGGCGGCGGTTCGCCTACCAGGTGTCGTGGTGTACATTTTCCAGCGGCCCGGCAGGTTTCGGCTTGGCGGGCTTATCCGGATGGCCACAGGCGATGATCGCCGACACACGGATGTTTTCAGGGATTTGCAGCACCTCACGGATGTAGTCCTCGCGGTCGTAGCCGCGCTCCTCGCTGCCGCGAATCCCGACCCAACACGTGCCAAGCCCGAAGTCCGCCGCCTGTAGTAGGATGTTTTCC
>CAZCJS010000138.1:0-10714 GCA_964498775.1 uncultured Armatimonadia bacterium
CCGTTTTCGCCCACATCGCCGACGACGAGTTCGGCCGGCACATTACCCGTGAGTTCGACCAGTTGGGCGTCAACTACGACGGCCTGGCGGTACATGCCGGGCAGAGCTCCCAGTTCGCCTTCTGCGTGAGCCACCCCGTCTCCGCGCAGCGCACAATCTTCTACAAGCACGAGTCAATGCCCCGCATGCGCGCGGACGACACCGACCTCGCAGCATTGACAGATTGCCGCTGCCTGCTCATAGACACCCATCACCCCGACGCTGCGCTCGCGGCTGCCCAACGCGCACGCGAAAAAGGCCTGCCCGTGGTTCTCGACGCAGAGCGGCCGGACCCTCACCTGGCCGACTTTTTCGCCCTCAGCGACTACATCATCGTGCCTGCAAACCTCGTCATGGCGCTTGCAGATTCTGACGAAGCACTCGGGCGAGAGCACATCCTCCGGCACAAGCCGGCGGCACTCGTCATAACTCGGGGAGCCGCCGGCGCGGACATGTACCGAGGCGATGATCTGCTGCACCAGCCGGCCTTCCCTGTCCCCCAGGTCATTGATACCACTGGCGCCGGCGATGTCTTCCACGGGGCCTTCGCCTACATGCTGGCGCTGGGCCACGAGGCGCCGAAGTGCCTGGCATATGCTTCGGCCTCAGCCGCGCTCAGCACGACTGCTCTCGGCGGGCGCGGGCACTTGCCCTCGATGGCGCAGGTGAAGGCGCTCGTTACTGCATAGGTGGGGTCAGAGCCAGCGCGAGATGCTGGGTGACGACTCCTCGTTGGTTTCGACAATTGGTGGCGGCAGCGGCATCCGCGAGAGGTCGGGATATGTGCGCGTCGTCCGGCCCTCCGGTATGCTCATATCTGCGTTCTTCAGCGCCAGCAATACGCGCGCGGGCAACTCTTCGGTCGCCAGCCAATCCTGCGTCGGGAATATGGCCGCCGGGATGCGCAGGGAGGCCGCGCCGCCGGTCGTAGTATCAACCGAGACAGGCCCGGCGGTCGGCAGGTGCCGGGGGAAATCCTCGAGCATATCTGCCACTACCCCCCGGACGACATCGGCGCCCCTGTGCGCGTCATCGGCGCTTGCCATCGGCACCTCGACCACGTAGTTGACGAAGGGCTCCTCATAGACGGTCAGCGTGGTGATGGAGCCGTTAGGTATGTAGTGGAGTTGGTTGTCGAGGTCTTTCAGTACCGTCACACGCAGGCCAATGGACTCAACGAGACCGAATTTCCCGGCCACCTCGATGTAGTCCCCCACCACATACTGGCCCTCCAGCAGGAGAAAGAAGCCGGTGATGGTATCCTTGACGAGCGTCTGGGCGCCAAACGCCACGGCGACACCCAGAATACCGGCACCGGCCAGCACCGGAGCGATACTTACATTGAGCACGGATAGGATCCACAGCAAGCCACCGACCCCGATCGTCCACTTCACGACATTGGCGAGGAGGGTCAGTATGGTTACCGCGCGCTTGCCACTCTCTCGGACGCGCGCGGTGGCCGTCATGCTCTCTTCTTCCAGGCGCAGCACCGCGCGGCGGATTAGCTGTAGTACCACCCAGTACAGCGCAAATGCCAGACCTACGATGAGTGCGATGACGGCGAGCTTCTCGACGAGTGATTCCCTATCGCTCAAGCCCTTGAAGAACTCCAGCCACGCGGGCCCGCCCTCTTCGGCGACTTCCTCTGCAGCTGCGTCACCGTCCCCGGCCTCCTGGCCGAATGCCGAAACGATTAACATGCTCAATGCCAGAAGCGTCAGCAGCTTTCTCATCTGAGTTCACTCACCCTCCACAGAAACTTGCTCATTTCGCCGGTGCATATCAGAAGAATAACCGCTCCCACCACTGCGGGCCGCGCTGCTTTGGCGTCAACCTCACGTTGAATTCGTCGGCCGGGAAAACCCCGCGCAGCCAGCCGATACCGGGGTCCACCAGCCGCATGGACAGCACGGTAATATCCAGCGGATCGAGCCGCAAGTAGATGCCCGGCTGCTGTAGCTCCTTCGCCTTGGCGGAGAGCTTGAACACCGGCTGGAACTCCTCCTGGACGAAATCGCGGTAGTATGCCAGCCGCAGCAGTTTCACTGAGACCGGCTGTGAGCGCAGACCGGCAGCCACTTCGATGGGGCTAGACGTGTTGTTCCACATCACCGCGATTCCCTCATCGCCGCGCAAAAACAGCCTGTACGTGACCTGCGCATCGGACCGCGAGGACATGGTGTCGGTCGGCTCGAGTGCCAGTACCGCCGTAGCCCCGGCAAGCTCCCTGGCCAGTACAGTAAAGGCCCGGGCAACCGGGTCGGAATCCGCATCCGGCAGTGCATCCAACAGCGCAACCTCGCCGGCCCCGGCGACGGCGGGCACCAATACTGCCGTGCTACCACAGGAGACCGCGTTGACCATTGCTCTGCCCAGCTTCAGAGCATCCAGACGGCGATCTGCGCTGCTTGCGGGCTCAGTAATGAGCACCGTGAAAGGCAGGTGGGCCTCGGCCTGGTGCGCGGCTGCTCTTATCGGAGCCAGCTCCGTGCGCCTGTTGAAATCCGCCCAGTAGCTCGCCACGCCAGCCCCTCTCCGGCCGTCTATCTGCGCATCGAGGAGGGCCGCCCCGGGCAGCGGCGGCAGGTTCAGCACCAGGCTCTGCACACCCCAGTCATCACCACTCCTGCCCAGACACTCGCGCAGGTCCGTGGCTGCCAGCGGATGCTCAGCCGGCAGCTTCAGTGAGCCCTCCGTCGCGTCCCATTGCAGCCAATAGGGCAACGAGAAGATATTGGGCGCTCTATCGTACTTGTACAGCGACGTGGCCATCCTGCAGAGATGCGCCTTTGCCTCTGCAGCCGGTACCTGCGGGGAAGTATGCGGCGACCAGGAAGGCTTGTTGGCGGAGACTTGCGGACTGAGCAGCGCATCGGGCAGGCCGTCCACTGCTCCGCCCAGCGGCGCCAGGAGATACTCAACAGCGCCGGAGCCGTCCCTGACCAGTTCGGCAACCTGTTGAGCTTCTGCGGCCGTCGGCTCAATGACGAGGCGCGCCATACCGGCACCGAGGCGACGCAGTTGCTGTGACCGGCCGACAGCGGGTAATCGTCCCTGCGGCCACGCGCCGCCGAATGCCGGATAGGCCGGCTCGCTATGCAGGCGCAACGCCGCAGCAGCATACTCGCCCCGTACTCCGAAGCTCATTTTGACCCAGCAGTCGCCAATCAGCAGCCGCTGAACCGGTACGCGCAAGCGCAGGGTATTTTTCGCCGCCACCGGCACCGACCACTCAGGCATTCTCATATCCGGCGGGCCCTGTACGCGGACCTCCAGGACCTTGTCCACCGTGCCGCGATTCGAGCAGTACGTATCAATGCCGGTGCGGAAACCGCGCCGGCAGGTTACGTGCTCCGGGATACTGATCTGGAGGCCCGCCACATCCACGATCAGCTCGGCGTTCTGACCGATGGTGCGCTTGCGCGCATCGAGAAGCCCGTCAGGCTCCCAATTGTCCTCGAGTGGCTCCGGATAAATCGCGGTCTTATCCATCGGCTCATGGGGCGGGGCACTGGGCGGCACATGGGCAAGCAGTTGCACATCGTCAACAGACCACTCTCCGCCACCGGAAGACCTTAGCGTCAGGCACAGCGGTCTTTGAGGGTCATGTGGTGCCACTGCGGCCAATCTGAGCAGATGCCATTTGGCGTCCGCAGGTGCCGCCAGCCGCCAGAGCTGTTCAATCTCGGGTGCTGCATCTGTTTGGCGCCGTGCTAAACCGACACTGAAAAGTCCCTGCTGGTTGTCCGCCCGGAAGCGCAACTGCACATCAAAGTGCTTTCCCGTCTCGGCCATTGGCAGCGGCGGCGATACAAGCATCGCCTCATCATCCGCGCTACTAGCTAGACGCGCGCATTTCCGGCCCACGGCAGGACGATCCGTAGAAACGTCCGCGGTCGCAGCGCCATCGGCGAAGCTCACCCACTCGCCCAGGCCATCGTCAAAGCCCCAATGGGCAAGCGGCGCCCCACAGGCCAATGTGACAAAGCCGAGGGCCGCCATGACTATCCAGATTCCGTGCAGCATCGCCGTTCTGATGGCGCAGTCCTCCTTCACGGCATCCATTCGTCAGCCTTCCTGAACACCGACTCGATGTAGCTCTTGTATGTATGGGCAACGGCAAAGGCCACTACTATGCTGACAAGGACTAATACTATCCCATACCCACCGATGCCGGCAAGTTTGAGCGATCTCGCCTGCAGTTCTCTGGCCCAGTGTCTGAGGCCATCCAGCACGTCGTCATAGCTGCCTGCACGCTCCGCCGTCTCCAGCGATTGGCGGAGTTCGACAGGCAGAGCCCTGGCACCGGCCAGCGCCGGACCGATGGGAGTGCCGTCACGCACCTTCTGAGCAGCCTCCTGTAGTTGCGCCTCGATGACTAGATTCCCCGGCGTAGATGCGGCTATCTCCATCGCTTCCTGGATCTCAACACCGCTGCCGATGAGAGCCTCGAGTGCGATGATATAGCGCCGAGTAGCCGCCCGCCTGATGAGCAAACCTGCCATCGGCAAGGCATAAAGCAGACGGTCGCGGAAGCGACGGACCCGCCGCAGATTCAGTATGACCTTAGACAGTTGATAGAGGAATATGGTGCCGATGAGCACGGGTACCGCTATCCGCAGGATGAAGCCGAAGTACCAACTCCAGCCGAGGTCTATAGCTCGCGGCAGCGGCACGACGAAGAGTATGAGCACCAGCGGCATGGTGAACCACAGCTGAGCGAGAGATATGACCCAGGCTCGCTTCTGTCGTTCCTGGTAGTCCTCGGCGATCTGGGCGGCGATGCGGTCGAGCCGCCCGCTCTTCTCGCCCGCTTTCACCAGTCCGCGCACATGCGCCGGAAATAACTCCGGGTAGCGGTCGAGCTGGTCGGCGAAACTCGCCCCATTGGCAATCGGCTCCACCATCGAGGCCGCAGCGTGACTCAGCCGCCGATCAACACCCCGCTGACACAGCTCCAGGAGGGCTTCGTAGATATTGACGCCGGCGTGGAGCAACTGGGCAAGCTGGTCGAAGAAGAAACCCATCCGGCTGGGAGAGACGCGCCAGAGGTAATAGAGCGGCTGCTCGGGTGCCACACCTTCCGTCGGCGGCATCATAGCGGCGAGACGACGCGTCGAGTCCTTGCGCGGAACGAACTTGCGTGCCAAAGGCAACCTCCTCGGCGGACCTGGTCCGGCTCACACTGCCAGATGGGCCTCCTGTACCGCCGTCTGCGAATTCACGTCCCAACATTCGCCGCATAGACGCCTCTTACCTCGTCGCATTTCGGGCCAAATGCAGGAGATCAGGTGGCGCGTGACTAAACTAGATACGGGTTTTCCCCGCAATCACAGCTTACCGATGAACAGAAGGCCGGGGGCTGCCGCGTGTTCACCGGCGAGTGGCCGCCCGTGAAGGAGGAAGGATAATGGACTTGTTTGAGGCAGTGGAGGCACGCTGCAGTGTTCGCAAGTACCTGACAAAGGCGGTGCCAGAAGAGAAGCTGATGCGGGTTATGGAGGCCGCCCGCCTGGCGCCGTCAGCCGGCAACGTGCAGGAGTGGCGTTTCGTCATCGTGACAGACGCAGAGAAGCGCCAGGCGCTGGCGGAGGCGGCCAACGGTCAGCAGTTCGTGGCACAGGCCCCGGTGGTCATCGTTGCCTGCGCCGAAACCGATGAGGCTACGATGCCGTGCGGTCATCTGAAGTACACCATTGACCTGGCTATTGCGCTGGAGCACATCGCGCTGGCGGCGGCGGCTGAGGGCCTGGGCACATGCTGGATCGGGGCATTTTCCGAGGCCGCTGCTCGGCAAGTGATCGGCGCGCCGGAACAGATCCGTATTGTTGAGCTTATGCCGTTGGGCTATCCCGATGCGGCGCCAAGTCCGAAGAATCGCAAGCCGATGTCGGAGATAGTCATGTTTGAGCAGTGGGGGGAGCACTGACGCCGGCAGGGGCAGTGGCGGGCTGCGAAGGACGGGATTACCAGACCCCCCAAATATCATCTGCATGGGGCCGCCTAGTGAGGCGGTTCCTTGCCTAAGGAGTGTTAGAATTGTCCGTCAACCGAGAAACCAGAATATCCGCTGATACCGTCCAGAGACGTCTGCAGCACATCGCCAGACAGATCGGCACACGTCCGGTTGGCAGCGAACAGGAGGCGCAGGCAGCGCAGTATATGGCCGGTCAGATGCAGAAATCCGGCCTTAGTGTGGAGGTAACGACATTCCCGGCCATCGGCTCCAGTTGTGAGCAGGCGCAACTGCAGGTGAACCTCAACGGCAAGTGGCGTGAGTCGGCGTGTCATCCGTTCACACACTCACCATCTACGCCGCCGGAGGGCCTTGAGGCGCCCATTATCTCTCTGGGAACCGGGAGGGAATGTGACCTGCGGGGCCGGGACCTCAACGGCAAGATAGGTTTCATACATGGGATGTTCGGAGAGGAGCCGACGACTCTGAAGCGTCTCTGCAACAGTGGCCTGGCTGCGCTGCTGTTCGTGGATGACCGGATCCCAATGCCGTGGGTTGTGAGCGCCGGGCTGGCCGCGGGCTGGATTGATCTGCTGACGATTCCGACGGCGGCCGTGGCCTATACCGAAGCCTGGGAGATCGCCAAGATGCGTGAGCCGGTCGCGAAACTCAATCTGCAGACCTCCACGTGGGAGGCCGAATCGCAAAACGTGATCGGCTCATTTGCCGCCCAGAACGAGGACCTCGGACCAGTCATCATAACCTGCCACCACGATTCCGTGGCGATGGGTGAGGGCGCTGAAGACAATGGTACCGGCATGGCCGTGATGCTGGCGGTGGCTGAGGCGCTCGGCAAAGGCACGCCGCCGCGCCCCGTCAAGATGATAAGCTGTGGATGGGAGGAAAACCTCTCCGAAGGCTCGCGCCATTATGTTGCTGCGGATCCCGAGGCGGCTGCCAAGGCCGCGGTCGTCATCAACATTGACAGCGTCGGTGCATGGATGGGCCACAACATGCTGAGTGTTGTGGGAGATGATTCACTGAAGTCGTGGGCCGAGCGCAAGATTGCAGAGGTCGGCTTTTGCGCCGATGTCGTCAAGAAAGTCAGCCCCTATTCCGACATGTTCCCCTTCAACATGGTGAGGGTTCCGTCGCTGTGGTTTTATCGCCCGAACCTCTCCGAAACCCGCTTTTACCACCACAGCGCTGAAGACACTCTGGACAGGATCTCCTTCGAGGTTCTCGCCGACACGGCTACGGCAGTGACCAATATGGTCTGGCACCTCGGGGGCTCGCGGGAGTTGCCCTTTGTCTCCACCATTCCCGATGATCAATGGCAGGAGATTGAGGAGTACCGTGGCAAGTTGCTTGACTCAATCTGTGACTGGAAGACACAAGGACTTATGAAGCCGTCCGAGGAATGAGCACCATCGGGCCCAATGTGTGCCTAATATGTTGAGAGATGATTCGCTATGACAGCAACCATGCCCGACAAGCTGCAGATCAATGAGCCTCGTGATGGTGACATTCTGAATCGTCACGACGGCCGGATTCAAGATGACAAGCTCCACCTGACCGTCTCCGGAGCAGCGTTGCAGGGCGGTGAGGTTACCGTCAACGGTGTCTCGGCACATGTGAGCGACGGCTGGTTCTGCGCGGATATAGAGCTGCCCGGCGGGCCGCAGATTATCACGGCCGGCCTTCAGCTTGACGGCCTCGAAATCGAACAGCAGATCGGCGTGACCGTGGACCTCAACAGTCGCAAGCGCTACCGTTTCTCGGTAGACGATAACATCGAGTTTCTCGTTGATATCGGCCGCGACCCTGATGCATACGCATCCCTCTTCGACCACTGGTTCCTTGCCTTCTGGCGGGATATCCACCGGGAATGGGGAACAAAGGTTCACGTCAATATCTACTACCAGAACGAGGCCCGCGATTTCAACCTCAGCATGTTCCCCGACAAGTACAAAGACGAATGGGAAGCCAACTCCGACTGGTTGCACCTGTCATTCCATGCGCTGCAGAACTACCCCAACCGGATCTATCAGAAGGCCGGTTATGAACTGATGGCCAGCCATTTCGAGATGGTGATGGAGCAGATCAGGCGGTTTGCCGGCGAAGCGGTGAGCGGCCATGTGACCACCGTGCACTGGGCCGAGGCCCCCGTCGAGGCGGTCCGTGCCTTGCGGGACCGTGGGGTGGATACATTCATCGCCTTGCCCCGACGCTACGGCGGAGAGTGCAATACAATCTACTACCTGGACGAGGGATGTGGGGTCCACCTCGGTGCACGTGACGCGTGGCAGGATACGGCTGAGGATGTCACCTTCATCACCTGCGACCAGGTAGTCAATGGCAAGGCGGTTGCCGAGGTGGTGCCGCACCTGCAGCAGCAGGCCGCCGACCCACACACCGGAGAGATGCTGGAGCTGCTCATCCACGAGCAATACTTCCGCCGTGACCTGGTTTACTATCAGCACGATGTCATGGAGAAGGTGAGGCGGGCGGTGAGCTTCGCGACGGACCACGGCTACGCGCCGGTCTTCTGGTGCGAAGGCTTCCTCGGCAGCCCGCTCTGAGGTCATCGTCGCGGCGGCCAGGAAGCAGCAACGCGCAGGTCACGTTTCCATCCGGACGCTGTGGCCGTGCTCTTCACTGGAACGAAACAGCCCAGCAAGCGACGGGAAGAACAGGGCAAGCAGGTACACAGCCAGCGCCATCAGGAAGACGACATGGTCGCCGGCCCAACATGCGGCCAACTGCAACCAGTACTCGGCACGCTGATGCGTCCCTGCCGAGGTCCCCGGATCGAGCTGAAGACGGCGCCCGAGTTGTTCTGCTTGGTGTCGGATAGCCGGCTGTAGCGCACCACACTCTTGCGCTTTGGCTGCTGCCGCGAGCGCACTCTGCACCTCACCATCCGCAGCGTGGATGCGAGCGGCCAGCAACCACGCTTCGGCCAGCCGGCTGTTCTGCTGCAAGGAGCGCCGTGCGAACTGCATCGCCTGCTGCGACTTGCCCTCGGCCAGGAATGTCTCGCCCGCTGTTGCGAGTATCTCCGGTGCGGGGTTGTCCATGCCCAGCAGAATGAGCTCGCGCTTCGCCTCCGCCGTCATGCCCAGTTCATAGCGGACACGCCACAGGAGCGCCGCTGCTGAGATGTCGGTCATATCGGCGCGGCGTGCCTGCTCGGCGAAGGCCACCGCGGCATTTGGCCTGCCTGCAGCAAGCAAAATGCGCGCAGCTATCATCCGTGCGCGCACCACATTGCCCAAGGCGAATTTTTCGGCCGGCTTGTCACCGGATTCTCGGGAGGTGAGTAACTGGCCGCGATGGACCTCTACGGCCTGAGCGTAGGAGGCGGCGCTGATACCCGCCAGTCGCCAAGAAAAGGCGGCCTCTCCCACACTCTCATACAATGGTCCCGCCTGCCAGCCGACCGAATAGCCCAGCCATGCCAGCCACATGACCACCATTACTACTGCACCCAGCGCTGCGTAGCGAAAGCGAAGCATCAGTTCGAGGTGGACAGCTTCTCCTCACGCGATGCGGTGATGTAGTTCATGCACCATTCGTCACGGCCGGCTAGAGCCTCCGCCGCGTATATTGTTGCCATGATATCTCTGTCCAGGGGATCAGTAATCGCCGAGTCGAGACCTGCGGCGATTGCCTGAGCGATGAAAACACGGTTGAGGAGAGCACGCTCCGGCAAGCCGAAGGAGATGTTGCTCAGCCCGCATGTGATATGGACATTGGGGCGCTCGGCCTTGATTCTGCGGATCGCCTCCAGGACTGCACAAGCGGTCTGAGGGTCGGTGCCGAGCGGGGCAATGACCGGGTCCACAAAGATGCTTTCGGCGGCAATACCGGCCCCCGTCAGGGTGTCAATCAGGCCCACGGCGGTCTGCACGCGATCATCCGCCGATGTCGGCATACCGGCATCGGATAGCGCCAGTGCCACCACATTGGCATTGCTTGCGACTGTGAAATCAAGCATCCCCTCGAGGCGTTCGTGCTCAGCCGTGATCGAGTTTATCATCGGGGTCGCGTCATTCTTATAGACCCCAAACGCCGCCTCTACTGCCGACGTATTCGGGGTGTCGAAACTAATCGGCAGGTCCGTAGCGCCCTGCACCGTCGTCACCAGCCAGCGGATATCGTTGATCTCATCGTCGCCGATAGTGCCCGGGTTGCAGTCAATGAAGTCGGCTCCGGCCGCGGCTTGTTTCTGCGCCAGGCTCGCGATATGAGCCTCATCACGTTCCGCTATCGCGCGTTTAATTCGCTTGCGCGTCCCGTTAATCAATTCTCCGATGACAATCATTGCTACTATCACCTATCCCGTTCGGCGGCACTTACCAGTGTGGTCACGGCCTCGTTGAGATCAACCGGCAGGTTGTGACGCTGCCCGATCGCGACTAGCGCACCGTTGATCTGCCGTATCTCCGTTCGCCGACCTGCCTGCAGGTCCTGCAACATGCTGCAATGGTTCTGCGCAGTGGCGGCAGCCACCTCCTCGACGACTGTGATCATGTTCTCGGGCAAGCGAACGCCCTCGGCGGCGGCGACCTCCTCCGCCTCCACGACGATGTCCTGAAGCAACTGCCTCAGAGCAGACACCTCAAGCAGATCACCGTTGGGCACTCCCGCCAGGGCTCCCAGGGGATTGATGCCGGCGTTGATGATGGCCTTGTGCCAGAGCATCGTGTCTATGTC
>CAZCJS010000139.1:0-10694 GCA_964498775.1 uncultured Armatimonadia bacterium
GCAACCTCATTCCGGTCTATCGGGAACTCGTCGCCGACATTGACACACCCGTATCCGCTTACCTCAAGCTGAGCGGTGTAGGAAACGGGCATTCGTTCCTCCTCGAAAGCGTCGCCGGCAACGAAAGCGTGGCCCGGTACTCGTATCTTGGCTGCTCCCCATACCGGACGCTCGCCTCACGCGGCAATGATGTCATCCTCACCACTGGCGGCTCGCAAGAGCTCATCAAACTCCGCGACGGTCAGGACCCGCTGCACATCATCAAAGACCTGATGTCGCAGTACCAGTTTGTGCCCCCGGACGCACCCGACCGCTTTCACGGAGGGGCGGTGGGCTATCTCAGCTATGACATGGTCCGCTTCTTCGAGGACCTGCCTGACGAGAACCCCGATGACCTTGAGTTGCCGGAATGTCAGTTCATGTTTACCGACACGCTGGTGGTTTTTGACCACGTCATGAATAGAATGCGCATCGTGGCTAATGCGCATATCACCGAAGATCCGCAAGCGGCCTATTGGGAGGCCGTTGAGCGGATTGACCGACTCGTGGAGGCGCTCGAGCTGCCGCTTCCAGAACAGGGCCGACGGCAGTATGCGCCACGGATTCCCGATGACCCCTCGGCCATGAAATCCACGATGACTAAAAGTCGACATCGTGAGGCCGTATTGCGCGCCAAGGAGTATATCACGGCGGGTGACGTCATCCAGGTAGTCATTTCGCACCGTCTCTCAGCCGAACTACCGGTGGCACCATTTGACCTGTATCGCGCACTTCGCGCCATCAATCCATCGCCATACATGTACTACCTGAGTTTCGGCGATACAAAGGTCATTGGGGCCTCGCCGGAGTTGCTGGTGCGTGAGGAGCACGGGAGCGTGGTGACGCGACCGATCGCAGGCACACGCCGTCGCGGTGCAAACGAGGCGGAAGACCGGGCGCTGGCCGAGGACCTGCTTGCTGATGAGAAGGAGCGGGCCGAGCATATCATGTTGGTTGATCTGCATCGCAACGATATCGGGCGCGTTTGCAGGCCGGGTACCGTCGCCGTGGACGAGTTCATGGATGTCGAACATTACAGCCACGTGATGCACATCGTCAGCAACGTAATCGGAGAGCTGGCGGACGATTACGACCAATACGACGTCCTGCGCTCGGTGTTTCCGGCGGGGACTGTGAGCGGCGCCCCGAAGATACGGGCCATGGAGATCATTGAGGAGCTCGAGCCGGTTCGACGCGGGCCCTACGCAGGTGTCATCGGCTACTTTGGGTTTTCGGGCAGCATGGACACCTGCATCACGCTGCGTACTATCATCGGCAAGAACGGCACCTACTACTTCCAAGCCGGCGGCGGGATAGTCGCCGATTCGGACCCCGACAAAGAATACGAGGAAACGCTTCTGAAGATCGGGGCACTTCTAGACGCAGCCCGGCTTGCGGAGAGAGGCTTTGTCTGATGTGCAGGCGACGGTGTACGGAAGCAGACGGCAAATTGGTGGAGGTGGCAAGATGATCAAACTGATAGATAACTACGATTCGTTCACCTACAATCTGTACCAGTACCTGTGCGAACTCGGTGCCGAGATAGACCGGGCCAGGGACGTACACCGGAATGACAAGATATCGGTTGATGAGGTGATGGCGGCGGAACCCGACGCCATTGTGATTTCGCCGGGCCCATGCACTCCTGACGAGGCCGGTATCTGCTGCGAGCTCATTACGGCGGCTGCCGGGAAGATCCCGATGCTTGGCGTATGTCTGGGACATCAGTGCATCGGACAAGTTTTTGGCGGCGACATAGTCCGCGCGCCACGTCTCATGCACGGTAAGACCTCGGAGATATTCCACACCGGCGTGGGCGTCTTCAAGGGCCTGCCGAGTCCCTTCACCGCCGTTCGCTACCACTCGCTTGTTATCGAGCCGAGCACCATGCCGGAGTGTCTCGAGCTCACGGCGTATACAGACATGGACGAGATAATGGGCGTGCGGCACCGGGACTATGCCATCGAGGGTGTGCAGTTCCATCCCGAATCAGTTATGACTGGAAGCGGGAAGCAGTTACTGGCTAATTTCCTGCAAATGGCGGGGATCGAAGTGAACCCGGCGGCGTTGGAGCACTCGGCTGGGGGTGAGCTGTGATGCTGAAGGAAACACTGGAGCGGCTGATAGAGGGCCTGGATATAAGCGGGGAAGACGCCCGCGCGGCGATGGCTCAGATAATGTCCGGAGAGGCCTCCGAGGCTGAGATTGGGGCGTTCCTCGTTGCCATGCGAATCCGCGGCGAAGCGCCGGAGCATATCGAGGGGTTCGCCCGGGTCATGCGCGAGGCCTGCGTCCCAATCAGTGCGCGGACGCCCGACTTGGTTGACACATGCGGTACTGGGGGAGACACGATTGACACATTCAACATCTCGACGGTGGCGGCGCTGGTGGCTACAGGTGCAGGGGTAAAGATCGCCAAGCACGGCAACCGCTCGGTATCGAGCAGTTGTGGAAGTGCGGATGTCCTGGCGGCCCTGGGTGTGGACATCAACCAGTCACCCGAGCAGGTGGCAGATTCGATTGACGAGTGCGGGCTGGGGTTTCTTTTCGCGCCGAACCTGCACCCGGCGATGAAGTACGCAATCGGTCCGCGCCGAGCACTCGGCATACGCACCGTCTTCAACATACTTGGCCCGCTGACGAACCCGGCAGGAGCGTCCCGGCAACTGCTCGGCGTCTTCGCGCCGGAACTCACCGAGACGCTTGCCCAGACGCTACACCGTCTGGGATCCGTTCATGCTCTGGTTGTTCACGGCATGGATGGTCTTGATGAATTGTCAACGCTCGGCACCACCCGGGTCACGGAACTTCTCGACGGGAGGGTTCACACCTTTGAGCTGGAGCCCGAACGTTTCGGCCTGTCGCGGGCAAGGGCGGAGGATATCGCCGGCGGCGATCCGGAGACTAGCGCCGCGATAGTGACAGCGATACTCGATGGCGCAGAGGGACCGCGCCGGGATATTGTGATCTATAACGCGGCGGCGGCGATATATGTCGGAGGTAAGGCCCCGGGAATTGCCGAGGGTATCGCCTTGGCCGCCGAGAGCATAGATAGCGGCGTGGCGCAGAGCGTGCTTCAGAATCTACAACAGGCTGAAGCGGATCATACCACGGAGGCCGAGTGAGATGTCGTTACTCACGGAGATGGTGCGCAATAAGGAGCGGCGTCTCAGCCGCCTGATAACTGCCCAATCAGCGACCCTGATCAGGCAGCAAGCTGACAACGCCCCCACACCAAGGGACCTGATGCAGGCGCTGCGTGCTGAGACTGTGCAGATCATCGCCGAGATCAAGCGAGCTAGCCCTTCCCAGGGGGATATCCATGGCGACCTCGACGTTGCACAACTGGCAGGCGAGTACGCAAGTAATGGAGCGGCCGCGATCAGTGTGCTGACCGACGAGGACTACTTCAGAGGTAGTATTGATGATCTTCGGGAGGCGCGGACCGCAGTTGATCTCCCGATCCTGCGCAAGGACTTCATCATTTCGCCGTATCAGGTATACGAAGCGCGCGCGGCAGGAGCAGACGGCATTCTGCTAATCGTCGGGGCACTCTATCCCTCCACGCTGAAGACGATGCTGAAACTAACCCATGACCTGGGGATGACGGCGCTGCTGGAAGTGCATACGGATAGGGAAATGGACCTAGCCTTGGCGAACGGGGCGAAGCTAATTGGGATCAACAACCGCAACCTCGGTACGCTTGAAGTTTCGCTGGATACCTTCACGGAGTTGGCGTATCGGGTGCCGGGTGACCGGGTCCTGGTCAGTGAAAGCGGTATCCGGAACCGTGGGGATGTAGCTTATGTCGCAGGGGCAGGCGCAGACGCTGTCCTCGTAGGTACGAGTTTGGTGAGTCGCGAAGCGCCGGGCGCCGGCGTCGCAGAGCTACTGGGGGTTGTTGTGCGCGTGCGGCGGCGCGCCGATGACGACCACAGAGGTTCAAGGCAGCGTCTGGATGTCGGCACAACAGGATGGGGTTTGCCTTGAACCGGCGAAAGCATGGATGTATCCTGTCTGCCCCTGACGGAGTCCACGATGGAGTTCTCTGGCTGGGGCTGATCACATTAGGAAGCGATGAGCATATTTGGGGAATGGGGTCGTGCGCGGCTAATGTGAGCGGAATGTGAGAGGGGTGGATTGATGCTAATTAAGTCTAAGTGTCCGAGTTGCGGCAAGGCACATAGTGCGCCAGATTTCAAGGCTGGTTCTACCGGCCGCTGCCGCGAATGCGGAGCGCGGCTAACTGTGCCGCTGCCCAACAGCAACACAGCCGAGGCGAATGTTCAAGATGAAACGCCCGCACCTGCACCTCCGGAAGCTCCCGCTGTTGAGGTTGCCTCTGCCAAATCTCGTATCGGCCGCAGGGCAAGTGCCAATCGCCGTGGTTTGCGTTCTCTGTGGCTCGGAGTTGCCCTGGGCGTGTTAGTGGTGGCGCTTATTGCCGGCGGCAGAATGTACCTGATTTACAAGCAGGGCCAGCCTCTGGGGGCTATTGTGTCCGTCGAGCAAGCGGATGATCCGGATGACTTTATCGTCCACTATACTTGGCATCGTCGGCCGACATCACGGGTAAAGGACGGATGCTTCATGATAGCGGGGGTGGGGCAGGGGGCCCAACCTGACCTCGCCGGATTGGCCGACATGGTAAATCGCGCCGAAGTGAGCCTGTCTACGATTGGTACGTCAATGAGGATGGAGAGTATAGTGTCCAATTCGTCGGGTTTTGTGGTCGGTGCGAGGCTAGACTGGGAGCCTGATACACAGGAGGGAGCCACGCCCAAGGGCTATGTGACTTCCATCAAGCTTGATGGTGCTGCGGCCAGAATCTCGGGCAGCGGTGTGGTAGCTTTCCAAGTTTTTGACTTTGCCAGCAAGCCGACAAGGCCAGTCTCAAATTTGTATGTGGAAGAGGCAAGTTTTTAAGGGTTGGCCTCACATAAATATTCCAACTCAAGTTGAGAGCGTGTGGAGGTGTTTTGCATTGATTGATGGTGTGAACAAAGCAGGGCGTTTCGGCTCCTACGGCGGCCAGTACGTCCCTGAGAATCTGATGGCCGCTGTCGAGGAACTGACCGAGGCCTATGAGGAGGCCGCGAACAGTCGGGAGTTCCAGGAGCAACTACAATTCTACTACCGGAACTATGCAGGTCGGCCGAGTCTGCTCTACCGTGCCGACCGGCTTGGTGACGAGCTCGGATGCAAAGTCTATCTGAAGCGCGAAGACCTCAATCACACCGGCGCCCACAAAATCAACAACACTCTCGGACAGGCGCTATTGGCGCGCAGGATGGGCAAGACACGGCTTATCGCCGAGACCGGGGCTGGTCAACACGGAGTTGCGACGGCGACGGTGGCCGCGCTTTTTGGGATGGACTGTGTGGTATATATGGGGACTGAAGATATCCGCAGGCAGGCTCTCAATGTCTTCCGAATGGAGCTCTTGGGAGCTGAAGTAGTCCCCGTTACCAGTGGCAGCCGGACACTCAAGGATGCCATCAACGAAGCGGTTCGAGACTGGATGACAAACTGCAAGGATACCCATTATGTGATGGGTAGTGTCTGCGGCCCGCACCCGTACCCGACGATGGTACGAGATTTCCAGGCGGTTATCGGGCGGGAGGCGCGGGAACAGTGCCTCGAGTATGAGGGCCGCCTGCCCACCCACGTTATTGCTTGCGTCGGCGGCGGCTCCAACGCAATGGGGCTCTTCCACGAGTTTGTGCCAGCCGAGGACGTTCAACTCATCGGTGTCGAGGCGGCCGGAAGAGGCCTTGATACGGACGAGCACTGTGCCAGTATCCTGAAGGGCAAGTACGGCGTGCTCCACGGATTTGCCAGCCTGATGCTACAGGATGAGGATGGTCAAGTCATGCCTTCACATTCGGTATCGGCGGGTCTGGATTACCCGAGTGTGGGGCCGGAGCACGCGTACCTGTATGAGACCGGACGGGCTCATTACGTTGTCGCCACCGACGAAGAGGCGTTGGATGCCTTCGTGCGGCTGGCGAGGCTCGAGGGCATTATTCCGGCCCTGGAGTCGGCTCATGCCGTGGCACACCTTTTTGCCATGAAGAACGAATTGAGCGCGGAGAGTATTGTGATCGTAAACGTTTCTGGTCGCGGAGACAAGGATTGCCAGGAAGTGCAAGAAATATTGGAGGCAAGGGCCGGTGAATAGGGTACAGCAGGCGTTCGCAGATGCACGAAGTGAGGGACGCGGGGCGTTGGTCATATATATGACTGGCGGCTTCCCGAACCTGGCCGAATCCGGGGAGCTGTTCAAGGCAATTGACGGCGCGGGCGCAGATATCATCGAGGTCGGCCTGCCCTTTTCTGACCCCATTGCCGACGGGCCGACCATCCAGGCCGCCAGTCAGCAGGCACTAAGCAGGGGGACGAGTGTCGCAGGGATTCTCGAGATGCTCGCGGGAATCAAGGCCGGACTGAGTGCGCCCCTGGTAATCATGGGCTGCTATAATCCGATACTGGCCTACGGACTCAAAGAATTCGCCGATGACGCGGTCTCGGCAGGTGTGAGTGGCGTACTCATCGCGGACCTGCCACCCGAAGAGAGTGACAATTGGTGTGCTACCGCAGCGGCCAGCGAGCTCGCCACCGTATTCCTGCTCGCGCCGACCACGAAAGACGAGCGTTTTGACCAAATAGTCAGTCGTACCACCGGCTTCGTGTATGTTCTATCTCACCAGGGCGTTACGGGTGTCCGGGACACGTTGCCCGCGGGGGTGCCAGACCTCGTGACCCGCGTAAAGCAACACACCCAGACTCCTGTGGCGGTCGGCTTTGGGGTCAGCAATGCACGCCAGGTAGCCTCAGTGTGCGCTGTTGCTGATGGCGCTATCGTGGGGAGTGCAGTCGTTAGCGCCGTGGCCGAGCAGGAGACGGCGGATGGGCGACTGCAAACAGTGCAGAAGGTCGTCTCGCAACTGGCGACGGGATGCCGCGCGTCCGCAGCGAGCGCGCGCACACAGGAGACGACCTGATGCGGCTTGCCATATGCTGAGGTTGCAATGAGCGGCACCGTGATGTATAATATACTCGTTACAGGAACGGATGCCGTGGAAATGGAAAAGATGACGTCGTCAACCCCGAATCAACTGAGCACGAGGGGGGGCCGAACCGGCCCCATCCCTAGTGGCGCCGTGAGCCTGTCGGCGGACGCATAACGTTCGCTGAGTTCTACGGCACACGGCGATACCCATATTATAGTTGTATAGTTGTAGTTCCCTGAGAGCAGTATGCTGCAGTTTCACAAGCTGCAACGCAAATACTCCCGCCTGATGGCAGAATGGGGTACTGAATGTTATGCCAAAAATAGAGTTTGTAGATGTCACCAACCGCGATGGCGAGCAGACTGCCCGCATATCGCTATCCAAGCTGCAGAAGACAATCATCAACTGGTTGCTCGACGAGATGGGTGTGTACCAGAGCGAAATGGGCTTCCCGCTGTCCGAACATGAAGCCAACTATATCAACGCGAATGTAGCACTGACCAAGCCAGGCTCGGACGACGACGGCGATGGGCCATTGATAAAGAACCTCCAGCTTTCCGGCTGGTCGCGCGCTCTGGCATCCGATGTTAAGATCGCTCAGGATCGCACCAATGTCGAGCATTTCAACCTCTCCATCTCGACCTCCGAGCAGATGCTGGAGTGGAAGTTCCGAGGCAAATTCACTAGACAAGATATCATTCGAATGACGGTGGACGCAGTGGTGGCGGCCAAGGAAGGCGGGGCACTGACTGCCGGTATCAACGCCGAGGACGCCTCGCGCACGGATCTGGATTTTCTCATTGACTTCGCTGTGGCAGGCAAAGAGGCTGGAGCGGACCGCTTTCGCTACTGTGATACCTTGGGCTATGACGACCCAAATTCAATTGCCGAGCGAGTCGGCATCATCGCCAGGGAGGTTGGGATGCCCGTCGAACTCCACTGCCACAACGACCTGGGGCTCGCCGTGGCCAACTCCTGCGCCGGTGCCGTCGCCTGTTGTGAGGCGGGTCAGGACGCCTACATCAACACCACGGTCAATGGAGTGGGTGAGAGGGCCGGCAACGCAGACCTCGTCTCCTGCATCCTGGCGCTAGAGTATTCCGCCGAGTGGTCACAAAAGCACCTGGTACCCAACAGCATTGACCTGAGTAAGTCCTGGAAACTCGCTTCATACGTCTCCAAGGCCTTCGATTTGCCTATACCGATCAATCAGCCGGGCGTTGGTGCCAACGCCTTCGCTCACGAGAGTGGCATCCATGCAGACGGTGCGCTGAAGGACCGCCACAACTACGAGTTGTATGACTATGAGACGCTCGGTCGGGGTGAAATCATCCACACTCAGACGGGCCGCGTAATAACCGCCGGCGCGCACAGCGGTGCCTCAGGCCTCGAGTACGTCTATAATCAGCTCGACATGGGCTTCCACGACGATGAGCACAAGCGCCGCGTCCTGAAGTTGGCGCAATTGGCCAACCTCCACAACCAGGCCCCGCTGACGCAGGAGGAGCTTTGGTTCATCTACCACTGCCCCGAAATCACCGCTCAATTACTCACCGTGCGTCCGTAGCAAACACGTCGGCGGTATAACGGCTGTGGGCGACAAATCGCTGCCAGCCAGAAAAGGTCATCTGCAATCAAGGGGAGCTGCAAGCGGCCCACATGCGGGCGTGCGGCTCCCCTGTTATTTGTGTACGGTGCCGTAACACAGTTGCTTACTCGCGCAAGAAGATGGGGCTGGTCCAGGCTTTTGCACCGTCGGTCTGGCGTACTCGAAGCCAATACGCCGCGGGAACAAAACCGGCCTGATCCCCTTGCCAGTGCAAGTTCACATCCGTCGCAGGAGTTTCTTCGGGCAAGCGGCGAAGTGTCACATGGAGACCAACACCTCCGGCATTGTACGTGCGGGGGCGCATGTCATCCAGTTGATTTGCGGCCACCATGAAGCTGTATGTCGGGGTATGGAACCGGAGCACCGCTGCCTCCGGGTCATCTAGAGAGACGATGATACCATCTTCGTCGCCAGTCGTGATGGAGCGCCACATCACGAGACCGGCATCAGCGCCAATGATGCCTTCGGTGGGGTTGTCGAAGGCGTAGGGCTCCACGCTGAGAATGCTAGTATGATCAACCTGCAAATCTCCCGTCCAGTGCGCGGCTCGGTTGCGACCGCGAATTCGTGCTCCACCCCAGCTCACTCTAAGCTTATTGGAGGGGGTAAGGTCCGCGAAGCCGTCATAGCTAGCCACAACCTCCGCATCAGCGAGCAGCTCAACGCTCTCAAGTGGCGCCGTGCCATGGACTTGCGCAGTGAACTCCATTTCCCCTAAACGCTTTCCTGGTGCGCGCATCCCCATAAAGAATTCGTTTGCTGAGAACCGCACAATGATACGCTGCCCCGTCGTCCCGTAGCAGCGCCGCTCGTAGAGCGCCTCGAACAGCGCCTCACGCGTCAGTTCTGATGCGTAGATACACGTCAGCCCCCCGTAGACCCCAAACTGCCCGGCACCCGGATAGCTAGCCCCGGGACGGCCTTTGTGGCCGTCGGAATTCGCAACTACACCGACCGTATGGCCCAGCGCCAGAGACTCAGTCAGCATCCACTCGAACTCCCCCCACGCGGAGTAAACCTCGACAAGGCGCTTCACTTGCTCGTCGTGCCGGCTCAGGGTGGCACGCCTTCCCCCGACATGCGCGCAGATAATGGCATCGCGGTCGCGTAGCTCGTCATGGAGCGCCTCGACGGGAAAGCGGTCGGTATGGAGGTCGGACTTGTCGCCAATGAGAGCGTGGCTGGAGCGGAAGATCGGCTCATCGTCATGGAGGTAGATGACATTGTGATCGCCACCACCGGCGGCATTGCCGGACCATTCATATCCCGGCAGCGCCACGAATTCGCCCGGCACGGTGAACCTCCTAGCCTCGTCGTTGATCTCCTGCCAGTCGTCATGCCTAATCTGGAAATCATTGCCCTGATGGCAGGAGAAATCCGTGCAGGCCTTGTCGCGGGCGAATCCGTGATAGTCGGCGACCGTGTTGGTGCCTACAGTCCCCTCGCTCTGACCGTGAAGATCTCCCCAGAAGCGATCAAGCAGATAATCCTCCTGACATTCCATCGGGTTGCTCTGACCGGCCAGCCCGGTCTCAGTCGTCACGGTGAACCGGAAGATGCCGGGTTGTGGTGCAGTGAAGGGAACAGCCATGATGCCGTTTGCGTCAGGGGTAAATGGCAATTGAGAGGGAATCCGGACGTCGGCGTCGGCAGCGATGGTTAGATTTCCGGCGAAATCTGCAGTCGGGTTCCCCCAGGCGTCCTCGAACTTGATCAGAAGGGTGCCTTGTTTGCCGGGCCTCCACTGTGTCGGAGCAATCGCCTTGACCGCCGTCGCAGGGCCGGCGATGATAGCCAACTCGGGGCAGTCTTGCAGCAGAGTGAACTCCCCGGTCGCTATTGGATTGACCATAACGCGGAACTCGAAGGTGTCTTCGCAGAAGGTCTGAGCGCGGGAGCCGGGAGACCCGCCGGAGGTATCCCCGTAGGTGACTACTACCTGTTCACCGGGCAGCAGGCCGTCGTCAAATACATCCAGCACGAGGCCCTTGCGCCACGGCCGGACATAGGCCTTCATATTGAAGCGCGCCCGA
>CAZCJS010000140.1:0-10664 GCA_964498775.1 uncultured Armatimonadia bacterium
CCAGATGCAGGGCGGCTGCAAATTGCAGCCGCCCTGAAGCCACCAGCGCGGAATACTCTCCTAAGCTCAGCCCAGCCACTGCGAGAGGCTTTGCCTCTGGATAACGCTCCTGCAGCGCTCTCAACATCGCAATACTCAGACAGAAGATGGCCGGCTGACTAAATTGAGTTTCTGAAAGGCGCTCGGAGGGTCCCAAAAAGCACAAATCGGTCAGAGAAAAACCCAGTAGGTCTTCGGCCTCTTCAAACAGAAGCTGGGCCAGCGCCAGGCGGAGCAGGCACTGCGTGAAGCCATGGCCATGGGTGCGGACCGGGCGATATTGGTGAGTGACCGGGCATTTGCGGGGGCGGATACGCTGGCAACATCGTATGCGCTATCCCAGGCGCTGGCAAAGCTCGGGGACTTCGAGCTGGTATTTTGTGGGAAGCAAGCGTTCGACGGGGACACGGGGCAGGTGGGGCCGGGGCTTGCCGAGCACCTGGGCATACCACAGATCACCTACGCGATTGAGATTGAGGAGATCACGGATAAGGAGATCCAGGTGCGGCGGCTGCTGGCAGACGGCTTCGAGGTAGTGCGTGCGAGCCTGCCGTGTCTGGTGACGGCCGTGAAACACCTCAACGAGCCGCGCATGCCGGGGCTGAAGAGTCGCATGAAAGCGAAGAAGGCTGAGATCGAGACGTGGACGTGCGAGACCATGAGTGCAGAGACGGACCGCTGCGGGCTGGATGGTTCTGCCACGAGCGTACTGAAGATATTCACGCCGACACGTCAGGTGGAAGGCGAGATCATCGAAGGTGAGACGGTCGAGGAAAAGGTAGGCAGATTGATTGACAAGATGCGCGAGGCGCAAGTGCTGTGAGCATGTAGCGTGCCGATACAGATTTGGTTAGCGCCCGGCGGAGGATTGTGAGATGCCGATTTACATAGACACCGAGGAATGCAGGGGCTGCAAGGCGTGCGTGTCCGCATGTCCGTACGGTGCCATCGAGATGGTGGATGACAAAGCGGTTTTTACTGATGACTGCACGCAGTGTGGGGCTTGTGTCACGAGCTGCAAGTTCGGGGCAATCAAGGTCGAGCGTATCGAGGTCCGCGATATTGACATCTCGGAGTACGAAGGGGTCTGGGTGATTGCCGAGACGGACGATGGCGGACTGGCCGACGTGACGCTGGAGTTGCTTGGTGAGGGGCGCAAGCTTGCTGACGAGATCGGCGTTGAGCTCAGCCTGGTGCTGGTGGGAGATGGTGTATCGGGGCTGGCGGATGTCGCGGCGGCTTATGGCGCGGAGCGCGTGTATCTGGCGGAGGCGCCGGAGCTGGCGCGGTATCGCACAGGACCCTTCACCGACGTTATCACCGGTATCATCAACAAGTACAAACCGGAGATAGTGCTGATTGGGGCGACGGGGATGGGGCGCGACCTGGCTTCACGTATCGCGGCCCGGATCAGTGCCGGGCTGACCGCGGATTGCACGGGCCTGTCCATCGAGGAAGAAGACGGCATCAAGATGCTGTATCAGACGCGGCCGGCATTCGGCGGCAACATCATGGCTACCATTGTGTGTCGGCACGCTCGGCCGCAGATGGCCACGGTGCGGTCGCGGGTGTTCGAGAAGGGTGAGCCGGATGAAACCCGGGAGGCTATCGTTGTAGAGGTGCCGGTGTCCATAGACGAGGCCAGCGTGCTGACGAAGGTTATCGAGGTTATCAAGGAGAGCGCGGAAGAAGGCTCGAACCTGCAGGACGCGGAGATCATCGTGTCCGGAGGCCGGGGATTGAAGGGGCCTGAGAACTTCTCGCTGATACGAGACCTCGCGGATGCCATCGGGGGTGCGGTGGGCGCTTCGCGAGCGACGGTTGACGCGGGCTGGATACCGGCGTATCACCAGGTCGGGCAGACGGGTAAGACGGTGCATCCGAAGCTTTATATCGCCTGCGGTATATCCGGAGC
The DNA here is from genome assembly GCA_964498775.1 of uncultured Armatimonadia bacterium. Taxonomy (GTDB): domain Bacteria; phylum Armatimonadota; class Zipacnadia; order Zipacnadales; family UBA11051; genus UBA11051. The sequence goes on from CAZCJS010000140.1 coordinate 1,955, forward strand.
GGTGCAACATCTTGCCGGCATGGGTTCATCGGACTGCATCGTGGCAATCAACAACGATCCTGGGGCCCCGATCTTCGAGGTGGCTCACTTCGGTGTCGTCGGGGACCTGTTCGAGGTGGTACCCGCGCTGACCAAGGCAATACGCGAGGAGTTTGGAAGCTGAGTATGATTGCCTTCATCTGTCCGGGACAGGGCTCACAGAGCGTGGGTATGGGACAGGAGATCTACGACGAGTATCCGATTGCGCGGGAACTGCTGGATAGACTCGATGAGGCCGTGGATTTCGCGCTGCTTGAAATGATGTTCGGTGGACCGGCGGAAGAGCTTACGGCGACAGAGAACGCCCAGCCGGCGCTACTGGCAGCTTCGTTGGCAGTTGCGACCGTCCTGGACGGGGATGGCATCGAGGCGGAGTTGGCAGCCGGTCATTCGCTCGGCGAATACTCGGCATTGGCGGTTGCCGGTGTCATCGGTCCTGAAGACGCAATGAGGCTGGTGCGAGTGCGGGGGCGACTGATGGCTGAGGCCGGTGCCGAGATGGGCGGAGTAATGGCAGCCGTGATCGGCTTGAGTGACGATGAGCTGGAGAGGGCCGTCAAGGGTGTGGACAATGGGTTGGTGACCATCGCGAATTTCAACTCAGACGGCCAGACGGTAATTTCGGGTGAGCGTGAGGGAGTGGCGGCGGCATCGCGGAAGGCGTCAGAGCTGGGTGCAAAGCACGTGATACCGATACAGGTGAGTGGAGCGTTCCACTGCGAACTGATGAAGCCGGCGGCGGAGAAGCTGGCGGCGGTTCTGGAGCAACTTGATTTCGCGGACGCCGGGATACCTGTGGTGACCAATGTTGATGCGACCGCGCAGAAAGATGCCGGCAGCTTGAAGGAAAGTCTCGTTCGGCAGTTGACGGAACCGGTGTTGTGGAAGCAGTCAATCGCCGAGATGGTAGCCGCAGGAGTTGACACGTTCGTGGAGGTAGGGAGCGGCGCCGTGCTGTCGAAGATGCTGAAGCGGTCGGGGGTTAAGGCGAGGGTACTGAGTACGGGTAACGCGGCGGATGTTGCAGAAGTGATACGGGAGTTGACCTGAAGGCTGAAAGTTTGTCGGGAGGGCGTCCATTGAACTTGAGGGACAAAGTTGCAATCATAACTGGTTGTGGGGGTGGCCTGGGCAGGGCCATGGCAGTCAGGATGGCCGGCCTTGGCGCGGATATCGTGGTCAATGATATCCCCCAAGCTGAAGAGGCCGCCAATGAGGTCGCAGAGGCGGTGGTGGAGTGTGGCCGGAAGGGCTTCGTGGCGCTGGGTAGTGTCACTTCGGGGGATGACGTGGGGGGGATGGTCGAGCAAGTGCTTGGCGAATTCGGCAGGATTGACATCCTGGTCAACAACGCCGGCATTACGCGTGATGCGCTGATGATACGGATGTCCGAAGACGATTGGGACATGGTGCTGGCTATCAATTTGAAGGGTGCGTTCTTGTGCACAAAGGCGATTGCGCGACCGATGATGAAGGCGCGGTCGGGGCGGATTGTTAATATCGCCTCAGTGTCCGGCGTCATGGGAAATGCAGGGCAGGCGAATTACTCGGCGTCAAAGGGTGGGCTGATTGCGCTGACGAAGACGACTGCGAGGGAACTGGCGCCGCGTGGCATCACCTGCAATGCTGTGGCGCCGGGTTTCATCGAGACTAGGATGAGCGAGGAACTGGATGAAGAGGTGCGGAGTGAGTGGCTGCGGAGTATCCCGTTGGGGCGTGCTGGAACGCCTGAGGATGTCGCCGACGTTGTGGCATTCCTGGCTTCGGATGCGGCCGGATATGTGACCGGGCAGGTACTGAATATTGACGGCGGCTTGATAATGTAGCAAACTATTGCTTGCAGGATGCAAGCAGAGCGTGGCAAAGATAGTGAATACCCAGAGCGAAAAACAGAAATCGGAGGTAGCTGCTGTGGCATTGTATGAGAAAGTGAAAGAGATCGTCGTGCGTGAATTGTCCGTTCCCGAGAGTCAGGTGACTGAGACCGCTACATTTCAGGGCGATTTGAGCGCTGACTCGCTGGACGTAGTCGAACTAGTTATGGCGTTTGAGGACGAGTTCGATGTCGAGATTCCGGATGAGGAAGCTGAGAAGATCGTGAGTGTGGGCGACGCCGTATCATACCTCGAAAAGAGGACGTCGTGAATACGGTTCCGTCTCTTGCCGGGTGATAGCGTGCTATCCGGGCTATGCGCAATGTGATGCGTGAATCGGCGAAGTTGAGGCCGGCGGTAGGAGCGTTGCGATGGCCGTCACAATGGATTGATCATCTATGAACAGGCGAGTGGTAATCACAGGTGTGGGCATTGTCTCATGCTTCGGTGTGGGCGCAGACAGGATGTGGGAAGCGCTCTGCAACGAGGAATGCGGCATTGACACGATTACGCGCCTGGATCCCAGCGAATACAAGACGCATATCGCCGCCGAGGTGAGGGATTTCCAAGTTGAAGACCGGGTGGACGGGAAGCTGAGCAAGCGGGCGGATAGGTTTGTCCAGTATGCCCTCTACTGCGCCGACATGGCCCTTGAGCAGTCGGGCCTGGAAGTGACGGAAGAGAACTGTGAGCAAGTCGGTGTCCTGATCGGGTCTGGTATCGGCGGGATGGAGACATGGCAGAATGAGTATGAGAAACTGCTGGTCAAAGGCCCGGGACGGGTGAGTCCGTTCCTAGTGCCGATGCTAATCATTGACATGGCTTCGGGCATGGTAGCCATGCAGTCCGGAGCGAAGGGGCCGAATCTAGCTGTCGTGACCGCATGCGCGTCAGGTAGTCATGCAATCGGCGAGGCGGCGGCGATCATCGCTCGAGGCCAAGCCAAGGCCATGATAACGGGCGGCAGCGAGGCGGCCATCACTGCCACGGCACTCAGCGGGTTTTGTTCGGCGGGTGCTCTGTCAGAGCGCAATGATACTCCAAAGCAAGCTTGTCGCCCAATGGATAGAGATCGTGACGGGTTTGTGATGGGCGAGGGTGCCACTATCCTAGTGCTGGAGGAGTATGAGCACGCCAGGGCGCGTCGGGCAGAGATCATCGGCGAGATACTGGGTTTCGGAATGAGTGGCGACGCGTATCATATCACTGCGCCTGAGCCGGAGGGCGAGGGGGCTGTGCGCGCGATGCGAGCGGCGATGAAGGATGCAGGCATCGGGCAGGATGATATAGATTATATCAATGCACATGCTCCAGCTACTCCGGGCGGTGACGCGATGGAGGCGCGGGCGATACTGACTATTTACGGGGACGAGTCGCCTCCGGTGAGCTCGACGAAGGGCAATCACGGGCACATGCTGGGCGCCACGGGAGCCACCGAACTGGTGATGGCCCTGATGATCGCACAACACGGCTACATCCCACCGACGATGAACTGCGAGCATCCCGATGATTTCATGACATTCGACATCGTGCGAGGCGAGGGCAGGGAAGTGCCGGTGGATACGGTGATGAGCAATTCATTTGGCTTTGGCGGACACAATGCGGTGCTAATAGCGCGGCGTGGCTGCGGGTAAGTCGGGAGCTGGACAGTCGGCGCGTGTGTGCTAAACATCGGCCCCCGTAGCTGCGCGCGGGGCCGAAGTGTTTTGTCAATGGAGCCTGGTGGGCTGAGATAATATCCTGGGCGGCTCGGCTGACGGGCGTCATTCCTGCCCAACCTTCCGAGCCGTCGGAGATGGACGCACCGGTGGTCAAGTGGCGAGCTCCCCGAGGAGGTCCGTTGGTGTCTAAGCGAGATTGGGATGAGGTGCGCAAGGCGCTGGAGCTGCCCCCGGGCCAGGACCTGGTTCTTCTTGAGCAAGCCTTCTGCCACGGTTCATACGTGCGGGAGGAGGGCTTGCCGCCTCTGACGTCAAATCAGCGGCTTGAATTCTTGGGAGATGCGGTACTTGACATGGTGCTGGCCTTTGAGCTGTATGAGCAAAATCCAGTTCTGGCCGAGGGGCAACTGACGAAGCTCAAGGCGTCGCTGGTACGGGCGGAAACGCTCTACAAGATCGCGACGAGACTTGGGCTCGGTGACTACGTGCTGCTGGGATGTGGTGAGGAGGAAAGCGGTGGGCGACGCAAACCCTCGATTCTCGGAGACTGCCTTGAGGCGCTCATAGCCGCGATCTACTTGTCCTGCGGGTGGGAGACCGTATACGGGTTCGTCACCGAGGTTTTTTCATCTCTGATAGAGCAAATGAACGCCGGAGAGCTGACCTATGATCACAAGACGTGCCTGCAGGAACTGTTGCAGGCGAAGGGCGGGAGGTTGCCGACGTATGTGACGGTGGAAACCCTCGGCCCGCCGCACAAGCGCACTTTTGTAATCGAGGTGCGGTTCAATGGCGAAGTGCTAGGCAGTGGCCAGGGTGGCAGTAAGCAGGAGGCAGAGCAGAATGCTGCGGCCGAGGCGCTCGCCAAGCAGGACCAGTGGCTTCCTGAATTGGGTTCGGCGTGACAGACATAGCCGACGACCGCTCCGGGTGGCGTGAGCGGGTTGCTGTGATGCCACGTGTGTGGCATGGTAATGTGACGGATGTCAGTGACTGCCGGAAGGCAGGATGCAGGAATAAATCGCGACGTCGAGAAATGTCGTGTCATGATACATCCACTTCGCATGTGGAGAGGCTTCCTGGTATGCGTGCTGTTGCTTTTGGGCGGCGGCAGGTATGTATCCGGGGAGATGAACAAGCCGGGGCCATTCACGTTCGTCTATGGCCTGGACCGTGGCGGCAGCCTCGCTGACCTGAAGGCCTTCGGTGTCAATACTCTCTACATTGATCTGCAACCTGCGGAAGTGGGTGACCTGGAGCCGGTGCGCAGGCAGATAGCAGAGGCCAGTGTGGCGGGGTATCAGGTCATCGTTGGCATCCCCACTACGACCTTCGAGACACTCCGCATATCCCCCCATTCCGACGCGTATGTAAGGGCTGTATGTCGCCAGATAGACACGGTGGTAACGGCACTGCGCAACGAGGCGGGCATCAGCGCGTGGGCAACCGGGCACAGTCTGGAGAAGTTCATCAGCTACCGCGATGAGGATTTCGAGCAGTTCCTGCAGATACGATACGGGAGCCTCGAGAGTCTGAACCGCTACTGGAATGCGCATTACCGCACATGGAAGGACATCAGAGAAAGGAGTGCGCTGGAACTGCATCCGGAGGGAGCGTTTGCGTTCGGTCGTCCAGCGGTTGATGCAGCCGATTACCGTGTCGAGGCATTCCGGAAAGTTATGGAGCTGTGGGCTCGGCGGGTGAAGTCGCTTGACAGTTCGCGACCTCTTCTCACCGGACGTATGACTCTCTACAGCAGCATCGCGGCTGTGCCGGGGGAATACGACGTCATGGTTGTGAGCATGCCACCTGACATCATTAGCCGGAATTACCCCCGGCATGGTGACGCTGCAACGCACAATGTTGAAGCGGTGGACCTGGCGCGTCGTGGCGGTCGCTTTGATGTGATTACTGTGCTGCGGATGCCGCTTGCGGGGGAGCCGGGCTATGCAGGAGGCCTGCGGGATTGGGTGCTGGAGGCCCATATGCACGGGGCGTGCGGAGTGGGTCTGGAGAACTGGCAGCGGTTTGCCGAGAACCCCGGGATTAAGAGCCACACGCTGAGACCGCTTGCGGAAGCCTGGCCGCAGGTGGATTTCAGTGGCGCGCCGAGGCCGACAGCCGCCATCGTTTACTCTCCATACGCAGAGGGGTATCAGATAGCTGGTTCCCCTCTGTACGGGCATATCAAGGGTTTTGGGAACGGAGAGCCGAGCAACCTGATGTACAGCTTGCGGATGGGGACGTGTTTTGGTCTGCTCGACTATCTGACGGGGGATGACCTCGAAGATGCTAACCTAGACCGCTATGGCGTAATCATCGCCCCGGCGGCGCTCGGAGTTAGTGAGAAGCAGTGCCGGGTGCTGGCAGAGTATGTGAGGTCGGGTGGTGCGCTGGTAGCGGATCTGGGTTTGGGCCTGCATTATACCGGCTCGTGGCTGCATCTGCCTGACCCGCTGGCGGGGGTTTTCGGTATCAAGGAACTGGTCGGTGGGGAAGTGGAAGCAGGTAATCTGAGCGTTACGGGGAGTATTGCGCAATTGCCACACGTGCAGCGGGGGATGCGGAGCTCCGGAGCCTTCCGGCCGTCTGCGGCGGGCGGTGACTCGGCACCGGTCCAGCTTGCCCGCGCCTACAGCGTCGGCTCAAATGTAGCTATGGCAAATCTCGCGGGGGGCTGCGTGCCGCTGGCGATCATAGCTGCCCAGGAGACTGATGATGATAAGCGGTTATTCTCGGGCGTGATGTACAATGAGTATGGGCGGGGAGTGGGTATGTTCGCCACCCATCTGCTGTACTCATACTGGCTGTTGTCTGACCGGCTCAGCACGGCGCTGCACTACGACCTGATGTTGCGGCGTGCGGCATGTGAGCTTGTGGACGCGCCCTTACTGCCGGAAGTGATGGAGGTGAGTCTGGAGGCGAACGGGGTGCGGATGCTGAACGGCGGGAGCAGGAGCGCAACGCACCGAGTGGCGCTGTATGGTCAGGGCGACCGCCTGGTCGCGGGTGTTGTGGCGCTGAATCGGGCGGGGTATAAGGCGGGTGAAGAACGCCAGGAGATCGGTGTGACACTGGCCGGACATTCGACGAGATTTTTTCCCTTCACGCAGATCGTGGCCCAGCCGTATGCCAATGAGGTCAGTGCGGTGATTGTTGAATGTGCGCCGCAGCGAGTGGAGTTAGCAGTTGCAGGGCCGGGAGCGGTGTTCGCACCGTCTCGCGGGAGGCCGTATCGCTTCACACGGCCTGACGACCGGGTGCGGGTTCGGTTTGCGATATCGGAGGGGGGCGTGTATGCGGTCCCGGCGGGTTCCAGGCACATCGTGACTATCACCTCCAGCCGCAACAAGACGCGCCGCCTGGAGGTCGTTTCGCAAGGCGGCGCGGTTACTTTCACGGAAGATATCTTTAGCGAACAGGTAACGATCGAGCCTGCCCGCTGAAGCGCTATTTCGCGAGCTCTTCCTGCAGCTTCTCCCAGTCGGCGAGGAAATCGGCGATGCCCTTTTCGGTAAGCGGGTGGCCGAACATCTGGTCCATCACCTTGAAGGGTACTGTGGCAATGTGAGCGCCCCAACAGGCGCTCTGGACGACGTGTTCGGGTCGGCGCACACTGGCGACGATTACCTCGGTGGCAAAGTCATAGTTCGAGTAGATGTCGCATAGTTGCTTGACGAGTTCGAGGGCTTGAGTGGACATGTCCTCGATGCGGCCGAGGAAGGGTGAGCAGTACGTGGCGCCGGCTTTGGCGGCGATGAGGCCCTGGGCGGCGGTGAAGACGAGAGTGACGTTGGTGTTGATACCTTCCTGTGACAGCACCTTGACGGCTTTCATCCCCTCCTTGATCATGGGGATCTTGACGACGACATTATCAGCCCAGGTGGCAAGTTTGCGTGCTTCGGCGATCATGCCTTGCGCTTCGAGGCTGACGACCTCGGCGCTGACTGGCCGGTCGCCCATGACCTGGCAAATTTCCTTGATGCGGGTTTCGAAATCAACACCTTCACGGGCCACTAGGGTGGGATTTGTGGTCACGCCATTGACCACACCCCAGCTATCTGCTTCTCGTATCTCATCAATGTTGGCGGTGTCAACGAAGAATTTCACTTTTGGTGACCTGCCTTTCAGGTGGGTATAAGTGCGCAAAGCGGCGCGCTATTTGCTAGGGTAGTGGGTCAGACCATTTGCGCTCATGGACGTGGGCTTCACCGTTTTGTATGTGGAGAAAGTCTGCGTGCTCGAAGCGCCAGCAACCGTCATTGCAGTATTCGAAGCAGCGTCCGTTGTCCTGCCAGCGCATGTGGTCTGTTTTGTGGATGTGACCGAGGAGGATAGCGTCTATGGTCATGTGGAGTTCGCTACTAAGCCGGCGCAAGCGATGCCGTGCGGCGCGGCGCCAGGGGATGGCAGCATAGTAGGCGCTACCGACAGTACTGAAGGCCGTGAAGGCCTCGTGGGGCACCTCCGAGGCCACCAGCAACTGCTGCGGGGCAATGCCCAATGATTTGAGTTCGGCAATAGCCTGGGCCTGCTCGGGAAAATCCTCATCGTCTGAGCGGACATCGGCGAAGTCATCGAGCAAGCCGGGAGCCATCAGCGTCATGCCGAGACGGATTTCGTCGTCGGTGAATCTGAGGCCGCCGGGCTCCCACTGAAGGCTGGCAGGGAACAGGTTTGCGAAGGCGTGAGATGACGGCAGCAGATCGAGGTTGGTGGCATCGGCGACAGGCGTAAGGAAACGCTGCATGGCCACAGAGGGTTCCGGGGACTCAACAGGACAAAGCATTGCAAACTGGTGCTCGACATATGTCCACAACCACGTGTCGAGTAGATGACCATGCTCGATAACGAAACGTTTGTCTGCCGACTGAATGACTAAGAATGGGTAGTCTATCGTCAGCGGCAGCGAGGGTAATTCAAGGTTGAGTGCGAGTAGTGCGGAATCGTGGTTGCCTACGACGTAACTGATGCCAATTCCGGATTTGCATATTTCCTGCATGGCCTCAAAGATATCGAGAAAAGCCGGCAACAATGGCGTGCCGTCCTTTTGGGGGATATCCAGGAGATCGCCGTTGATGACGAGATGCTGAGTGCCACTATCTTCTCGCACCCAGCGGAGGAAATCAACAAAGG
>CAZCJS010000141.1:0-6203 GCA_964498775.1 uncultured Armatimonadia bacterium
GTTCCTCTGCTTCAAGAAATGCCCGCACGGGGAATGATGCCAAGTACGCACAGCACCTCCGGGAGGCATGGCAGTGGCCCATGAGTTGCCTGAGCTAGTGTGGGGCTATGGCGCTGCTGAGGCGTTGCTCAATGAGGAGCCTGTGCGCCTGGATCATGACAGGCACCACGCGAGATATGTAAAGGGCCTCAATGAGGCCGAGAGGCAGCCGTCAGTAAGCGTTGACTGAGTCTACACGGAGGAGAAGCTGATGCAGAAATATGAGTGTACCGTCTGTCAGTACATCTACGACCCCGAAAAGGGTGACCCAGACGCCGATATCGCGGCCGGAACTGCGTTTGAGGACCTGCCTGACGACTGGGTATGCCCCGATTGCGGTGTCGGCAAGGACATGTTCGAGGCGCTGGAAGACTGACATCCTCGCCATAGGGTCCAGTGTGGTAACCTCTCCTTCCCCCGGGTCTCGCAGCGAGGCCCGGGGGTTAATGTGTGTGCCCGCGAGGCGAGGTATGATATAGTGTGCCAGAGGGTAGGTCGGGATGCGAGCCTGACGGCCCAAGGTTGCGCCCTTGACAAATCGCGCCCTCCGATGCACCATCTAGTACGCTGATTCTCGTGCTTCACTCAGTTTGAGGATGCTTGAGAAGACTCGGGCTGGAAGCTGGCAATTGAACAAACTGTGCATGTTCAATTGCCACCTGAGCTTCGCGAACGGCGCGAAGCTCAGGTCGAGCCACCCATTGATGAACGATGCAACGATGAACCATGCGACCCAAGAAACATGGGGCAAAATTAAGCGCTCTTAGCCCGTGATTCAGGAGTGATAGAGCACTGGCCTACGCTTCATGCAGCGTCCCATTTCCTGCAACAGGAGGTTTTCCGATGAGCGACGCGAAGATTGGCTGGGCTTACGTTGACCCCGCCACCGTCCCGAAGATCGTGACAGAAGCCGTGCCCGGCCCTCGGTCCGTAGAACTCAATCGCCGTGGGATGAGCCACATGGTCGGTTACTCCGGCCAGGTGCGGCTTTGCCCGGTGGTTTTTGAGGAGGGACACGGTGTCACCCTAACCGACGTGGATGGCAACAGCTACATTGACTTCTCCAGCGGGATCTACGTGACCACGCTTGGCCATTGTCACCCGAAGGTGAGCGAGGCGGTCGCAGCACAGGCCGGTAAGCTGATGAACTGCCACGACTTCAACACGCCGATCAAGGTCGCGCTGCTGGAGAAGCTGGCCGAGATTCAGCCCTGGGATCTCACCGGTATGCAGCTTTATGACAGCGGCACGACGGCTGTCGAAGCGGGCCTACGGGTCTGCCGGGCCGCCACCGGTAAGACGGAGTTCATCTCCTGCTACATGGATTTCCATGGCAAGACCGGCCACGCCGTCAGCCTCGGTAAGATGAACCCGAGCAACGGTCCCGGTCGCAGCCAGGGCTTCTACGTCGTGCCCAGGCCCGATCCCTACCGCCCGCTGTTCACCAGGCGCGATGGCCGCATAGATAGCGACGCCTATCTCGACTTTTATGACCAGTTCATCGAGTACGCTACGACGGGGAATATTGCCGCCTTCGTGCTCGAGCCGATCCAAGGTTGGGCCGGCTCGATTTTTCCGCCTGAGGATTTCTTCCCCAAGCTGCGCGAATTCTGCGATGAGCGCGGCATCCTCCTTTTTGCCGATGAAGTTCTCACCAGCATGGGCCGCACCGGGAAGTTCTTTGCCATGGAGCACTATGACACCGCGCCGGATGTAGTGACCATCGGCAAGGGGTTCGGTAACGGCTTTCCCGTCACCGGCATGATGGTCTCGGAGAAGTACAAGGAGAGTATCAATGCCATCTCTGCATCCACCAGCTATGGTGGCAATCCGATGGCCTGCGCAGCCGCCCTCGCTTCCATCGAGGCCATCGAGCAGGAAGGCCTTCTCGACAATGCCATGGTCCTCGGCGAGTATTTCGACACACGCATGAGGGAGATGAAACAGAACCATGCGATAGTCGGGGATGTGCGGGTGAAGGGCTGCCTGTGCGGCATCGAGCTGGTCAAGGATCTCGAGACCAAAGAGCCGTTTGATGAAGCCGGCAAAGCCGTTTATATCCGCGCCTTCGAGAAGGGCCTTGCGTGGGTGCCTGCCGGTCACATCCTGCGGATGTCGCCGCCGATAGTCATGGACCTGGAAATCGCCGCCAAAGGCATGGACATCATCGAGGAGGCCATCGCCGAGGTCGAAGCTGAAGCCGGCTATTGAGGCCATCCTATTATGGCAAGCATTGGGCCCGCGACCTTCCCGTCCGCGGGCCCTCTTATTTTGGTATTGGTCGTCGGAGTGGTAGGCTGTTACCTGCGCAGACTCACCGTCCTGACCGCACTCGCCTGAGTCCCATCCTCACTCCTGGCGGTCACGGTGCACAGGTAGGTGCCTGCCGGCACCGTGGCACCGGCACTGTTGCGCAGGTTCCAGGTGGCCGTATTGATGCCCGCAGATGCGGTTCCGCAGGGGATCGTTTTCACCATACGCCCGGCGATATTGCGCACCTCCACCGTCACATCAGCGGCGGCTGCGAGCCTGTAAACCACGCTGACGGCTTGCCCGTTGACCTGGGTGACCGAGACGGCACAGAGGGCTGCGCCGCCAATTGCAGGTACAGTGATGCGGACCCGCGGCGCCCAGTTGGATGCCCCGTACCGGTTGAAGGCACGAACGCGATATTGGTAGTCACCGCCCGGCTGCACTGTTACGTCGGTGTACTGCTCGGTGAATGCCGGCCGCTTCTCCATCGTCTGCCATGGCGACCATGCGCCGGCGGCGTATTGACGTCGCTGCACGAGGAAGCCTTCCTCGCACTCGGAAGCACGCAGCCAAGTGAACAGCACATTCCCGCTGGCGTTGATACCCGCGGACGTATCCTGCGGGGCATATGGCGGGTTGCCGTACAGCAACCAGGCCGTGACGTTGCGCGCCCAGTTCGACGGCCCGGCGGCGTTGAAAGCGCGCACCCGGTACTGGTAGTGCCCCTGCATGGGCGGGTTGTCCTGTAAGTCGCGGCGGTTCCGATAGGTGTGGCCAACCGTCTCCCAGCCCGACCAGACTTCCACGCCGGTCTGCTTGCGTCGCTGCACGACAAAGCCGGCTTCATTGTCGGAGTTATCGCGCCACCGCAACGCGAACTCGGGGAAGCCTGGGACCGGACGGATCGTGAAGTTATCTGGGGCCGCCGGCTTCTCAGTTGGCAGCGGATGGGCGGGGACGTAGATCCTGACCTGCTGCCAGACTGAAGGGCCTGCACGGTTGTAGGCTCGCAGGCGGTAATGGTACCAGCGGCTGGGCTCCACCATCCAGTCGAGGTACTGCTGCACGTTCATGCCGAGCCAGGAGAGAGTGTGATCATTGCTCCATTCGGCCCAGCTTCCATCGGCGTTCATGGCTCTGCGCTGGAGCACGAAGCCCGCCTCGTCGGTGGCGTTGTCCGTCCAGTTCAACTGCACATTGTATGGTCCGGTGCCGGGTGTGTCGGCGGGATCCTCAACCAGTTGAGCAACGAAGTCCGAGGGCGGCTGGGGTGTTGTTGCGGGCACTCCGCCACCGCCGCCGGTGCTGACTGTAGGCGACTCGACCCACTCGGATTCGCCCCAGAAGTTCTTGGCGCGGATGCGGTATTGGTAGGTGGCTTCGCCGACGGTGGTGTCAACCCAGCGCTGCTTGTTGCGCCCGATGGTGGTGACGGCCTGCCACGCCAGCCACCCGCCCTGCCTCATGCGCCGCTGGATCTCGAACTTCTCCTCGGTCCAGGCGCGGTCCTGCCAGGAAACGCGGATCCGGTCGGGGCCGACCATCTGCTGGGTGACAACTCCGGCGAAGGAGGCGGTCACGTCAGAGGGTGCGTTGGGGGCTTGGTTGGCGGCGAGGGCGGTGAAGTTGTGAATGGGTGCCCAGTTACCCGGGCCTACCCGGTTGTATGGGCGCAGCCGGTACTGGTACCAGCCTTGCTGTGGTGGTGTGTCGGTGTACTCGTCAGCATCCGGCGGCACGATGGCGGCCTTGCGCCAGGGGCCCCAGTCGCCATGAAGCCCCATCAACCTGCGCTGGATAAAGATGCCATCTGTGTAGGCTGGCTGCTCCCGCGCGTTATTGGCCCAGAGGATGGTCAGCGTGCCTGGTACGTCCCCCGGCGCGATCTGGACCTGATGGGCGGACTGCGGCCGTATATACAATACCCAGACCTTGACGCTACGTGTCCAGGATGAGAATAGCGGCAGCTTCGCCGCCGCAAGCCGGAATTCGGTCAGACCCTCGGGCCAGAAGAGGCCCGGCTTGACGACGAAGCGCGTCTCGTTGGCGTTCGCTATCTGCGTCATTGCGGCTGGGTGCCAGGCCGGCCAGGTCCCGTCAAGGTTGCGCACCCGCCTCTGGAGCCAGAACCCATCCTCAATACCGGACGTGTCAGTCCAGGTGAACGTAATCGTGTGGGTCTGCTGGTTTGCCACGGCCTGGAAGTGCATGGGCTGATTCGGTACGTCGGTCTCGGCAAATGCCGCACCTCCCGCACAGACAATCAGCATGACGCTCAGTAGTACCGTACCCATCGCGACTGATCTCATAGATTCCATCCATTTCCCCTTTCTTTCCGACGCAGCATCTCTGCCATCCTATGTCCACGTCCTGCGGTCACCCTGTCCCCAAGTAGGCGCCATAGCGCCGCAGGCATAATGTACTTCGTCATCTGCGCCGCAATTCCCTTCTCCTCGAGCCCATCATCTGGCTCTTCGCCCGTCTCACAAGACGAAGGGCTTGCGGTCTGCTCAGCGACGGGCCCTTGTCCAGCCATCTCCTCGCGCTTCAGTTTGCTCTACCTCCGCACACTCACCGTCCTGACCGCACTCGCCTGAGTTCCATCTTCATTGCGGGCCGTGACCGTGCACAGGTAGGTGCCCGCCGGCACCGGGGCACCGGCACTATTGCGCAGGTTCCAGGTGGCCGTATTGATGCCCGCAGATGCGGTTCCGCAGGGGATCGTCCTGACCATACGCCCGGCGATATTGCGCACCTCCACCATCACATCAGCCGTTGCCGTCAGACTATAGACTACATTGACGCACTGGTCATTGACCTGCATCGCGTTGACGCCGGCAAGCGACGTGCCGCCATTTCTGACGACTACTACCTGTGCAGCCGGTGGCCAGTCCGAGAACCCCAGCGCGTTGAAAGAACGCACGCGGTACTGGTACGTCCCGTCTCCGGGCAGACTGGTGTCAACGAACACGGTTACATTGGCCGCTGTCTGTCGGAGTTCCGTCCAGTCCGACCATACGCCTGGAGCGGTCTCCTGCCGCCGCTCTACCGCAAAGCCCTCTTCGACGGCCGAGTGATCTTCCCACTGCACGCGCGCATCGGCGTCGGTATTGACCAATCGCGCAGTCACTTTCTCCGGCGGCTTCGGGCTGGTCTCACACTCAACAAGCACCGGCGCGGCCCAGTTGGACGGCCCGAGCGGATTGCGGGCGCGAACCTGGTACTTGTACCACGCCCCCTGCGGAATGTTGGTGTCGAGATACGTTGTGGAGTCCGGCCCCACGTGGCCGAGCGTGACATAGTCCGTCCAGGTCATGTCGGCTTGGCGGTGGCGTCGCTGGATGGTAAACTCCTGCTCATTGTCGGAGTTGTCATCCCAATTGAGTTGCACATCGTTGCTGCCGGCGACGTGCACGGCGGTCAGATTGCTTGGTGCCGCCGGGGCCGCCAGGCCTCGCCACACCGTAACCGGCGCGGTGAAGTTGGATGGTCCGACGGCATTATGTGCACGCACGCGGTATTTATAGGCCCCATCCTCCGTCAGTGTGTCATCAGTGAAGGTTTGTGTTCCTGCGGGCAACCAGCGCAGCGTTGTCCATTCCTGCCACGATCCGTCGGTATACTGCATCCGCCGCTGCAGCGTGTAGCCCTGCTCGGCTATCGCCATATCAATCCAGGTCAACACCACGTCATTGGCCCCATTCACCGCGGCCGTCAGTCCAATGGGCGTGGCCGGCTTCGCAGGGGGGTCTTGGCTGTCCCAGGTCAAATTCACGCCTCTGTCAAGCATTGTCTGGATGTCCGTCATGGCCTGTGAGCCGGGGGTTACATCAAGCCAGTTGTGGCTGATGTCCACCACGTCGCCCGCCTCCAGGCCCGTATTCGTGACCAGCGCGCCGATGACGTCGGCC
>CAZCJS010000141.1:6213-10637 GCA_964498775.1 uncultured Armatimonadia bacterium
CCGCCGTGGGGGCGCCGTCGACGAGCGCCACGCGCGCGCCGATGACGTCGGCCTGATTATTCGACAGATACAGATTATCGAGGTCCGTCAAGCCCGCCAGCGGCTGAAAGTCGGTGATTACGTTCATGTCGAGTTCCAGAAATTGCAGCGTCGTGAGGCCTGCCAGCGGCGAAATGTCGCCGATCTGGTTGAATGTGAGGCGCAGTTCCTCGATGCTGTTCAGTCCCGCTAGTGGCCCCAGGTTGTGCACCCGATTGGCAGACAGATCCAGCGTCCAGAGGTCCGCCATCCCGGCCAGTGGCGCCACATTTTGTATTTGGTTGAACGCCAGCCACAGCTCCTGCAATTGCGTCAGCCCCGCTAGCGGGCCCAGATCGCTGATCTGATTGTCGCTGAGTGCCAGGAAACCAAGTGTACTGATCCCCGCCAGCGGGGCGAGATTGCTGATATTGTTCGACATCAGGACCAGTTCGAAGAGCGTGGGCAATCCCGCCAGCGGACTCAGGTCGCTGATTTGATTGTTCTCCGCATAAAGCCGCTCCAGCGTTGGTATTGTTGCCAGCGGCGAAAGGTCACTGAGTGGGTTGTTCGAGACCTCGAGGTCTGTCAAGCCGGGCAGGCTTGCCAGCGGCGTTAGATCGCTGACATTATTCTCAGCCACGCTTAGCACCATCAGGAGGTCGAGCCCCGCCAGCGGCCCCAGGTTACTTATCAGATTATCATCCAGGCCCAGGATCATCAGGTTGACGCAGTATTCCAGCCCTGTGAGGTCCTCGATGCCCCGGCCGTCGGCATAGAGCAAGAACACACCATCAAGGTCGGTGTCATAGATGTCGCCAGTCGGCTTGCTGATCTCGTCTCGTATCGCTGCCTCGAGGCCCGGATCCGGGAAGTTCACTACCGTCTGAGCATCCACGACATCCGGCAAGCACACGACTGCCACAACCAATGCGATCCACCCGATCATATAACTCATACGTGCGGCTTTCATCTCCACCCTCCATTGCATTCGATGTATTGTTGCGTCACCAGGCGATTGCGCAGGCAGTATCTTTGTTCGTCTCTCCTGCATTCATCTCCTGCCTGGGCGTGGAGTCCGGCCGTTCCTACTAGTCCGGTACAATTGAATGTCAGGCGTTTGGCAGGTCGAATGCACTCACTTCTCGAACCATCACTCGGAGGTGCACTATGATGCCAGACAGAACGAGTGTTTCCGTTGCATGTGCGGTGACACTACTGCTTGCCGCTTGTATCGGCGGTTACGCTGCCGACCTGTCCCGCAACGGTAGCTGCGAGGAAGTCAAGGATGGCAAGCCCGTTGGCTGGGGCCCGTATAGCTCGCTGAGTGAATGGGGCTCGTTGGAGGAGGGCTATGAGGGCAAGGGGATATACTTCGTCCCTAATGCTTTTGAGCCGATAGCTTCGGGTGACCGCAAGGGCGAGAACTACATCAACTGCGGCATGGTGCAGGGCAGTTCGGGCGGCTACGGCGGGGCTGACGCAATTCCCCACACGCCCAGTGAAAATGGGAGATACTTCAAGCGGGGCGGTGCGGATGCCTATAAGGTGAGCTTCTGGATTAAGAGTGAGTGCAACAAGATAAACGTCTTTCTGCAGGGTTGGACGACGGAGCAAGCCACGGGGGCTGATCGTGGTGGGGGTGGCGGTCTCGTCAGCCGCATCGGCGAGCTTGATGACTGGACGTACTTCGAGGCTACCAGCTCGGTGGGAGCCGGCGTGAAGAAGATCGCGGTGGTGTTCCAGATCTGGGGCTATGAGCAGGACGGCCTCAAGCTGGGCCGAGTGTGTATTGACGAACTGAAGATCGAGAGGGTGAGCGGGTTGAACGCCGATAGTCTACGGCGGATCGAGATTCCTGATGAACCGGCTGTGTATGTCGGTCAGACACCGCTGGAGGAAATCATCGCGGCCTACCGCGCCGGGGATGATGGGGCGGTCTCGCAAGTGGGGGCCGCGCTGAGGCAGGCGGCTGTGCTGGCCGAACATTCTGACGAGTGGTATCGGCAATTCTATGGCAACTTTGAGCCGCGCGGCATCTACACCACCTCATGCCCGATTCATCCGTTCCTGACTCGCTACTACAACGACTTCGCATGGAGTCTCGATGAGCCCTGGAAGCTTGTCTGCCCTCACTGCAAGGCAGAGGGGCGGAAGTATTATTACTACCCGAACCCCGATTATCCTGATGATGGGAGCGGCTGCGCGCCGACTGATGAGGTGTGGGCTCGCGACCATGATGCGGCATGGAGCAAAGCGCACCGCAACATTCCTCACGACCACTGGGATGGCTCGAGCCATGCCTATCTGGACAGCCGGCGCTACTACTTCAAGGGCAAGTACTATGTCAACGCGCTGAGTCGTATGCACCACAGCATAGGCCCGCAACTGGCGCTGGCTTATCATTACGCCCACGAGCTTTTTCCTCCCGACAGTGAGCAGTACAAGAAAGCCGAGCTCTACGCGCATAAGGCGAAGGTGATTATGGTCTGCAGTGCGCGGGCATATCTGGGCGACGATTACCTCGCCGCCGCCGAGGGGATTACGCCCGCGCAGTTCCAGAAGCGCATGTGCGAGTTCTACCAGCCGTCCGAGACTGACCAGTGGCAGTACCAGAAGCTCGACGGCTTCCGCTTATTTGACAACCGGGATGTGATGGCTGATGACCCGGTGTGGGAGGGTGTCGGAGTTCGGGATGGCCGGCTGTTCCCGGGGTCGTGGAACTCGCGGGCTGCCGCGGCCGGTCATCTGCTGGAGCTTATCTGCCGCCTGCGCGCCTCGTTCGGTGATGAGGAAGAGGACATCCGCCGCATCTGTCAGCGCCCGCTGGTTTCGTTTCCTGAGGACCGGGAGAAGGTGGCGATGGGGCAGGACCCGCCGGCCTTCTACCTGAAGCGCGGCGTGTTCGAGACGGAGATGCACCCGTTCAATCTCGACAGCGGGGGCGACAACCTGCTCGCAGCGACGATACTGCCCAGGATCCGGGCCGGGCTGTTCCTGCGTGATGACGAGATCATTGAGAAGGTTGCGCAGGATGTGACTTATTTCTGGCGCAATTACTTCTCTCAGGACGGCTTGGGGAAAGAAGGCTCCCCCACCTACTCGGCCTACGGTGTGGCCGGGCTGGGTGATATGCTCTTCGGCCTCAAGGGCAACTTCGACAAGACCGCCCCCTACTACGATGCCGACAACGACACTATCAACCTCAACAAAATGCCAGTGTATGCCGGCTGCGCCGTGAAGATGCCATACTACGTGACCGATGATGACGACCACTACATCTCCTGGGAGGATTCCTGCTACGGGGCTCAGCGCTCGACCGGACAGCACCAGCGCATCCTCAAGTATGGTGGCACGATACCCGAAAAGCACCTCAAGTACCTCAACATCAGTAAACAGCCCGACGGCAGCTACTCGGTGAGCTTCAACAAGTCCATTCCCTGGCCGTCGGTACTTCTGCATGACCGGCGGAAGGCCGTCCTGCGCGCCGGCCATGTCGAGCAGCCAACCGTTGTGTCTCTTGACTGGACGAAAATGTGCGGCCATTACCATCCCCCGACGCAGACACTGATGGTTCACGGCTGTGGTCAGGAGTTGGCCTCCGACCTGGGTTACATGGGCTCATGTCATTTCCTGACGACGCAATGGATCAAGACCTATCCAGCCCACAACTCGCTCACCATCCGGAAGGAAGACGGCAATCCTCATGGCACCGGGAAACTTCGTGGCGATTTGCGCAAGCATTTCATCACCACGCCGACCTGCCAGATTGTGGACACAGCCGAGTATGACCAGGCAGACTGGAAAGCCGCCGGGGAAGATGATGTGGGGGAGTTCAGCCGCCAGGTCTTCCTGATGGTGCCCTCCGACAAGCACCAGTATGTTGTTGATATTGTGCGAGGCAAGGGCGGTGCCACTCACGACTATTACCTCCACTGTCATGGCCTCGGTTTCGACACCGCCGGCATTAAGCTCCAGCCCGTCGCCGACCCCGACGAGGATCTCTACGAATACAGCGGGTGGAGCTTTAACTGTGCCGCTGATTGGGGTTCTCACAATATTCACGAACTTGCCGCCGCCAAATCCAGCGGGCCCTGGCAGGCCACCTGGTCGCAGATAGATGATTACCGCGGCCAGCCGAAGGAAAAACCGTTGATCCATGATGATGTTTTCATGCGCCTGTGGATGCTGGATGAAGCCGGGTCCGAGGTCATCGTCGGCACCGGTCCCGCGCAGCGATACCTGCGCAACAACGACTTCCAGCGCACGATGAAGGTCCTCTGCGTCCGCCGCCAGAACACGGAGAATATTGACATCTTCGCCGGGGTCATCGAGCCGTACCGGGACGAGCCATTTATCACTGCCGTCCGCCGCCTTGAGACAGGTAGTGATGACGGCTATACGGT
>CAZCJS010000142.1:0-10544 GCA_964498775.1 uncultured Armatimonadia bacterium
GGGCGGTAGAGGACTCGAACCTCTGACATCTTCTGCGTGAGAGAAGCGCTCTTCCAGCTGAGCTAACCGCCCACAGAGCTTTCAAGGTTGGTGCCGAGGGCGGGATTCGAACCCGCACAACCAATTAGGTCACTAGCCCCTCAAGCTAGCGTGTCTGCCAATTCCACCACCTCGGCGGTGATGTTTATTATAGCGCGCAGACAGACGGATGTCAAATAGTCAAAGGCCAGGAACGGGTCCTCACGCGAGGCCCAATACACCCTCAGCGCGGCCAGCGTCAAGTGTCGAAAGTGACCTGAATGCGTAGGCCGCTAGGTGTGCGCTCGATGTCGAGGTCGTGGTATGTAACTGCTTTGACCAGGCCGAGTGCATAAGGTGCGGCCACATCCATGTCTACAACGCCAACCTCCACGGTCACGCCGCCGGCATCCGTTTCCAGCAATTCCGCATCCAGTGGCATTAGCTGCTCGTCTTCCGTCAGATACAGTATCTCGGAGAGTGCGTCGTGCAGCAAAAGTTCGGGCTCGCGTGGGGCCACTGCTATCTGAATGCGGCGCTGGGGTGTCAAACTGTCGGCCTCGACGAGAAGGGCGATAAGACCTCGAGCCGCCTCGAGAATCAGCCGGCCCAAATCCGGAGCCCAGACTTCGATGGCCTTGTCCGCGGTGTGGTCAATGATGTGGTAGCCTGATTGCATTGGCTTGGTCAAAGCGGAAGCGATGTCCCTATTCCCTGAGCGACAGCACGCGTGTAGGCGAGCTGCGCGGCAACCGCGTCATCAACGGGGATGCCACCGAGGATGGACATGGCGCGTTCCTGAGCGGTCTCGCGCCCCCGCTTTCTGCCACTCCTCTTTAATGTGGGCCGTCGAACCGGCTGTGCCTACAATATCAGCGTCCTCGACGGCAGCATGTGGATCGGCGACGGGCGTGACGGTAGAATTATACTTCTCGCGCATTTCGAGGCACTCCAAGTCGGATTTGCCGAGATACAGCAATCTCACTGGGCAGTATCACCTTTTCCGAAAACACGATTTGCCAGCGTCTGCGTGAGAAAGTATAGACCCTCGTCAGTCCGTATGTAAAGAAACCTGAATCAACTTATCGGACGAGTAGGTATTGCTCGCGGCGGTGGAGAAATGATGTAGTGACAGTGTGAGTGACCTGAGAGCGAAGTGTCCGAAGAGGAGTGACGAATCGTGGCAGCAGAGGAGTATCCACATTGCCGGGCCCTGACGAAGGGACCGAAGTTTCACTATTTCGGGTACTATGACAAGTTCCCCTATGACGCAACGGGCAGGTATCTGTTGGCGCTGGAAACGGATTTCATGGACCGGCCGCCGGAGCCGGAGGATGCGGCACGCATCGGTATTGTTGATCTGGAGGGTGACAGCAAGTTCGAGCCGGTTGCCGAAACCTATGCCTGGAATTGGCAACAGGGCACACATTTGCAGTGGCTGCCGACTGCACCGGACCGGGAGATAATCTATAACATCCGCCAGGGCGACCGCTATGTGGCGTGCATCCATGATGTCAAGAGCGGGAAGAAGCGGGTGCTGCCGCGACCGATATATGCAGTGAGCCGCAGTGGTAAGCAGGCAGTGTCGGTCAACTTCTCGCGGATTCATGTGTGCCGGCCAGGCTATGGCTACAACGGGATTCCCGATCCGTGGGCCGATGATATCCACTCTGACGAGGATGGCATCTACTTGATGGATCTGGAGACAGGCGCAGCGGAGTTCATCATCTCGCTGGCGCAAGCTGCGGCTATCGAGCCCGATGAGACCACCGAGGCTGGTAAACACTGGTTCAATCACTTGCAGTTCTCCACGGATGATACAAGATTCCTATTCCTGCACCGTTGGCACTACTTGTCGCCCGACGGCCAGCAGGGGCGGTACACACGGATGCTGACGGCCAATCCGGACGGTTCTGATCTCCACCTCCTCAACAAGGATGACATGACCTCGCACTTCGACTGGAAAAGCGGCAATGAGATTCTGGCGTGGGCGAGGCAGTTCGACATCGGTGATTACTACTTTCTGTTTACCGACCAGACGGAGCAAGTCGAGATCATCGGCAAGGATCTACTGACCTGTGACGGCCACTGCTCATACTCCCCAGACGGCCGGTTTGTCCTGACGGACACATACCCCCAGGGCGACGCTCATCAGCGGACGTTGCTGCTCTATGAGAATGACACCGGAGTGCGGACGGATATCGGTGCGTTCTACTCGCCGCCCGAGTTGCAAGGGGAGATACGCTGTGATCTGCACCCGCGCTGGAGCCGTGATGGGATGAAGGTCTGCTTTGACTCGATGCATGAGGGCGAGCGACAGATATATGAGATTGATGTATCTGAGCTTGTCAGCCAATAAGTGAGCCGCGTCCGGTGTGCGCAAGCAAGTTTCATTCGGGAACTCCACGTGCGATAGCTGTTGAACGGAGGCAGTATGATGAACTTGTTAGAGAAGCGCTCCATAGTGGTACTAACGATAATGATGGTGCTGGCGCTGGTCACGAGTGTGCCGGCGGTCATGGCCCAGCAACCTGAGCCGGAGATCGCTGAGCCTGTCGCCACGGCGGCGCAGGTCAACTCGGCGACGATAACGGTTGCGCAGTTGGAGGAAGTTAGGGGAAAGAGCCTGCCGGGCCCGGTCCTGAAAAGGCTGATAGACCACGAGCTAATACGGCAGGAGGCCACTAAGCTGAATGTGTCGTTGACGCCTGACGACGTCACTGCGCACATGGCGGAGGTGGAGGAAGTTGTGCGGTTGCGGGCTGCCGGTCGCAAGGGGCTGAGCATGACAGCGTATCGGTCGGAGATGGAATGGAGTGCGCTGCTCCATACCCTGACGGACGCGTTCCGTAACACAATGATCGAGGACGGCGCGCGGGCATACTTCGAGGCGCACAAGTCCGAGCTCTCTGCGCCAGGAGAAGTACATGTCGGCGAGATAGTGACTGCCGATATAAAGGACGCGTATGTGGCCACCGAGCGGCTGAGGCAGGGCGAGGAGTTCTCAAAAGTGGCCTCGGAGATGTCATTGGAGGATGAGGGAAGTGGCGGTGACCTGGGATGGGTCAAGCTATCTGAATACCACCTGGCTGACACTGTCGAGGCGATGGATGTGGGACAGATAAGCAGGCCGGTAGCGGACAATGAGAAGTACTACATCGTCTATCTTCAGGAACGTGGCGATAGGGTGCCGGCAAGCTTTGAGGATGTGAGAGTGGAGATAAGAGCTCTCGTCGCTCATGCGCCAGAGATGAATTTCAGCGATGATGACTACCTGGAACTGCTGGCGCGGCGCGCGAACATCAGCATAAAGTACGAGGGCGTGGCGTATCTGAATGCCTACTACACGGACCTCTCGCGCATCCGGGTGCTGGTAGCGGGCGAGGATGTGGAGCTGCCGACGCCGGTCGTGCGGCTGGATTCGGGGCACCTGCTGGTGCCGCTGAAACCAGTTCTGCAGCGGCTCGATGCGACACTGACGTGGGATCCGCAGGAGCAGTCGCTGATTGCTCAGAACAAGCTGGGGACGGTGCGGGTGAGCGTCGGCTCCACGGAGGCCGAGGTCGGGCAGAAAGACGTCCAGACCGCGCGGCTGAGGGTAGCGCCACAGTTGCGGAATGGCCACCTATTCGGTCCAATGCCGACCATCGTCGAGGCGCTGGGTGGGAGCGTGGCGTGGGATGGCGTGCGCAATGTGCTGCGGGTGACGCCGGCCGTCTCGCCAAGGGTGCTCAGCGGAGGGCTGCAGCCGGATAAGTAGCAACTATGTGTGGCGAAGGTGCGCGAGGGTGGCCGCAGCGGCCGCCCTCGTTTCGTGACTGGACGCGGGTCCAAGCTGCGGAGAAGGTAATCGGTGGCCGACGGGGGAAACGACCCAAGGCCAGGCGAGGCGTGAATGGGAGGCGGCATTGCGCAAGGAACAGGACCCCGGTCTCTCCAATGACGTGCTCAAGGTGCTCCATGAGCGCCCCGAGGAGTGCGCGTATTGGACGCTCAGCAGTACGCAGAAGGGACTGCTGGTGGGGCTGGTGGTGTTGCTGGCGCTGCTGGGGTGGTTCCATGGCTACCTGCTTCTGCTGGTGCTCAATGGAGCTGCGATGGTGTTCTACATCGTGCACTCGGTTTGGAAGTTTTGGCTGGTATGGTTTTCATTGGAGCACAAGCGAGAGCTTTCCTTCGGGATTGAAGAGTTGGCCGCGCTTGACGAGGAGGGCCTGCCGACGTATACAGTTCTGGTTCCGCTCTACCGGGAGGCGGAGGTGCTCCCGAACCTGGTTTCGTTCCTGTCGGCACTGGATTATCCGACCGAAAAGCTGCACATCACGCTGCTAATCGAGGAAGACGACGCGGAAACGAAGGCCGCCTGTGATGCGCTGCGGTTACCGGCCCATTTCCATCCCCTGATCGTTCCCGACAGTGAGCCCAAAACTAAGCCGAAGGCATGCAACTACGGCCTCTTCGCGCACGACAGTGACCTGGTGGTCATCTATGATGCCGAGGACCATCCGGAACCTGACCAGTTGAAGAAGGCGGCGGCGGCGTTTGCAGAGCTGCCCGATGAGGTGGTATGTCTGCAGGCGAAACTGAACTACTACAATCAGCGCCACAATCTGCTGACGCGGTGGTTCACCTCCGAATACTCGGTGTGGTTCGACCTGTTCCTGCCCGGGTTAACCGCGGCGAAGGCACCGATCCCACTAGGGGGCACGTCGAACCATTTTCGGTCCGGGCCGCTCAAGGAACTCGGCGGATGGGATCCGTTCAACGTGACCGAAGACTGCGATCTGGGCGTGCGCATGCACAAGCATGGTTACTACACGTCAATGCTCGATTCGACGACGTGGGAGGAAGCCAACGGTGAGTTGTGGTCATGGATTCGGCAGCGCTCGCGTTGGGTGAAGGGCTACCTGCAGACGTACCTGGTGCACATGCGCGACCCCCTGAAGCTGCTGCGGCAATTGGGCTTGTACGGATTCTTTGGCTTCCAGATGACCATCGGCGGTTCACTGCTGTGTTTCCTGCTGAACCCGATCTACTGGGTGATGACAGCCCTGTGGTTCACACTCCAGCCGGCCCTAATCTCGGCAATCTTCCCCCCGGTGGTATTCGCGCTGGGTGCCTTTTGTCTCTTTGTCGGCAATTTTGTGTTCGTGTATCTCGCGGTAGCCGGGTGCGCGAACCGCGGTTATTATGATTTGGTGAAACATGCGGTGATAACGCCGCTGTATTGGCTGCTGATGAGCGTCGGCGCGTACAAAGCGTTTATCCAGCTAATTCATCGTCCGCATTACTGGGAGAAGACGCAGCATGGGCAGTTCGGAGGGGGTGCGGCGCTTGGCTGAACACGTCGAATCGGCGCGGCGCTCATCCGGCATGGCGCGGCTGGAATGTTGGCTCGTCTTCGCTATCACCGTAGCTCTGGTGCTGCACGTTGGGTCAGCGGCGACGTGCCGGCATGGCCTGGTGAACTGGGATGGGCTATCGGCGCTTGCTCATGCGTTTGACGTCGTGTACAAAGAGCCGACGGTGAACTTGTCACTAATCGGTTTTGTAGAGCCGCCGGCGCCGGTGCTGATCTATCTGCCCCTAGCCGGCCTCTTCCCCACTCTGGCCCAGAGCGGGTATGCGACAGTGATATTCGGAGCGATACTGCTGGGGTTGTGCGCGGTGCTGCTGGATGCTTTGACGCTGCGACTCGGGCTTGGTTGGTGGCTCCGCTACCCGCTTGTGGGTTTCCTGATTCTGCATCCAATAGCACTCAGCTACGCAGCTCTGGGTTCGCCGGTAGTGCTGCTTCTGTTTGCGGTACTCGGGATGGCGAAAAGCCTGGCGTCGTGGGGTGATGGGCGCCACCTGCGAGACCTCATCGGTTGCTCGCTTTATGCTGCGATTGCGCTACTGACCCGGTATGAGGCGGTTTTCCTGGTAGTGGCGGCAGCTTCGTACATTGGGTTTCGGTCTGCGCTCAGTGCCCCCGAGGCTCGCGGCACGAATTCGGGGATGGCGATGCGAAGCGCCAAGCCGGTTGGGAGCTACAGCCGGGTCGAGGGCACACTGATAATGTTCCTCCTGCCGGTGGCATATTTCGGCGGCGTGTGGATAGGCGCAAACTGGCTGATCATGGGAGACCCGTGGCATTCACTGGCGGCCACTTTCGCCGGCGCCGTCCCTGTGCCCGATCTGTGGACTGCGGCAGTGATTATCGTCCCATTGCTGGTGTTTCCGCTGTGCTATGCACTCGCCTATCATGAACTGCGCCTACCCGGCCCGTGGCACGGAGGGGCTGGGGTCGCGCTCCTGATGGTCGCGGCGGTCGGGATGCCGCTCGTCTGGCCCTCGCTGTATGCGAATCTCTCCGACGGCCTGTTACTGTGGGGACCGCTGGCAAGTGTCACAGTAGTGATGCTGGCAGGGAGTCTGGTACTCGCGGCGATGATCGCCGCCAGGTATCTGCAGCGGATAGAAATCCCGGCACAGAAGCACCGACCGCTGGTGGGCACGGTATTCCTTGCGGCGGCCAGTATCGTCATACTCATTTTCATGGGGCCTATGGGAGCCAAACTACCGGCGAGCGCCACCGATGTGCTGCGAGGCTATGTGGCGTTCGCACATTCAGCGACTGGGGACCGAGAGGCTGCGGCGATGCTGGCACAGCACTATGAGCAGGGCAGGCAAGTGGTGATTGCGGGCTGGCCCGGCTTTGCGCTGGCACTCTACTCCGGCTACGCCGACAAAACTAACGTGCTGGCGGAGGCGGGGCTTGACGAGAAGGTGGCTTCCAGCTTACAGGTGGGCGACATGCTGGTGCTGTTTGAAGGCGAGAAGGTCTGGGAGCACGCCATGGACTACTATACGCTGGAGCCCGAATGGCTGGCTGGGCGCTGGACGGGGTTTCGTGTCAAGAAACGTTCCACCATTGACCATTGAACCGCCACGCGTTGTTCTATTTCCTGGGCATTCGAAAACCCCATGCGCAGGAAGGAAATAATGGCCGGCATGGCGAAATGAGTCTTGACGCGGTAGCAAACGGCAGGCGCACGCTGATGCTTTTACAACGGCGTAAGCTGGATGCCGGGAAGATAGACAGGAGGCAGCGGATATGGCAATCAAGTGGGGAGTTATCGGAGCCGGCGGAATCGCTGATCGGAGGACCATTCCCGAAGGGATTGTGGGTGCACAGAGCGCCGAGCTGGTCGCCGTACAGGACATAGACGCGGCACGCATCAGTGAGGTCGCAGCGAAGTACGGAGTGACGAAGTACGACAAGGAATATGACCTGCTGAATGATGAGAATGTTGAGGCAGTGTACATCGCGACGCCTAACTTTCTCCATCACGGCCAGGTGCTAGCGGCGGCGGAAGCGGGTAAGCACGTGCTCTGTGAGAAGCCACTGGCGCTGACGCTGGAGGAATGTGAGGAGATGGTGGCGGCGTGTGCGGCGGCGGACGTGAAGCTCGGCATCAACTTCATGATGCGGTTCCATGCCTGTCATACTGCAATAAAAGATATGATCGAGGCCGGGACTTTGGGGACGCCTGTGATGGGTCGGGCGGAACTCACATGCTGGTATCCGCCGATCCCGGGGGCCTTCCGCCAGGACCCGGCCAAGGGCGGAGGTGGAGCCTTTGCCGATATGGGCAACCACTGCGTGGACTTGCTTGAGATGCTCTTCGGGCGTACGCAACGCGTGAGCTGCTTCACAGGGAATCTGGTTCAGGATTATCCTGCTGAGGATACGGCTGTAGCGATTCTGGAGTTTGAGAGCGGGGCGAAGGGCATTGTGGACGCTCTCTTCAACACGCCGGATGCGGCCTCAAGGCAGGCGCTGGAAGTCTATGGCTCACAGGGCTCCGTGGTGTCATTCGGTACGATAGGCCAGATGTCAACCGGCTCGCTGACGGCGGTCATAGAGGGCGAGGCCAAGGACTATGATGCAGACCAGGAGCGTGAAGAGGCGGTAGCCGAAACAATCGAGCCGGAACCGGTGAATATGTACGCCGCCCATGTCGAGGGCTTCTGTGCGGCGATCGAGAATGACACGGACCCGCCAATTACCGGCGAGGACGGGATCTGGAGCCACAAAGTGATCGAGGCCTGCTACAAGTCGGCTGAGACCGGTCATGCAGTGGCTGTGGAGCAATGAACTAGCAGACCCAGGAGATGGCAAGACGACATCTGAAAAGAGTTGCACACTCAATCACAGGCGGCTATTGCCGCTAGAAGAGGGGTACGACAAATGCCTACAGCAGTAACGTTTGGTGAGATAATGCTGCGGTTGAAGCCGCCGGAGTTCCTGCGCTTCAATCAGACCAATGTATTTGAGGCGACTTACGGCGGTGGAGAGGCAAACGTGGCCATCAGCTTGGCTAACTTTGGCGTCAATGCGCGCTTCGTGACCGCGCTGCCGGACAACCCGATTGGGGACGCGTGCCTCAACTCGGTGCGCCAGTACGGAGTTGATACAAGCTACATCGTGCGTCAGGGGGACCGGCTGGGTATCTACTTCCTGGAGGCCGGCGCCGTGCAACGGCCCTCGAAGGTTGTCTATGATCGCGCGAATTCGGCGGTGTTCGAGGTCCAGCCTGGCGACATGGATTGGGAAGCGGCATTCACGGGAGCAGACTGGTTCCACTGGACAGGGATCACGCCGGCAATATCCGCGGGTGCTGCGGCCGTCGTCAAGGAGGCTCTCGAAGTCGCCAAGGCTAAGGGCGTCACGGTGTCTACGGATCTCAACTATCGCAAAAACCTATGGAAATGGGGCAAGACCCCTGGCGAAGTGATGCCGGAACTGGTTGAATACACTGACCATGCCATCGGGAATGAAGAGGACGCCGATAAGGTGTTCGGGATTGCTGCGCCCGGCGCAGATGTCGAAGGCGGGAAGGTTGATGCCGATTCCTACCGCTATGTCGGCGAGAAGCTGATGGAACGCTTTGGCAACCTCAAGTCGGTCTGTATCACCTTGCGCGGCAGCGTCAGTGCTTCCCACAACACGTGGAGCGGCGTGTTATATGACGGCAAGGAGCTGTATGTTGGCCCGTTCTATGAGATCACTGACATCGTGGACCGCGTCGGAGGCGGCGACAGCTTTGCTGCCGGGATGATCAGTGCGATGCTGGCCGGCAAAGGGTTGCAGGACTGCCTCGACTTCGCGGTGTCCGCAAGCTGTCTGAAACACACCATCCACGGCGACCCGAACATGGTTAGTGTGGATGAGGTCGAGCACCTGATGAAATCGGGCGGTTCAGGGCGCGTGCAACGGTAGGCGTGACTCTGTAATGCTACTACCAGAGGGAGACCTGCGCAGGTCTCCCTCTTTTCGTGAATGGAAACAGGCCGAATTGAAGGCATCTTTCCGTGCGTTGAGGAAATGTGGGCGGTTCCGTGCAGAAGTGAAGAGGTACATAGCCGCGATGCGGACGGAGGGATGACCATGAGTGAAGTGCTCTATCGTGCGGCTGCAGAGGAAGATGTGGAAGAGATTCTCCAGGTCGTGCGAGTAGGCTGGCCGACGGGCGGCCCCAAAGCGATGGAGCAACGGCATGGCATTATTGGCGGTAAACCATGGCTCGACCAGCAGGTAGCTGCAGTCGAGTCATCAGTCAGGGGCAATCTGGATACGACCCTGGTGGCAGAGGTTGAGGGGCGCGTCGCGGGCTGGGCGGTCTATACGACCAATGAGGACACACTGGTGGGCGCGGTAGCCTACAATGCGGTCCATCCGGACTTCCGCGGTCGTGGCATCGGGACGGAGATAGTGCGGCGCGCACTGGATAAGCTGCGGGAAGCAGGAATGCGCATCGCCATCGCCGGCACGGGGATGGGCGACGAGCATGCGCCCGCGCGAGCTGTCTATGAAAAGGTCGGCTTCCTGCCGCTGAGAGAATCCGTTTCGTATAGTATGGACCTGTAGTCCCGCCAGTTCGTGTGCGTTGAATTGAGGAGGCTTGGTGATGTCTGAAATTCAGATTGACAAGTCGCTGATAGAATTGGTGAGGCCGATCCAACTGCCCAGTAAATGAAGACCATCGGGAGCCAAGCGCTGACGCTACTGGCAACTGTGGATGGTACTACCACGACTGTCGAACTCGAGCCGGGCAGAAGCAGTGAGAGCTGATACCGTCGCGATTACCCAATGCTCCCGTTGCTTCATTTCCTGGTGGATTAGGGTGGCGCTTCGCAGGCGATTCACCAGCGGTTCAAGGCTAGGTCGCCCCCCTCGGTCTTGGGCTGATTGGAGAATGCCTGGAAGCGGAACTGCTCGCTAAGTTGGTCCAGGCGGGCGATATCTTCGTCCTCGATGCAGATGTCGAAGAGGTCATACATCGGCTCGAAGTGCTCAGGGCGGCTGCCCCCGATAATTGGCGTGGTGATATAGTCCTTGGAGAGGACCCACTTGAGCGCTAATTGATTCATCCCGATGCCGTACCCGTCTGCCATCGCCGCCACTTCGTCAAGGACGTCCCAGACCTCGTCAGTGAGTCTGTCTGCCATCGTGGACATCTTTGCCGCACGGCTGCCTT
>CAZCJS010000143.1:0-10430 GCA_964498775.1 uncultured Armatimonadia bacterium
ATAATCGAGGCGTTGATATACGGCATGATTCCCAGGGCTAATACCGAGAAGCGTTTCAGCGACCCGCCCACGAACATGTTGATAAACTCGCCCAGCCCGCCGCCGGAAAATAACTCTTCCAATGCCTTCGCATCCACACCCGGCATCGGCACGTGAGCGCAGGCGATATAAATGGCAAACATTATCATCACAAACGTGATTCGTTTGCGCACGTCCGGCAGTTTCAGGGCTTGGGCAAGAGCCGCCAAACGCTCCCTCATTGCTCTATCACCTCAGCGGTGCCGCCAGCCGCCTCAATCTTCTCCGCAGCCGAACCACTAAACGCATGAGCCCGCACCTTCAGAGCACCGTCTAAGTGCCCCTTCGCCAGCACCTTCAAACCCTTCTTCTCCAGCTTCTTAACCATGCCGACCTCGACCACAAGCTCCGGTGTCACTTCCGTGCCCGGCTCAAAACGCCGCAGGTCAGAGAGATTCACAATGCTGTACCGCTTCCGGAAGATACCGATGTTGTGCGCCTTGTTGCTCTGGCCCCGCAGCTTCGGCACTCGTTTGTACAGCGGCGTCTGTCCGCCCTCAAACCCACGCGCTATGCTGTAGCGTGCCTTCTGGCCCTTCTGGCCACGGCCCGAGGTCTTGCCTAAACCGCTACCATGTCCGCGGCCAACTCGCTTCTTCCGCGCACTGCTCGCAGGATTTCGCTTTATGTCTGTCAGGTCCATAGGTGGTGCTCCTCAACACTACCGCCGCCAAGTCCCCGCTCACTCAACATCCGACTGCGTGACCAGGTGCTCCACGACATTGATCATACCTTCGATGGACGGCGTCAATTCCTTGACAACGCTCTGGCCCGCCTTACGCAGCCCCAACGCCCGCAACGTCTTCCGTTGCTTCGGCTTGCACCGTATGTAGCTGCTCGTCAGCGTCAGCTTCCTCATTCTCTTCGCCTCGTCGTTCATGCGCCCGCATGCCCCTACTCTTTAGCTTCTGGTGTCTCGCGCTTATCTGTCGACGGATGCTGCCCCAGAGAATCCAACTACAATCTCACAGTTCCAGCCCGACTTCACGTGCACCATCTGCCAACGCCCGGATCCTACCATGCATCGGCCAGCCCCCGCGATCGAACACCACCGCTGTGATGCCCGCCTCCAGTGCCCGCTTGCCGATAGCCAGCCCGACCGCCTTAGCCGCCTCGATGTTCGACGTGCTTTCCAGTCCCTCGACGACATCATCCTCCAATGTCGAAGCCGAAACCAACGTCACGCCTTCCCAGTCATTGATAACCTGGGCGCTGATATGCCGCGAAGACCTATACACCGAAAGCCTCGGCCTTTCCGGACTGCCCTCAACCTTACGCCTTATCCTCAGGTGTCTCTTGCGCCTCTGCACAACCTTCTTGCTCAGTTTTCCCATTCTCCAGCGCCGTCCTGTCCCCGTTGATTCGCAACTACACAGCCGCCCAACCGCTTTCTCACACCTCGGCAGAGCATCACGAAATAGTCAACAAATTACATCTCGCCGACCCGTGCCTTCCCGGCCTTGCGACGTACGCGTTCATCAATGTAGCGGATACCCCTGCCACGGTATGGCTCTACTGGGCGCGATGCCCGAATGTCTGCAGCCATCTGTCCTACTGCCTGCTTGTCAAGACCGCGCACAATCACCGTCGTGTTGGCCTCGACCGCGAACGTTATATCCTCCAGCGGCTCGATCTCGACGGGGTGGGAATAGCCGACCCGCAGCACCAGCGTCTTCCCATTCAGTTCTGCGCGGTAGCCCACACCATTGAGCAGCAGCCGCTTTTCATATCCCTCCGTCACGCCCTCGACCATGTTGGCCAGCAGCGACCGGGTCATCCCGTGTAATGCTCGATGCTGACGCTGATTTGTTGGCCGCGATACCCGCACTACCTCGCCCTCTACTGCCAGCTGCATATCCGGGTGGAATCCACAAGACAACTCGCCCAAAGGACCCGCTACCGTCACGACGTTGTCCCCAGAAATCTGTACACTGACCTTATCTGGAATCTCAATAGGTTGGTTGCCCACTCTTGACATGCCATAGCTCCTGTCTGCCGCC
Organism: uncultured Armatimonadia bacterium; assembly: GCA_964498775.1. Lineage (GTDB taxonomy): Bacteria > Armatimonadota > Zipacnadia > Zipacnadales > UBA11051 > UBA11051. Next base: position 2,079 of record CAZCJS010000143.1, read on the forward strand.
ACCGGCAGCAGCTACCAAATGTATCCGATAACCTCGCCGCCGACACCGCGCTTACGGGCATCGCGTGCAGTCATCACACCGCTGCTCGTAGAGATGATAGCTATTCCCATCCCCCCCAGTATCCTTGGCAAATCCTGCGACCTCGCATAGACGCGCCGACCCGGCTTACTCACACGCTTCAGTCCATGTAGTACCGGCTCCTGCCGATCGGTGTACTTCAAACGGATCCGCAAGCTTCTGCCTCTGCCCACAAGCTGAAAGCCGCGTACATAGCCCTCACTGTGCAGTATCCTCGCGATCTGTCGTTTCATCTTCGAAAGCGGCACATCCACGCTCTTATGCCGCGCCTCAGCCGCGTTTCGTATTCTAGTCAGCATGTCCGCTACTCCGTCAGTCACGACACCCATCCTGCAGCCTCCTGATAGGCGAGACTTTCCGTCTATCGCCAACTGTCCAAGTACTACTTGTCTACCACAATACCCCAAAGCGCCGTCTGCCAGCCTCTGGGCCATCCCTCTGCGCCCTCACCAACTGGCCTTGCGAATGCCCGGGATGTTACCCGCCAGGGCATTCTCCCGGAAACAGATCCGGCAAATGCCAAAAGTCCGCATATAGCCGCGTCGCCGTCCACACAAGTGACAGCGGTTCACGCGCCGAGTTGAGTACTTTACATCCTTGCTTTGTTTCGCGATCCAGGATTTCTTTGCCACCGTGTAATCCCCTGATCTTGTTTAGTTAACTACTGCTTCCTCGGCCTGTTTCGGGCCGGCCATGGGCGTCTGCAGCGGCAAGCCGAGAAGCTCCAGCAGCACCCGCCCCTCTTCGTCCGTATTGGCGCTCGTCACTATCGTTATGTCCAGACCTCTGATCTGCTCGATGTCATCGTAGCCCAGTTCGGGGAAGACCAACTGGTCACTCAGCCCCAGCGTATAGTTGCCTCGTCCATCGAATGAAGCTGGCGACAGACCACGGAAGTCACGAATCCGCGGCATCGCGATATTGAAGAGCCGATCCACGAACTCCCACATGCGCTCCTGACGCAACGTTACACGACAACCGATCGGCTGGCCCTGTCGTATCCCGAACGCGGATACTGATTTCTTCGCTCTCGTCATCGCTGGCCACTGCCCCGCTATTACCGACAGTTCCTGCATCGCGCGCTCCAGACTCTCGAAGTTCTCCTTCGCGCTGTCAACACCCATGTTCAGGCTTATCTTCACCAAGCGCGGCGCTTCCCAAACGTTGGTATAGCCAAACCGTTCCATCAGTGCCGGACGAATCTCTGCCTCATATCGCTGCTTCTGTCTCGATGCCATCGCTTCAAGTCCTCTTCAGGTGCTTGCACAAGCAGATTTGCACTTCACGAACTGCCCCCAAGCTAATCATCAATGTCCTTGCCACATTTCTTGCACACGCGCACCTTCGTTCCGTCATCGCGCACTCGGTGCCCCACACGCGTCGGCGCGTCACAACTCGGGCAAAGCAACATTACGTTGGAAATGTGAATGGGGCCCGGGGATTCGACAATCCCGGCCTGCCGAATCTGCTGCGTCTGCCGCACCGCACGCTTCATGATATTGAGGCCGTCAACCACAATGCGGTCGTTGACTGGATTCACCTCCAGGACTCGACCCCGCTTCGGTTTCCCCTTCAGCGAGCGGTCCTTGCCCGTTATCACCATTACTTCGTCGCCTTTTCTCACATTCAAACCTTTGCCAGGCATCTGTGCTCTCTCTCTCAATTCCTGTTAGACAACCTCTGGTGCAAGTGAAATGATTCTCAAAAAGCCGCGCTCACGCAGTTCCCGTGCCACCGGCCCGAAAACCCGCGTCCCTCGCGGGTCCTGCTGCTCATCAACTATCACAGCGGCATTCTCGTCGAAACTGATGTACGTTCCGTCCGGACGCGCCGTCGGCGACTTGCACCTCACGATCACGGCGCGGATCACTACCCCCTTCGCTATCGGGCTATCCGGCGTAACATGTTTCGTCGAAGCAACTATCTCATCCCCGAGCCCTGCGAAGCGGCAGGCACCCAGGCCGATGATGTCAATACACCCGATTTCCTGCACACCGCTATTGTCAACTACCTTCAGTCTCGTCTCTTTCTGTATCATCATCCGTCCCCTGTGCTGTGAGCGCTAACTCACTCTTCCTCGTCAACTGCCTTGTGAGCCGCCACGATCGCATCCATCAAATGGGCCGGCACTTCCTCGTAGCCGGCAAAACTCATCATGTAGCTCGCACGTCCCTGACTGATTGACCGCAGGTCAGCCGCATACGTGGCCATCTCCGCCAACGGTGCCTGTGCACGCACAACCGAAATCCCGCCACCAACGCTTTCCGTCCCCTGGATGCGACCACGGCGCCCTGACATGTCGCTCATCACGTCGCCCATAATCTCCTCCGGACACGACACCTCCACGGCCATCACAGGCTCCAGCAGAACACAGCGCGCCGCTGCTAACGCGTTGCGCACCGCTATCTCACCGGCGGTGTAAAACGCCTGGTCCGATGAGTCTACGTCGTGGTAGCTCCCGTCATAGAGAGCCACTTGTACATCCACAACCGGCGAGCCCGTCAGCACCCCTTTTTTCAGCTGCGCAACGATCCCCTTCTCCACCGCAGGAATATAGTTCGTCGGCACTCGACCACCCTTGATCTCATTGACAAACTCGAAGCCGCCGTCCCGCCCCAGAGGCGTCATCCGGATCCATACGTCGCCAAACTGTCCGCGACCGCCAGTCTGCTTCTTGTGCCGCCCCTGCACCTGTACCGAACTCGCTATCGTCTCCCGGTACGGCACCTTCGGCTCCGCAAGTGTGACCTGGGCTTCGAACTTGCGCGCCAGTTTCGCCACCATTACATCCAAGTGCGCCGACCCCATCCCATGGAGTAGCATCTCGCCGGTGCTCGGCTCGCGCCCATAACTGAAACCCACGTCCTCTTCGGCAAGCCGCGCCAAACCATTTGCCAGCTTGTCCTCGTCGCCGCGAGAAGTGGCCACCACGGCTGCCGAATGCATCGGCGCGGGCATCTCCGGCGATGCAAACACCACCGGCGACTTCGCGTCGCACAGCGTCCCCCCTGTCAGCGCGTGAGCAAGCTTCGTCACACACCCAAAGTCTCCGGCACAAAGCGATGCCACATCAGACATGCTGTTGCCCTGCATCGTGGCCAGCCCGCTCAAACGCTCCCGCTCGCCGGTCTTCGCGTCAATCACATTCGCGTCGGCCACGGCCGTCCCAGATACCACTCGCAGCAGGCTGATGCGGCCTACATACGGATCGCTCATCGTGCTTAATACGACCGCCGAAAACGGCTCCTCACTGCTGCACTCCCGCAGGATTTCGGTATCTGCGTCTCTCACATCCGTACCACGCCAAGCGCCACGACTGTCCGGCGCCGGACAGATTGTAACTATGCAATCCAGTAAAGCACCTATACCCAGCGAGTTGACTGCATCCGTGGCCGTCACCGGCACCAACTGACCGCTGGCTACGGCATTGGCCAGGCCCGACGCAAGTTCATCCTGGGTCAGCGTCTCGTTCTCAAAATACTTCTCCATCAGTTCGTCATCATTAGCCGCCACCGCATCCACCAGAGACTCTCTAGCCGCGGCAACCTCATCAGCCATGCTCTCGGGAACCGCTCCCCATGTGCCGCCCTGGGCCGACCACGTCAGCATCCTCACGCTTACCAAGTCAACAACACCCTCAAAACCACCGCCGGAGCCGACAGGTATCTGGACCGGAACCGCCTCCGCACCGCTCAACATCTCGTTGATGCTCGCAACGGCGGCCTCGAAATCTGTGTGCTCACCGGCCATCTTGTTGACTACCGCCATCAGTGGAAGATTCATCTCCCTGGCGGTCTGATATACCCGATGCGTGTGCACCTCTACACCCGCCGCAGCATCCACCACCATCAGCGCACAATCGGCAACCCACAGGCAGTTGAGCACCTCTGCGAAGAACTCAGCGAACCCTGGAGTGTCCATCACGTTAATCTTTACCGTCTTGTGTGTGCAGTTGCACAGAGCAGCACTTATGGACATCTGCCGCTCACGTTCTTCTTGCTCGAAGTCCGTAATCGCGTTCCCGTCGTCAACCTTGCCCATGCGATTCGTCATGCCTGTCGCAAACAACAGGGCCTCCGTCAGCGCCGTCTTGCCGCAGCCCCGATGCCCTACGATCGCGATGTTCCTGATCTGGGAAGTGCCCACACTCATCTAGCTTCCTCCAAATACACCCTCGCAACTCTCCTAGACCTCTACTCAGCCTTCGTCAGAACCTCTACCACGCGCCACGATTTCGTCTTGCTCAACGGCCTGCACTCCGCGATCAGCACGCGGTCCCCGACCACACACTCATTCTCCGCATCGTGCGCATGATACTTGGCACTCCGGCGTAGTACCCGCTGATACAGTGGATGCCGCGTCAGACGTGCCACCTCCACGACCACCGTCTTGTCCATCTTGGTGCTCACTACGATGCCATCTCGCGTCTTCAGGCTTTGCTTCGCCGCTTTGCTCATCTACCTTTGCCTTCCCATGGGCTCGGTGTGACACCGGGTATTATTCGAACAGCTCCCGCTCTCGTTGAATCGTCTTGATCCTCGCGATCGCCTTGCGGTATTTGCGCACGCGTTTAGGGTCCTCAATCTGGCCCGACGCCAGCCGGAAACGCAGATTGAACAAACTCTCCAGAACGTGGCTCAATCTGTCATCGAGCTCCGCATCAGTCGCCTCGCGCAACTGATCCAGAAACGCTCGTGTACTGTTGGCGTTATCAGGCATAGCCCCTGTCCTCCCGTGTGACGAACTTCGTGGCGACCGACAATTTGTGCCCGGCCAGACGCATCGCTTCCGCCGCTATCTCCGGGCTGACGCCGCCCATCTCGAACAAGATCCGCCCCGGCTTGACTACCGCTACCCAGTATGCCGGTGCGCCTTTTCCCTTGCCCATCCGCGTCTCTGCCGCCGTCTCGGTCACGGTCTTGTCCGGGAATATCCGGATCCATACCTTGCCGCCGCGACGTGCGTGTCGCGTCATTGCCACTCGCGCCGCCTCAATCTGCCGACCGTCTATCCAACCCGGCTCCAGCGCCTGCAAACCGAACTCACCCAGATTCAGCTTGTTGCCGCGCTGAGCCTTGCCGCGCATCCGACCGCGATGGTGTTTCCGATACTTCTGGTGCTTAGGAATCAGCATCTGAAGACTCCTCATTCTCGTCGGCTTCTGCTGCTACTTCGTCGTCTGTCAAAGCCGCAATCAGTGGGTCCTCCCCCGCCTCAATAGACGCCGGGGGGGCAACCACTTCGTCTGCGCCGGTCTCCTCGGTCACTGCCGCCTCGCTTACGTCGGCTGTCGCCGTCGGCTCATCGGTAGTTTCGGGCTGGGCAGCAACTAACTCCGGAACACTCGTCTCCTCGCCCGCCGTCACTGCCTCCGCCTCAACTGTCGGCTCAACCCGCTCAGTCTCCGCGTCCCCGTCAGTCACCACGTCCTCCAACGGCTGTGGCGGTTCCTCTGGCGGCTGCTTGGGCTCCGGCAAGATCTCGCCGTGGAATACCCATACCTTGCAGCCGATATGTCCGTAGGTCGTGCGCGCCTCCGAAAAACCGTACTGCACATCCGCACGAAGGGTGTGCAATGGCACGCGACCCTCCGGCGCCGTCGACTCCGTCCGGGCAATTTCCGCGCCCCCTAAGCGCCCCGATACCATGCAGCGTACCCCGCCCGCACCCATTCGCATCGCTCGCTCTACGGCCTGCCGCATCGCCCGGCGGTAGGACACGCGACGCTCGATCTGCCGAGCAATGCCCTCGGCGATAAGTTGCGCGTTGATATCCGGGTCCGACGTCTCCTCGACGTTCACCCGCACCTTCATGCTGCAGATGTCGTCCAGCTGCCGACGCAGACGATCCACATCCTGACCGGCCCGACCGATGACAATCCCAGGCTTCGCTGTCTGAATTGTGATCGTCAAAGTACCGGCCGCACGCTCCATGATGATGTCAGAGATTGATGCATCCTGAAGCCGCTGCTCGATCAATTGCCGTATCCGCATGTCCTCAATCAGATACTGACGATACTGCTGCCCTTCGGCGAACCACCGGCTCTTCGACTTGCGAATCCCGCCAAGCCTAAAACCATAGGGATGTACCTTTTGTCCCATTACGGTTTCACTCCTGCTCCGAGGCTACTGACAACACTTGTGACTAGGCCCCTACTCTTCATTCTCGTCACTCGCATCACTGACAACAATCGTGATATGACACGTCGGCTTATGTATCCGATCTGCCCGTCCCCGTGCCCGTGGCTTCAGACGCGGGATGCGGAAACCCTCGTCAACCCTGGCCTCCGAAACCCACAACTCATCAGCCGACATGTCGTGGTTCTCTTCAGCGTTCGCTGCTGCGGATGCGATGCACTTGCGCAACGTTTCGGTCGAAGGGCTGCTTTGTATCGCCAATGCCGCCAGCGCTTCCTCCACATGCTTACCGCGCACTAGTGGCAGGTATCTACGTACTTTCCTCGGCCCTATCCGCACAAATTTCGCGACCGCTCGTGCTTCCATTTCGTTTCCTGCTCCTCGCGCTACGCTTACTCCGTATCTGCCGCTCTCGAAGGTGGCTGGCCTGCCACCGATGTGGTCGCCTCGTCACGTCTGCCCGGACGCATTCCTCGATAGGTCCGCGTCGGCGCGAATTCTCCCAGCTTATGGCCGACCATGTTTTCGGTGATCAGGATCGGAACATGCTTGCGACCGTCATACACCGCGATGGTGTGCCCGACCATCTCGGGGAAAACCGTCGAGCGGCGTGACCAGGTCTTTATCATCCGCTTATTGCCCGCGTCGTTCATCTGCTGTACCTTCTTCAGCAGCTTGGCCTCTGCGTATGGGCCCTTCTTTATGGATCGCGCCATCCTATACTTCCTCCGGCGGCCCTCAGGCCGCACTCACTTTCTGCGTCGCCGTCGGATTATGTACTTACTCGACGGCTTGCTCAACTTCCGCGTCTTCTTACCCAATGTCTTCTTGCCCCACGGAGAACGTGGACTATCCAACCCGATCGGTGCCTTTCCCTCGCCGCCGCCATGGGGGTGATCAACCGGGTTCATCGCACTCCCGCGAACCGTCGGCCGGATACCCCGATGACGCTTGCGACCCGCCTTACCGTCCTGAATGTTGATATGGTCAATGTTACCCACACGCCCTACCGTCGCACGACACTGCGTACTCACCATGCGCATCTCGCCCGAAGGCAAACGCAACGTCGCCATCTTGCCTTCCTTGGCTACCAATTGCGCCGCTGTTCCCGCACTCCGCGCCAACTGCGCACCACGACCCGGTGTCAGCTCGATCGCATGCACTACCGTCCCCACCGGAATCACCTGTAGCGGCAGGCAGTTGCCTACACGAGCCGGAATCGCGTCACCCGAGAGAACCTGGGCACCCTTCTCCAGCCCTTGCGGTGCCAGCATATACCGCTTCTCGCCGTCAACATAGTGCAGCAAAGCAATATGGGCCGACCGGTCTGGCGCATACTCGATAGCCGCAACCTTCGCAGGGATATTGTCCTTGTCCCGCTTGAAGTCAATTTGCCGAATCTTGCGCTTTGCACCGCCGCCCTGGTGCCGCACGGTAACCTTGCCGCTGAAATTGCGCCCCGCCGACTTCTTCTTGGGCGTTACCAGCCGCTTCTCCGGCTTCTTCTTTCTGTCAATGTCGCTGCGGTCAAGCTTAGTGTAAAAGCGCCTGCCCGGCGATGTTGGCCTATGACTTTTAGTTGGCATCCTGATGTCTCCCGCTGCTCATCTGCTCTCCGTCAAAAATCCGGTAAATCCTGCTCTCAGACTCTCCGGCACTATACCACATCAATGCTGCTGCCCGGGGCCAAAGTCACAATCGCCTTCTTCCACACGGCGGTCTTGCCTTCCCGGTGGCGATAGCTCCGGCGACGTGCCTTGCCGCCGATTGTCAAAGTGTTCACCTTCGTCACTCGCACGTTGAAGAGCTCCTCAATGGCTCGCTTAATGTCAATCTTCGTGGCATGAGGCTGCACCTTGAACGTGTACTTGTTCGCCGTCTCGGACTCGCGCATGCTTTTCTCCGTGACGACCGGAGCAATGATCAGTTTCCGATAACGTTCCTGTTCCCGATTTCTTGCCGTCAGCATCTTACTCCGCGCCTCCGCTCAGTTCATTCAGCGCCGCCAGCGCTTCCTGCGTGAATACTATCTCCCCCGCCCACAATACGTCCCGCGTATTCAGGTGCGGCGACTGCCGCAGGTGCAGGTTCTCTATGTTTCGACAGCTCTTTACCAGCGCCTCATCAGCCATCTGCT
>CAZCJS010000144.1:0-10401 GCA_964498775.1 uncultured Armatimonadia bacterium
GGGCACCTGTGTTACTGAGGAGGGCTATTGAGAGTGGCTAGAAGGAGTCGGCAGGACGTGCCAGATGACTTCTCCGGACACCTGCCCCCGCAGGACCTCGATGCTGAACAGGCCACGCTCGGCTCGATCTTGCTGCAGCCGGAAACTGCAGGCCTCGTGTTCAGTATCGTCGAGGTAGATGACTTCTATCGAGAAGCCCATAAGCACATATTCACGGCCATGAGGAAGGTGGCAGACCGCAACGAGGCGATTGACCTCATTACCATCAGCGCCGAACTCCGTCGCGCCGGGCAACTCGAGGACGTCGGCGGCGGCGAGTATCTAATAGCTCTGATGAACGAAGTGCCGACCGCATCCCGTGTAACCACCTATGCCCATATTGTGGCCGACAAGTCGGTATTGCGCAAGCTGATAGTCGCCGGCAGTGACATTCAGGCGATGGCATACGATAACCCAGCCGATATCAGCGGGCTGCTCGACCGCTCCGAGGCCAAGATATTCACTCTCGCCCAGCGGCGTGAGACGGAAGGTTTCACCGATATCCGTGACTTGATCGGGGACACCTTTCAGAAGCTCGAAGACGCTTATCGCAAGCCGGGCCACATCTCCGGCATATCGACCGGTCTCAAAGGCCTTGATGACATCACCAGCGGTCTGCAAAACGGCGACCTCATAATCATCGCCGGGCGGCCCTCAATGGGTAAAACATCGCTGGCAGTCAACAACATCTGCCTCCACGTAGCCACACGTGAGAACATTCCCGTCGGTATTTTCAGCCTCGAGATGTCGAAGATGATGCTGGCTGAATCAATGCTGTGTAGTTGTGCACGCGTCAATTCCTGGAGGTTGAGGCGAGGTATAGGTACTGACGAGGATTGGGCGCGCATCGGCCAAGCGCTCGGCGTACTCCCCACTGCCCCGATCTATGTAGATGACACGCCGGGCCTGCCGATCCTGGAGTTGCGCTCCAAGGCTCGCCAACTCAAGTTGAGTAAAGACGTCGGACTCATCATCGTTGACTATCTGCAACTCATTAGCGGTGGGCTTGGTTCGTCTTATGAGAATCGTCACCAGGAGGTCTCCACGATCGCGCGCGCCCTCAAAGGCATGGCCAGAGAACTTGACATCCCCATTATCGCCCTCTCACAGCTCAGCCGCCGTGTCGAAACCCGCGAAGACAAGCGCCCCATCCTCTCCGACCTCGCCGAGAGCGGCTCCATCGAGGCTGAAGCTGATCTGGTTAGTTTCCTTTACCGCGCTGCTTATTATAAGCAGCGTGATGAAAAGCAGCAGGCGGACACAAGAAACGAAACTGAGCCCGAGAGCGCAGTCTCCGACATGGATACTCCCGACGAGGCCGAGTTGATTATTGCCAAGCACCGCAACGGGCCGGTGGGCAATGTCAAAGTAATGTTCGAGAAGCGTTACCGTGTATTCAAAGACATGGACCCCTACAGATGAGCAGGTGAGCCCACATGAGAGTATTGCTGATTGGCGGCGGTGGACGAGAACATGCCCTCGCAGACGCCATCAGTAGAAGTCCCTCGCTGACACAGCTCTACTGCGCCCCCGGTAACGGCGGCATTGCTCAGGTCGCTACTTGTGTCGCCATTGACCCCGAAGACATCCCCGCAATCGTCAGCTTCGTGCATGAGACCGCCATTGATCTTACTGTTGTGGGGCCGGAAAGGCCTCTCATCAAGGGCTTAGCCGACCGACTCCGCGCGGAGGCAAAGCTAGTTTATGGGCCCGGCGCTGCCGCTGCGCGCCTCGAGGGATCAAAGGCATTTACCGACCAGCTTCTGGCCAGCAACGGCCTGAGTTCTAAGACATTCAGAATATTTGACGACCCGCAAGACGCCACAGATTACGTTCGCGAGCACGGCGCGCCGATTGTCGTCAAGGCAGATGGCGACGCCTTCGGGAAGGGCGTTAAGGTTTGCACCGATGTCGCGGAGGCGCTCGACTTCGTTGATGCAGTGATGGTGCGGAAGGAATTTGGCGCAGCCGGTGAGCGCGTTGTCATCGAGGACTGTCTCTTCGGTGAGGAATGTACCATCAAGGTATTCACGGACGGCGATGTCGTCCTCCCCATGGTGCCGTCTCAGGATCACAAGCGGATCGGGGAGAATGATACCGGTCTCAACACCGGCGGTATGGGTTGCTACTCGCCAGTGCCGAGCGTGGACGAGGCGACCCAACACGACATCGTTGCTAGCATCATCAGCCCCACTGTGAACGCCATGAAACAACAGGGCACACCGTACAGCGGAACGCTCTATGGCGGCTGCATTCTCACCGAGCAGGGCCCCGAACTCATCGAGTACAACTGCCGCTTCGGCGATCCGGAGACTCAGGTAGTCATCCCGCGCCTAAAAGGTGACCTCCTCGAAGTACTTCTGGCGACCGCCGAGGGCAAGCTCGCCGGCGTCGAGTTGGAGTGGTCTCACCGCGCCGCCGCATGTGTCGTTCTGGCCTCCGGCGGCTACCCGGGCAGCTACGAGAAGGGCAAGAAGATAAGCGGGCTGGATGAAGCGGCCGCGATGGATGACGTCAAAATTTTCCACGCAGGCACCGCGCTTGAGAATGGCGACTACTACACGGCGGGTGGGCGAGTGTTGGGCGTCACGGCTCTGGGCGATGACTACGATGAGGCGTTTGACCGAGCCTATGCAGCGATAGACAGGATTCATTTTGACGAGATGTACTTCCGCCGGGACATCGGCTGGCGCGCGCGTACAAGTGTCGGCTGATGTACCCTAACGCCTACGAGCGAAGACCGCTAACGGAGGTATCACCTTGCCGCGAGTAGCCGTAGTCATGGGCAGTGACTCAGACCTGCCGGTAATGACCAAGGCCATTGATGTGCTCAAGGAATTCGGCATCACCCCCGATGTCAGTGTCGCATCCGCTCATCGTTCGCCCGATAGGGTGGCACAGTTCGCCCGCGACGCCGCCGACAACGGCATTGAGGTCATCATCGCCGGGGCAGGAATGGCGGCGGCATTGCCCGGTGCCATCGCCGCCCACACGCATCTGCCCGTCATCGGGGTGCCATTGTCGGGCTCGCCCCTGCAGGGCACCGACGCGCTCTATGCGATGGTGCAGATGCCGCCGGGCATCCCCGTAGCGACGGTGGGGATAGATGCAGCGACGAATGCAGCCCTGCTGGCGGTGCAGGTGCTTGCGCTTAATGACGCCGGACTCGCCAAGAGCATATGCGACTATCGCGTCCAGATGGCGACACGTGTCGAGCAGCGTTCGCAGGAACTGCAGAAGCACCTCTAGGCCGAACCATACAACGATGAAGGCTGGAGTGATATAGCCGAATGTATGACCATCCAGAGTGTAGCCAAGCAGACGGCTGTCCGAGTATGCCCGCCGGTATCCCCTGCACCTTACCAAGCAGGGACTGGGGGGACGCTTGCGGAGTGTTCGGCATCTTCGCACCGCGCCAGGATGTCGCCCGTATCACCTATTTCGGTCTCTATGCACTGCAGCACCGCGGCCAGGAAAGCGCCGGCATCGCCGTGTGGCATCCTCGTGAGGAGATGCAGCACCACAAGGGCATGGGTCTCTGTTTCCAGGTCTTCACCGAGGAGATTCTGCGCAACCTCCAGGGCGACTGTGCTATCGGTCACGTGCGCTATTCTACAATGGGTGCCAGCCACATCTACAATGCCCAGCCGATGCTCGGGCAAGGCAGATTCGGCCAGTTCGCCATTGCCCACAACGGGAATATTGTCAACGCCCACCAATTGCATGAACAACTCCAGGCGCAGGGCGCGGAGATGGCCGGCACCAGCGATACCGCAGTCATGGTCGAACTTCTGTCTCGCTCATCCGCTGACACGCTCGAAGAGGCCATCGCCGAGATGATGGGGATCATCAAGGGCGCCTACTCCCTGGTATTCCTCGCAGCCAACAAGATCATCGCGGTGCGTGACGCTCACGGCGTTCGTCCGCTCTGCATTGGACGACTCAACGGTGACCACTGGGTCATCGCCTCCGAAACGTGCGCGCTGCACACCATCGGGGCGGACTTCGTCCGTGAGGTCGAGCCCGGTGAGATGATCGTCATAGACAAAGACGGGCTCTCCGCCACCGAGGTACTCAAACCCACGCGCAAGGCATGCTGTATCTTTGAGTTTATCTACTTCGCGCGGCCGGACAGCCATATTTACGGGCGCTCTGTATATATGACGCGACAGCGTATGGGGAATCTGCTGGCCCAGCAGGCTCCCGTAGAAGCCGACCTCGTTATCCCCGTGCCCGAGAGTGGCATCCCCCATGCCATGGGATACGCGCAGGTAGCCAAGATCCCCTATGGGGAGGGCTTCATCAAGAACCGCTACATCCATCGTACCTTCATCGCACCCGACCAGCGCATGCGGGAGTTGGGCGTAAAGATGAAACTGGCGCCTCTGAAGGAGGCGGTCAGAGGTAAGCGTATCGTCGTGGTTGATGACTCGATTGTGCGCGGCACTACTACGGGTCCGGAGATATCTCTGCTCCGGGACGCCGGGGCCCGCGAGATTCACCTCCGCATCAACTGTCCCCCGATCAAGTGGGGCTGCTTCTATGGGGTTGATACTTCGGCAGGCCGCGATGAACTCATCGCCGCCCGCATGTCCGTCGAAGAGATCCGCCAACAGCTCGGCGCTGATACTCTCGAATACCTCGACATGAAGAACCTAATAGCAGCCGTGGGCCTCCCCAAAAACAACTTCTGCACCGCGTGCTTTGACAACCAATACCCCATTCCCGTGCCCAAGGAGCTCAAGGAAGCCAAGGTCTCTATCACGCCGCCCAAATCCCCAAAGGAACAGAAACAGCCTACGCCGAGCTAGCCGCGTGCTGAGCCGAGGCAAGGCGATGAAGTGCGAGGCTGCCGAAGGAAGAACGGGCAATGGACAAGCGAACCACCTATGCAGATGCCGGCGTCAATATCGCCGCCGCTGAGCAGGCACTCGAGCGCGCCCGCAATGCCATCAAGGCCACACACAATGAGGCCGTAATCTCCGGCCAGGCCGATTTCGGCGGAATGTTCGCGCTGACAGCAGATTACCGGCAGCCGGTACTCGTGTCCGGCGCCGATGGAGTCGGCACAAAGCTGAAGATCGCATTCGCTCTCGACAAGCACGACACCATCGGGCAGGACCTCGTGGCGATGAATGTGGACGATATTGTGTGCATGGGCGCGAAGCCGCTGTTCTTTCTCGATTACCTGGGTATAGGGAAACTGAAGCCGCACGTTGTGACCGAAGTGATCGAGGGGGTCGCCGCCGCGTGCAAGCAGGCCGGCTGTGTGCTGCTAGGGGGCGAGACCGCAGAATTGCCGGGCCTCTACGCGGAGGGCGAATACGATCTGGCCGGCTTTGCAGTCGGCAGCGTGGAGAGGTCGCGCATCATAGACGGTTCCGCCATCGAGCCGGGCGACGTGGTTGTCGGACTTGCCTCATCCGGCCTGCATAGCAATGGCTACTCCCTGGCACGGAAAGCGCTGCTGGCAATGGCCGGCTATGGGCTGGACCAGGAGATTGCTGAGCTTGCTTGCACACTCGGAGAGGAACTGCTGCGACCGACGCGGCTCTACTGTCAGGACCTCGTGCCGCTTTTCGCGCAGAACCATCTCCCCCACGGCATCGCTCACATAACCGGGGGCGGCTGGTACGACAACGTGGCCCGACTCATGCCCCAGGGCATCAGCGCAGTGCTCAATTCGCGCGCCGTTGAGGCTCCACCGATACTCCAACTCATCCAGCACGCCGCCAATGTAGCGCCGCAAGAGATGTATCACACCTTCAACATGGGCATGGGAATGGCGCTTGTTGTCGGCGCTGATGACGCCAACCGCTGGATTACACAACTCCGCACGGCCGGCCAGGAGTGTTTCGTCGCGGGAGCAATTGTGGCCGGCGAGACCGAGGCCGTGCGCATAGTCTTCTAACCGTACATGCCGGCCTCGTTACGCACTCGTCAAGCCTTGAGGCGGTGACTGTCGCTATGGAACTAGTCATCCTGAATGGGGACATGGAGGGCGCGCGCTTCCCCATGGACGCACCCAACATCACCGTCGGCCGCAAGTCTGACAACGATATCTGCCTGCCTCTCGACAGCCGTATCTCTCGTTTCCACGCCGAGCTTCGACGCCGTGATCATAGCTCCTGGGTTCTCGAAGACCTCAGTAGTATCAACGGTACCTTCGTCGGCCAGCGCCGCATTCACGCCCCCACTGTTCTGCGTGTCAACGACCGCTTACGCATGGGGCGAACATGGATGACACTGCGCGATGACAGCGTAGGGCCATCTAGCGCGCACAGAATCGAGGCCGTCCAGTTGTCCGATGCAGATATGCATGCGGCGGAAGACGAAAATGTTGTCTATGCCGTGTCCGCCGAGCAGATCGCAACCGAACGCGAACTTGAGCATCCCAGGGAATACCTTCAGGTCTACGAGGAGGTCGGCCGCGCTCTCAGCTCGACACTCGATGTCAACGAACTCGGCAATGTCATCATGACCGCTGTCATGGAATGCCTGGCCGCCGAGCGCGGCTTCTTGCTCCTGCTGGACAGGGAAACAGGCGACCTGATACCAACGGTGGCTCGCCAACGTGAGGGCGTCAAGAACCTCGAGAATAACATCACGATATCGCGCCACATCCTCGACAAGGCCATCAATGAGCGCGCTGCCATCCTCACCACTGACGCCATGACTGACGAGCGCTTCCAGGAGATCGCCAGCGTCCGCGATTTTCAGATCCGCTCTGCGATCTGTGCGCCTCTGGTGCGCAAAGAAGATGTCATGGGCGTCATCTATCTCGATACGACCTCGGCCACACATGTCTTCGGCGAGCGCGACGTTGACCTCATCGCCGGTGTCGCCGCACAGGCATCAGTGGCGATAGACAACGCCCGCCTCTACACCGACCTCCGTAACGCCTATGAGGAGCTCAAGTCCGCCCAGCAGCAACTCATTGCCTCAGAGAAGCTCTCCACGATCGGCACCCTGGCGGCTACCGTCGCACATGATATGATCAACATTGTTACCCCTTTGCAGCCACTCATAGATATCATGCTGCGAAACGCCGATGTTGACCCGGAGGATGAGGAGGCTGTTCGCCGACAGACCAAGCGGCTTTCGGCACTCGCTGAACGACTCATGTCATTCTCCCAGTCCGAGGATGTCAGCCTGCGCCCTGCGGCAATCAATGACATTGTCGCCAGCACCATCTCACTGCTAAACACTGAGATCAATCACAATAGCATAGAACTGGAAATGGACCTGGCGGACGACCTCCCCGAAGTCCTCGTGGACGAGACCCACATTGACCGAGTCTTTCTCAACCTCTGCCTGAATGCAATTGAGGCTATGGAAGAGACCGCAAACCCACACCTCACAATCCGGACCTACCAGGATCAGGATGAAGTCGTGATAAGCTTCAGGGATAATGGGCCTGGCATTCCGGCCGACAGCGACTACGACGTCTTTGAGCCTTTCCTCACTACCAAGGAAATGGGCACCGGCCTTGGACTCTTTTCCTGCCGACGCATCATCCAGGGGGATCACAACGGGGTCATAGAGTATGAATCGGAGCCCGGCCAGGGAACCATCTTCACTGTTCGCCTGCCCGTGCCGGCATTCGACGGAGCATCTCCCGCATCCCAGTAACAGCAGACGATAGATGAGAAGAGGACCGGCATCTCAGAGGCCGGTCCTTTCTGATTCTATTAGTTTTCAGACTTGCACTCTATTGAATCGTAACCGTGCCATCCACTGCGGTCGGCTGCGGTCAATAGGCAGGCGGTGATGGCGGACTGTTTTCGATACTGACCACGCCATCCACTGCGACCGGCTGCGGGTCAAGCGGCCTACCTATCGCATCGGCGAACTGAAGCCGCGTGGGTGCCCCGGCCGTATCATCAATGTCAACGGCGGTCGCTCCGGCAGCGCCAATCGCCTTGAACTCGATGGTCAGAATCTGAGTCTTGGCAGCATTGAATGTGCTGGTGCCAGCTACCACGACAAGAATAACGCCGGGAGTACCGGTGTTAGGTATCATCAAGGCACCAGCCGGCACTGCCGCGCCCTTGACTATGGCCGCATCGCCCCCGACCGGTTCCAGCTTAGTCTGATCGTAGTTGATAGTCATAGCGAAGCCGGCGACGCCGGTGGTGTCACTCAGCTTGATGTTGGCGGTGACATTGGCTCCGGCCGCAACGTTGGCGTTCTCTACGAACACTGCGAAGTTATCCACCGTCACCTCGATGGTGTCGCTCGCAGTCCTGCCGTTGCTCGAGGTAGCCACTGCGGTTATCTCATGGCTGCCGTTAAGCACCGACAAGCTGTTGAATGTCACAGTGCCGCCGTTGCCGGTGATGGTCTTTGTCACGCCGCCAAAGGTGATCTCGATTTTCGTGATAGTTGGCGTCTGCCCGGGTGCCACGCCCGAGGTCTGCACCGGGTCAGCGTCAGCGCTGACACTCACATCGAAATCACCGCTGACTGTAGCCCCATCGGCGGGGGAGGTTATCTCGACCTCGGGATCCACTCCGCCGCTTGCAGTCGTGAAACTGAATTCTCCGCCGGTAAGCGGGTCGTAGCAGAACGTGTCAGCAGGACTTACCCCGATGCCGGATATCGTGTAGGTCGTGCCGCTGGCGAGAGCCGCACTTGCCACGGCAGCTCCCGGATCAAGCGTCACTGTGTCGTTGGTGGGCGAGTTCCATGTGGCTGTAAAAGTTGCAGCCGGGGTGCACGTGTAAGCCAGGCTGCCCGGGTCAACCTCGGTGCTGAAGACGATCACTAAGGGCGCTGAAGGGTCAACTTCGATGGCACCATCCTGGGGCGTAGTAGCCACTATCGCTACGGGCTGTTTCTCGCCATAGAAACCGAGCGGCCAATCCTCCAGCCCGACCACGCAACGTAGCATCATCACTGCGTCGGCTATCGAGGTCCGCCCATCCTCATTACAGTCTGCCTGAGGCGAATCATCCTGACTGCCTACGACAATACGCAGAATTATGACGACATCAGCGATATTGGCTGCACCATTCTGGTCCATGTCGCCGAGGTAACCGAGACGGATATCTACGGTGCCGCTCTCGTTCAGCGTCGTCCCTATTGTCTCACCTAAGCCGTTCACGAGGTCAACACTGATGCCGATAGTGGTGGTCGCACAACTGACACCGGCTGCCACTATGAAAGTGATATCCAGCAGCCTGGCGGAGCCGACAGAAGCTTCCTGGGTACCCGCCACAGCTACAGCGACGGTTCCGGCGGCGTTGTCAATGTTGATTTGACTCAACGGGGAGCCGGGGATCGCGTCGGTTACGGCGACATCGGTGGCGGTAAGCAGGTTCGAGTCGAAGGTGACTTGTGCATTGAAGCCGGCAACACTGCCTATGTCACTGAGGTTAACCAGCAAGTGTATCGTCTGTCCGGGCAGCGCCGAGACGTCAGGAATGGTCAAGGTGCGGCCGATCTGAGCACCGGACGCATCCAGCAACTCAACCGTGGCCCCGCGAATGAGCACCTCATCGCCGGTCGCATTGATGGGATTCTCTACCGCCTGAGCCGGGGCATCACCACTGCCTCCACAACCGCCAAGTAATATCATGACTGTGGCACTGACTACTAGCAGAGCCACCCCTGCGTCTGTGAGCCTTCTCATTGAACCGCTCTCCTTGCTGTAACGCTCCAAGCGCCATTGATTGAAGGCCACGTACCTGCCTTTTCGTGGCTGACAAATCTCGCCGGATGTGATGACTCCCTGCGAAGATTACTCCACTAGCGCTTGCATTGACGGCGGAGGGTTTCTAATGCGAAGCTAACTGCCATGACTGAGCCCCCCGTCAGCCAACTTGACAATACCACTCAAGTATCGCCTTGTCAAGCCAGTCTCCTGTGATGTTAGACCTCCCATCGAGCCACTAATTCCGGCCGGATAATCTACAGAGGGCCCTCAATCACACGTCGGCATGCCATACCGGGTATACCAAATGCGAAGGGCCGCCTCAATAGGCAGCCCTTCGTATTCTTCTTGCTCATCTTCGGATTTGTCGGGCTATTGTATCGTGACCGTGCCGTCCACTGCGGTCGGCTGCGGGTCAATGGGCGTAGCCATCGCATTAACGAACTCGAACCGCGTGGGCGCCCCGGCCGTGTCATCAATGTCAACGGCGGTTGGTCCGGCAGCGCCGATGGCCTTGAACGCGATGGTCAGAATCTCCTGCTCGGCGGCGTTGAAGTTAGTCGTGCCGGCTACTGCGACACGAATGACGCCGGGCGTAGCGGTGTTCGGTAGCAGCAAGGCACCAGCCGGTACTGCCGCGCCCTTGACTATAGCCGCATCGCCCCCGACCAATTCCAACTTCGTCTGCTCGTAATTGATAGTCATCC
>CAZCJS010000145.1:0-10399 GCA_964498775.1 uncultured Armatimonadia bacterium
TACTCGGACCAAGGCCGGACGCTGCTCTACGACGACGGCTACATGGTCGCCCAGCCGAGCGAGCACAACACGATCATCGTGCTCAAGGACGGATGGGCGGAGGGCATTCCCGAACTGGCGGAGGTGACCGCAGAGGCCGACTTCGACGATGTGGGCCTCTTCCAGTCCCGGCTCAACGGCTACAACGGCGTCACCTGGAGCCGTTCCGTCATCTGGCCGAAGTCGCGGTACTTCCTGGTCATTGATGACCTGGAGGCGGTAGAGCCGGGCGGGTATTCCCTACAGTGCGTCTGGCGGACATTGGGCAAGGCCGACCTGGATGGCCGCCGCTGGAGCAGTCACAATGCTCCGGCAAAGTTCAATCTAATCGCCTGCTCGGATGCTACACTCTCACAGAAGCCGTCCGCGGGTACCAGTATCAGCGCACCACCATTTCCCCCCGACAAAGCGCAGCGCCTGGTGCAATCGGTCGGCAAGCACATGCAGCCGGGTGACAGCTACCAGTTCGCCAACCTGTTTTATGCCACCCCGGACAGCGGTGAGGTCCAGCATGTTGATGCCTACCGCCTGGATGAGACGACCACTTACGTGATACAGGATGACGGCAAGGTCGCTTTGGCAGGTATCAAGCAGACTGATGCCATCGCCGGCCTCAGCATCGAGGGCGCCGCTTTCCATCTGGCGGACAACAAGTTGACTCTGGCGAACGGGACGAGGCTAGCCGTCGGTGAGCCGCTGCTGTCATCCGATACTCCGGTCAACGTACAGATTGACCTGACCACCGGCGCGACGCTGTTAGAGGCCCAAGAGGCGGCCGAGATAACCTTCACCGGAGCGCAGGGCGAGCAGAAGCGGAGCGTCAAGCCGGGCAGACATTCGCTGAAGCTGCGGGCCGTGGGGGAGGGCGACCTCACGCGCATCGCCACAGAACTGACCCAGGCCCATAAGCGGCTGGCAGTAGCGCCGGCGGCGAGCCAGAAGCCGGCTGTCGGCAGCGGTGAGAAGATTGCCAAACTCTGGACCTATTCCGATTTCGAGGGTGCGACCGAAGAGGAGATCGCGGCCGGCAGCTTCCAACTCAAGATACTTGAGGTCGCCGACATCAACGCTGATGGTAAGCATGAAGTGCTCTCCGGAGGAACTGACAAGGCCGTCCAGGCCATCGGCGCAGACGGGACCAGGCTGTGGAAGTACGAAGTGCCGGATATCATCACCGAACTGGAGATAGGCGTGAACAAGGCCGGGGTGCGGCAGATACTTGCGGGCTGTGAGAATAATACGGTGTACTCGCTGGCGGATGACGGTAAGGAAAACTGGTCTCTGGTGCCGCCGCCGAGAAGCTATGCCAGACCGGGCTATCGTGAAGGCGATTTGACCGTACACCAGGGCAAGCCACGCGTCATCGTCGCAGCGGATACTAACAATGACGGGGACATAGAGATCGTTGTCGGCAGCGACAAGGGACACGTCTATGGCTTCGACCATGCGGGGAAACTCATCTGGGACCGCACCTCCCATACGCCACATGCGATGTCTTGCGGGGCGGCAACTGATCTGACCGGAGACGGCAATATGGAAGTAGTTATGGGCAATATCTACAGCACTGGCCAGATATTCTCGGCAAGCGGCGAGCTGGTCGGTACCAGCGGCGGCAGTGGACACGCCGGAGCGACCGTTGTAGCCTGCGCCGATATGGATGGCGACGGCAAGGGTGAGATCGCGATGGGGGATAAGCTGGGTATCATCTGGCTGCAGGCTGAAGGCGAGGATGGGAAGTGGTCCCGCGTAACCAATACGCGCAAATACAATACCGGCAGCGACATTACGGCAGTAGCTATCGGTGATGTGGACGGTGACGGGAAGCTCGAGACAGCGAGCGCTTCAAAGAACTTCGTCCTGTACCTGTTTGATGCACAGCGTGAGCCGGTATGGCAACTCAACCTCGGCGATGTATGCCTCGACATTGATATAGCGGATGTGACTGGCGATGGCAAGGCGGAGGTCATCTGTGGCTGCGAGGACGGGACTATCAAGGTCGTCAGCGGAGAGGGCAAGATCATCGCCTGGTATCAGGCCGGCGGGGTCGTCCGGCATGTACGGGCCTGCGAACTTGACGGTAAGCCGGAAACCAAGGAAATTGTGGCGACCTGCGATGATGGGAATGTGTATGGGTTGCAGGTAAAGTGGTAGGGTGACAGTAGAGGGGATGAGGCATAGGACTGGGATGTGGAACCGGACAGAGCTTCGCAGCCTCAGTCGTGAAGCTCACCACTGAGTATCTATGTGGCACCGGCATGGAACGGTGTGTATAACACTGACGTTCGACCATTTTCTAGCAGCATAAGAGCCATAGTGTTCTGAACATGCAACAGGGAGACATACTACATGTACAAATTGACAAGTGTGTTGACGCTCTCCGTCCTGGCTGTTCTGCTCTCTGTCACGACGGCAACCTGCGCCGAAACCTGGCAGACTTACTATCCCGCCGCTGACGTCCTCGAGGATATCTTCGCCACCGTCGAGTGCCTCGAAGTTACACAGGCGCCGGTTCTCGACGGCATCCCCGACGAGGCGGCCTGGCAGCAAGTCAGACCGGCCGTCGCCGCCATTGACGCAATAGAGTACTGCAACCGCACCTCACAGTTGCCCACTGCGGCGCGTTTTCTCTATGACGCCGAGAATATCTATGTCTTTTTTGAGACGGCTTCTCCCCCACCCGACGCCGAACTATCCGAGCCCGCCAAATGGCGCTTGTATCTCGATATTGATCCCCGACCTGAGCACATCAACGCCTCTGACGTGACGCTCTACGGCGACGGCTCGACCAAGCTGACTGCGACCACCTGCATCACCTGCAATGTCGCCGCCCGCAAGCAGCAGTTGGAGGACCTCCCTCAGCCCACCGGCAAAGCCCTCATAGCAGACGGCCGGCTCCGAGGTGAGTTCGCTATCCCCATCTCAGGTCTCATAACTGACCCTCCGGCGCTCGGCGATACCTGGGACCTGGGCTTCAGGCTTTACACCGGCTCGCGCGGCTGCGATGCCCGCTGGGGAACTGACTGGATACCCGGAAGGATGCGCTTTGTCGCGACCGCAACACCTCTGCCGGCATACTCTCTGAGCGAGCCTGATATCCCGGTCACGCCCCATCACGGTCGCTTCCTGACTTTCGTGACCGTCGCCAGAAACGGCGACGGTCCCACCGCGACCGAGGTCACCGTTGAGGGTATTGACGGCACCGGTGCGAGGCCCGCCTCCCCGACGAGGCATCAAATCTCAGCCGACGAGATCGGCAGACCTATTCCGCTGCTTGTCGAGTTGCCGGCTCCCGGCTGGGGCGTGCTCCGTTACGAACTATGGCGCGGCTCCGAGCTGATGGACACCCTGATAGTGCCGGTACAGACTGAGCCTGCGTTCGAACGCTTTGCGGACCTCCCGTCCGGCTCCTTCGATTGCCACATCTCTACACCCACCGTCGGCCCCGGGGACTCGGTCGCAGGGCATTTTACCTTCGCGGCGGCGCAACCAGGCATTGAGGCCCGCGTCGAATTCCACCTCTACAGTGCCCAGGTCATCGGCAGCGACAGTGCCCGGACACCTGTCCAGACCGTCACCATCGCCGCCGATGGTCCCCGGTCAGTGCCTCTCTCCCTCAGCACGGATGGTCTCCCCTGTGGCATCTATAGCGTGACAGGTGTCGTGAAGGCCGACGGCAATTCACAGACATTCACCAGTAGGCCGATTAACTTCGCCGGCAACTTCATCAGCGATCATGACGCCATGCTCGACGGCTTCCAAGGACGCCTCGCAGGCCTGTCCAGAGATCGCCTGAAGTACCCCTTCCAGCTCGATACGGCTGAGATGCTGCTGCACCTGGTGCGGCGTCACGGAGCCGCAGAGTTCAACGATATGAGCACGGGGGCTCGCAACAAGCGGGCATGGTGGCCGGTCGAGTGGGTCGTCCAACTTGCGGACATGCTGCCTGCTCTTGAGTCCAACCGCGACTATTTCGCCGGCAAATCCGGCAAGTTTATTGGTGCCTATCGCTCCAAGCTCGACGGCACGCTCCAACCTTACGAGCTCAATCTTCCCGAGGGATTCGACAAGCGCAAGCAATGGCCTGTCCTCATGGCACATCACGGGGGCACCAGCGCGCACTTTTACTACAGCCTCATCGGTCTTCACGAATTTGGCTATCAGCCGCTGAGCAAGTGGCCGATAATCTGCATCGGTCTGGAGGGACGCCATCATAACCTCTCGTGTGGGCAGCCCGCGCAGGCGGCGGACTTCATCGAGGTCTATAACGAAGTCAAGCAGCACTTTGGCATGGACACTCAGCGAGTGAGCACGCGCGGCCTGTCCACCGGCGGCACTTCCGCCTGGACCTTTCCCATACAGATGCCGCACCTCTTCAACGTCTCCTATCCCAGCGGCCCGTGGGGATACTCATATACCGGACAGCTTGCCAACGTTCGCTATGTCCTCATGCACTCCTACCATGGGCGCCACGATCCCAATACCTGCGTGGCTAACAGTCAGGTCATGACCGGCGCTTTGGCCAATCTCGGGGGCCGTGCTGTCTGCACCGAGTTACGTGTCGGTGGCCACGGCACCTTTCCGGCCTACCGCGATCCCCGCTATGTTGAGCGCCTGCTCAATCTACGCGCCCCGGAGTATCCCGACCACATCGAGTTCGTCTGCACGGAGCCTCGTTACAGCCGCGCCTACTGGGCCACCATCGAGCGTTTCATTGACTATCGCGACGAGGCCCATATGGACATCCGAGTCGTCGGTCGCAGGACCATCAGAGTGGATACCACTAACGTCGGCGCGCTATCCCTCGACCTGTCCGGTGGCCAGATCGACAGAGGCAAACCGGTCCGCATAGTGCTCAACGGCGAGGCGCGGACAATGCCGTATGCCGAAACGTTGCGGCTCGACATCCAACCCGTTGATGGGGAACTCACCAAGCGTCCCGGATTGGCCGGCCCGCTCGGTGACTGGATACTCGGCAAGTCCCTCATCGTCTTGGGCACCCAGGCCGGCAGCGAAGTCACCGCCGCCTACGAACAGCTTGCGGAGGAGGTCAGCCACGGCCGCGTGCTCAAGGAGGGGCAAAGCCGGTGGCGCTACGTCCATGACTACGAGACCAACTGGCCCGTGAAAGCCGACGAGGACGTGACCGCCGAGGACATCCGCGACTGCAATCTGGTGCTCCTGGGCGGCCCGGGCGCAAATCTCGTCACCACACGTCTCGCCGACAAGCTGCCGGTTAAATTCAGCTCCGATGGACTCCGCTTCGGCGAGATCCATGTCACGGGCCCTGATGCCGCAGTAGCCTTTATCTATCCTAACCCCGAGAACCCGGACCGCTACATTGTCGTGGTGGGCTCTGCAAATCCGGCGCAGAAGCCCGGCATCAGGGAAAGCGCTTTGCGGGGTCTTAGGGCCGACGTGCTGATTACCGGCGGCGACAACCGGAACGACCTGCCTGCGCTGCTGCATTTCGACGCGCGGTGGCAACTCCAGTCTCCGCGCCGGCTCTGCGAGGTCCCGGCGGACAACAAGACCCTCTTGT
The DNA here is from genome assembly GCA_964498775.1 of uncultured Armatimonadia bacterium. Taxonomy (GTDB): domain Bacteria; phylum Armatimonadota; class Zipacnadia; order Zipacnadales; family UBA11051; genus UBA11051. The sequence goes on from CAZCJS010000145.1 coordinate 5,579, forward strand.
GCGAGCTGGTCCGCGACGCGATGCTCCAAGAGAGTGCCGCCGATGTCGCTTTCGTCCGACCCTATGGGACCTGGACCGAGCCGGTGCGGCCAGGCCCACTGTACTACACCGAGGCAACCGGTAGCGGCGGTCATGCCGCCGTTGTCTCATTCAAGATGACCGGCGCAGAATTCACCGACTACCTGCGAAGCTGGATTACACTCTACGGAGTTCCGCCCTACCTCCAGGGCGTTGACCTCGGCTGGAGCGTGGACCCGACCAACCGCGTCATCCGCATTGACAGCATCAGCCTTGACCCGGACCGGCTGTACGAATTCGTCGCTGACGAAATCACAATCACGCGCGGCCGCTGGGCAATGCCGGAGCATGTCGAGTATCATGTATTGCCTTTCACCGTCGCCGAAGCCATCACCAGCCACATAGAGCGTGGCGCCTTTGGCACTGCACCTTAGCCCATACGGCCTCGGCCGTTCGGTGGGACCTACAAACGGAGGTGACAGAATGCGCAGACTGTCCATACTGTTCGTGCTGCTTACACTAGCTGTTGTGGTTGGTACTACGCAGGCCCAGGAGGCGGAGTTGGCCAAGCTTGTCGTTGCGCCGGAGGATTTCGGCCTCATCGAGGGCGGTCGCCTGGTGGATATCGAGGGCACACCAACCGGTAAGGCTGTTTTGATCGAGAAGGACAGCGGTTTCGCGCGCATAATCCTCAAGCTCGGCGAAGATGGCGACATCCCCAAGGGCCTTTACTGGGTTAAGGTTCAGCTCGGCACCGATGATGGGGCGCTCAAGTGGGCGATGGTGCAGGTATATTTGAACAAGAACCACGGCGGCTGGTTCACTGGCTTCGTGCGTCCGGCGCAGGCGGGCACAATGGCCTGGCGCGAGTTTGCCCAGCCGCTGGTACTCAATAAAGGCGGCGAACTGGTTCTCGAAGTCTGTTCCCGCGGTGCCACCAACTTCTACATAGCCCAGGTTGTCCTGCAGCGCACCACGCCATACTGGCCGAAGGAGATGATGACCGACGCCGAATTCTTCGGTGCCCTCGACCGCAATTACCCTGGCCTTGAGAATGTCATTGCCGCGGCGGATGCGAGAGACTACGACACAGCCTGCACCGAACTCGTGGCGCACCTGCGCAAGCCACCGGCAGAACAGGATGCCCGGCTCTGGGGTGTCATCGCTGCTGCGCCGCCTGCCAAAACCGACAAGCAGGCCCCCGAGATGGCCGATCTCATCATGGAAGACAAGATGCTACTTGAGTGGTCCATGGAGAGCGGCAAGTCAAACAGCTACTGCTGCCAGGAGAACAACAAGATACCGCCGACGGTCTTCAGCTTCGCCGATCCCTACGAATGGCACAAGATATATGATTACCCGGGCCGCCGCTGGTATGGCTGGTACATTACCTACAATATCAACAACCTTACTGACGCATACAATATTACCGGTGATGAAAAGTACGCCCGCAAGGCGATGGAACTCATCAAGCGGCGGATAGATGTGTGGGGACCGTTCCCGAAGGCCTTCTACTATGAGGGCGGTTATCCCAACGAGTACTACACTGACGGCTCGGCCGGCGTGTCCGGCTCTGCGCCAAGCTGGAACCGGTGCTCGGGGACGCGCCAAGGGCTTATCGAAGCGCTCTGGGGAATGCTGTGCGCCACGGGCGGCTCCGAGGCAATCACCGACCGCGAGCGTATCGAGACGCTCAAGCTCACCGTTCTGATGACCCGCTATGTCCAGAATGTGCGCGCGTACGCCAACGGGAATCAGCCCAAGTATGCCTGGCTCATCCGCACCCGCTCCTGGCTGCCGGAGTTCACCGAAATCGTGGACATGAGCGAGAACGGGATCTATGCCCTCACCGCCTTCCTGGAATTCTGCCACTATCCCGACGGTGGGTACTATGAGCTGTGCTACTACCGTCATGGCATCTTCGCCCAGGCAGCTCGGGACGCCGCTGCACACGGCAGCGACGTTACCGCCTACCTCGACAAGCTCCTGCCTGCTTTCTACTTCAACATGTGGCTGACCAAGCCGATGGGGAACTTTCCCTGGATTAACGACGCCGGCGGTGGCAAGAATGTGGACTACGCCGAACCCAGCCCCCCGGGCTATGCCGGCCTCGGCCTCAAAAGCTACCCCGATGACCCGTGGCTCAAGTACTCCTACAGTTTCGGCAAGGAAGGCGAGCCGCCCCAGCCAACTTCGAAGAACTTTCCCTGGTCCGGCTTTATGGTCATGCGCTCCGGCTGGCAGCCCGACGACCTCTACCTGGTCTTCGATGGCGGTCGGAGCACCGGCAGCCACCAGCATCAGGACCAGATGAATGTCATCTGCGCCGCCTATGGTTCCACGCTGCTGGGCGATAACGGCTACGTCGGCACGGGCTTCCGAGCCCCCGATCGCACCCACTACATCAGCCACCCGCGCGGCCACAACCTCGTCCTGGTGGACCAGGCAAAACAGACCAGTAACTATCCCAGTGGCAAATACCTCGCCGGCTGGCGCGCCTGGGGCGACGAGCCGATCCCCAATTACTGGCTCTCCGCAGCCGGTTACGACTACGCCGAGACTACTTACGATCGCAGCTACCGCAAGTACGAAGCAGACGGCTCCTCCGAGATCCTGCAGCTAGTTAAACAGCAGCGCCGAGTCCTCTTCCTCAAGCCCTCGACCGGCACCCCGTATTGGATCCTCTATGACATTGTCCAGCCGAAAGATGAACAGGCCGACGACCACGAGTTGCAGCTTCTCTTCCACTTCACGCCGACGAGTTCCGCTAAGATCGTTGAAAGTGGCACTGCGGCTCGCAACACCGCTGAGAAGGCCGGTCTGCTCGTCCTGCCCCGCAGCGACAAAACCTGGCAGGCTAGTGTCGTCCGCGGTGACGCACGACCCGATGAGCTCTATTGGCAGGGCTTCGTCTCCGGCGGTGCTCACAACCCGCTTGTACCCAACGATTGCGCCATCTTTGAGTACAACGGCACACTCCCTGCCGGCGTCGCCACCGTGCTCTATCCCTACCCCAACGACGGCGAGAATCAGGCCTCGGCGAAACTGATCCCGGCATCCGGGAATGGCGCGCAACTCGGAACCGACCAGGCGTTCGGCCTTGATGTTACCGTTCCCGGTGGAACTGACATCATACTCGCTGCCGCAGAACCGGGCACCATGGCTGTTTTCGGCGACTTCTCCTCAGACGCCCGCATGGCTGTCATCCGTCGTGACGCCGCCGGCAAGCTCACCAGCATCTTGATCATCGAGGGCACGATCCTCAAGTCTGGCGACCAAGTACTCATAGACACTGCAGGTCGCACTGCCCGCTATGTCGAATGTAGTAAGGCGGAGGCGGTGGCTGCTCCGGGCGTCAGCGTGAACGTGGACGCCCTCCACCTCACCGCCGTCGAATGGCCCGAGCATAAATAGTGACCCAATTTGGTCTATTGACGTGGGCGTCCGCCATCCAGACTATCTGCCGATCAAACAGACCAGGAGAGATGACACATGAACCTCAGCACACGTTACACCGCCGTATTGATCACGCTCATTCTTGTGGCACTGGCGATTCCCTGCCTCGCCACTTGGGAGTACTATCCCGCCCTCGACATCATTGACGATGTGTCCGCCGAGGTCGAGTGCCTCCGCGTCAGTACGCCTCCGACCGCCGACGCCATCGGCGACGAAGACGCCTGGCAGCGCGTCAGACCGCTGGAAGCCTGGGTGTATCCGGAGCAGCACTGTAACCGCACGGCTCTGCTCCCCTTCAAGACCCATTTTCTCTATGATGACGACAACATCTACGCGTTCTTCGAGACCGCAGCGCCGCCGCCGGCGGCGAACCTCCCTGACTCATCTAGCTGGCGACTCCATCTGACCATAGACCCGCTCCCGGAGCACATCAACACGCCCTACGTTGAGTTGAAGGCTGACGGCTCCGCGGTCACCAGCCTGACTACCTACAAGAGTGTCTATCGCAAGGACGATTACAGTGAGCTCGCCCAGCCCACGGGCAAAGTCGAAACTACTGCTGATGGGCGCTGGCGTGGCGAGTTTGCCATACCTATCGCGGGTCTGATGGCCGATCCGCCTGCTCCTGGCGACACCTGGGATCTCGATGCCTGGCTGAAGAGCAGTCTCCGTGTTCCGCTCGCCCGCTGGGGGACCGATTTCATTCCCGGACGGCTTCGCTTTGTGACGGAGGCCACTCCGACGCCTGCATATCGTCTCGCCGCTGCCGAGCTGCCCGTGTCCCCGCATCACGGCAAGTTCCTCGCCCGCGTCACAGTAGCCAAGACCGCCGACGGCCCTGCTCCAACTCGGATCAGCGCTCAGGCTCTCACGGGCAGACAGCGCGGCAGCATCACCACTAGTGATTTCTCTGCCGACATGCTCGACCGGCCGATTGCGCTCGCCGTCGAGATGCCCGAGCCGGGAATGGGCGCTGTCCGCTTTCAGCTTCATCACGGCGATGAAGTCAGCGACACTCTCGTCCTGCCTGTCGAAATAGATCCGGACTTGCCCCGTTTCGCCGGGATCCCGGCCGGCTCATTCGACTGCTACGTCACCACTCTCACGGTCCGCCCCGATGACCACATCGAGGGCCACTTCGGCTTCTGCCCGGCACAGCCCGATACCACCGCCCGCATCCTCTATCGCATCGAGCCCGTCGAGACTGTCGGTACCTACGTCGCGGCTATGGTCATGGAATCTGCTGATGTGGGGGGCGACAACCCGTTGATAGCCCCATTTTCCCTCGCGGCAACTGACTTCCCGTGTGGCAGGTATCGTCTCAGCGGTACCGTCGAGGCCGCCGGC
>CAZCJS010000146.1:0-10384 GCA_964498775.1 uncultured Armatimonadia bacterium
ACCCCGGCCTACGGGCTGAGAACCCGTTATCCTTACCACTAGACCATGGGCGCACACCAGCAACACTGTCAATTATACAGAACCGACGCCTTATACGTCAAGCCGAACAGGTACTGTAACCCCACCCTCAGAGCTCGAACAAACGTGCTGCATTGTCGTAATAGACCATCTGTTTCTGCTCATCGCTGAGGCCTGCGTCCTCGAACATGCCCATGGTCCAGCCCGGCTCCAGCAGGTCCATATCGCTCCCGAACACAATCTGCTCGGCCCCGCAGACCTCCACTACCCGCTCGACTCTGCCCCGCTCGGCGAAACTGCTGCAGAACTCGAAGTACATGTTCGGCCTTGTCTTGACCAAGTCGGCCACCGCAGGCGCATCACTCACTGCACCGTGCCCCATGATGATGTTGAGGGTCGGATGCTTGTCAGCGTAGCGCGCCAGGGCCTTTGCGGCCGCCATGCCCCCGGTATGCACTAGCATCACTGTGCTCAGCCGCGCCACTTCCGCAACCATCTCCTCGAACTCCGGGGCATCGGCAGACACGCCGCTATAGCCGCCGGTATAAATCTTGGTCCCTACAAAACCGGGCTCCCCCAGGTACCGCTCCAGCTCAATCACCGACTCGGCAATGTAGTTCGGGTTGACATACACATATCCCAGAATCTGCTCGTATGCTGCGACCGCTGCGGCAACCTCAGCATTGCCGGCTTCCATGTCATAAAGTATCGCCAGACCTGATGAACACGCAGCTCGCGAAATGTCATACCTCTCACACAGCCGCAGCAGGTTATCAACCGTGCCTGCCCCCGGGATCGGAAAGTTCCATATCCCGAGATGCGTGTGGGTGTCAATCTTTCGCATCTATGCCCCCTCCAGGTGCAGGTATTCCATGGCATTCCCGCCGAAAATCGCCCACCGGTCGTCCTCACTCAGACTGGCATTCTGCAACATCGTGTACGACGGCCCAGAATATCGCTCCAGCAGGCCCGAACCGTACATCAGCTTGTGCGCTCCGGATACGAACGCCAGCCCCTCGATGCTCCCCGGCGTATTGAAGAGCTGGGTGTCGCAAAAGATATTCTCATAGGCCGAGGTCACGGCATAGGTCTCGGCATGGGCCCCGTAGCCGGCCCCCAGGATCACGACGTTGAAGCCGAAGGGCGCAATCAGCTCCCCGATAAGGCTCTGATGTCCCGGCGGTCCGGCGGGCAACAATGCCGCCAGCCCGTATTCAGCCACCGCCTCACAAATATTGAAAAACGGCCGGCTGTTGATGCTCCAGCCCTGTCGTTGTGGGAAGAACCGCACCACCCGAAAGCCCCGTTCAGCACAACGCTCGACCTCGTCCAGGCAGCCGAAGTGACGTCTCGGGTCAATTGTCGCCACCGGAATCAGGCACTCGTGCTGACTGCAGATCTTCCATGTTTCCTCATTGCCGCTCACGAAATCGTATTCGACCCCCCGCAGGCTGCAAGCAAGAGCCCGATCGATCCCTTTGGTCGCCAACTCGCCGACGAGAACCTCCGGCGACCAATCCACTCGCTGTTTGGGGTTCTTTCCGAAGCATGTATTGACATCAATCAGCACAACGATCCGCCCTCCTTAGTGCACCAGTTCCGTTGAGCAAGAAAACTCGCTAACAACTGCACCGGCAGGTCTCACGGCCGCTAATTCAGCCAATGGCATCCGCTATCGCGGCACCCACCTGGGCCGTCGTTGCATCGCCGCCGGCGTCCCGTGTCAGTGCAATGCCCTCACTCACAACCTTCGCAACTGCTTCGCGGATGTGGCCCGCCATTGCCTTCTCGCCCAGACTCTCCATCATCAATGCGGCACTCAGTATCGCCGCTATCGGGTTGGCGATGCCCTTGCCCATGATGTCGGGCGCACTGCCATGGGGGGGCTCGAACATGGACGGACCCGTCTGCGACAAGTTGCCCCCGGGCGCAAAGCCTAGACCCCCGACCAACACAGCCGACAGATCGGTCAGAATATCGCCAAACAGATTTGGCGCTACTACCACGTCAAAGCGCTCCGGGTTGGTAATGAACCGCATCGCCAGTGCATCAACATGCGACCAGTCATGCGAGATGTCGGGGTATTCCGCCCCCACTTGCTCGAAGATCTCGTCCCACATACCCATTGCGTGCGGCAGAGCATTGCTCTTCGTCGTCGAGGTGACGTGCTTCTTCCCGTCGCGTTTCCGCGCCAACTCGAAAGCATACGTGATGACCCGCCGGCACCCTAGCTCGGAGAAAGCCCCTGTTTGCAGTGCGATCTCCTTAGACTCGGCAAACGCGGGACGCAAGCTGGAAACCTCTGCGAATTCCCTCTCGCCGTTCCTGTAACGACCACCAAGATTGCAGTAGAACCCTTCGGTGGCCTCCCGCACCACGATAAAATCAATCTCATTCGCTGTCCGATGAGACAGATACCACGGACATCCCGGTATCGGCTGCACTGGCCGCACGTTGGCAAACTGCTCGAAGCCCGCCCGAATAGCCAGCACCACCCCTCCCACGCCAACGGTCTCCGGAGCCTGCCCAGGCAGCCCCACGGCACCCAGATAGATCGCATCAAACTCGGCGAGTATCTCCAGAGCATCCGGCGGCATCGCCATATCATGCTCCAGCCAATACCCGCAACCCCACGGAAACTGCTCGAAATCGAGAGCCACCCCGCTCATCTCAGCAGCGCGCTCGAGTACCTTGAGGCCCTCGGTGATAACTTCCGGGCCGATGCCGTCACCCGGAATCACTGCAAGCGAATATGTACTCATGATTATGCCTATTCAGGTAGCTGGTAGTTGGGAGCCTCTTCAGTGATGGTGATGTCGTGGGGATGACTCTCCTGGAGGCCGGCCGCCGTCACGCGATACAACTGCCCTTCCTTCTGCAGTTGCTCGATGCTCGTGACCCCACAGTAGCCCATACCGGCACGGAGTCCGCCCAGCAATTGCCTGACGACCACTGACAGTGCCCCCTTGTACGGCACGCGACCCTCGATACCCTGGGGCACGAGTTCATCGTCCGGCACTGCCTGCAATCCGTAGCGGTCACGGCTCGAGACGCGCTCTCGCATCGCCCCCAGCGACCCCATGCCTCGATATTCCTTATACACGCGTCCTCGGTAGAGAACGGTCTCGCCCGGACTTTCCTCGGTCCCTGCAAACAACGAGCCGATCATGCACGAATCCGCTCCTGCAGCGATCGCCTTTGTCACGTCCCCCGAGTATTTGATACCACCGTCGGCAGTTACGGGGATGTTGTGCTCTCGGGCCACCGAGACGGCATCCATGATAGCCGTAATTTGCGGCACCCCTGCGCCGGAAATCACCCGCGTCGTGCAGGTTGAACCCGGGCCGACGCCCACCTTGATCCCGTCGGCACCTGCACTGATCATATCTGCGGCTCCCTGAGCAGTGGCGATATTGCCGCCGATTATCTGCAGTCCATCTACGAATTCTTCCTTGATGCCGGCAACTGTGCGCAAAACGTCTATGTGTTGGCCGTGTGCGCTATCAACCACTATGGCGTCCACACCCCGCTCCAGAAGCGCAGTTATCCGGTCTAATGTCTCATCCGTCACACCGACCGCCGCCGCCACCCGCAGTCGCCCCAGTTCATCCTTGCACGCGTCCGGATAGCGCGCCACCTTCTCGATGTCCTTGATGGTGATTAGCCCCAGCAGCATCATATTCCCATCAACCACCGGCAGCTTCTCGATCCGGTGCTCGTGCAGAATCGCCTTGGCCTCATCCAGCGTAGTGCCTTCGCCGACTGTCACCAGGTTCACCGACGTCATCGCCTCGGTCACCGGCTTATTCAGATCTGTCTCGAACCGCAGATCGCGGTTGGTCAGAATACCGATGAGCCTCCCGTCCTGCGTGATGGGCAGTCCGGAAATATGGTACTTGGCCATTAACTGCAGTGCGTCACCCACATTGTGGTTCGGACCCAATGTCACCGGATCCACAATCATGCCACTTTCGGAACGTTTGACCTTGTCAACTTCGTTGGCTTGATCCTCAATGCTCATGTTCTTGTGGATGACGCCCAAACCGCCTTCACGCGCCATCGCAATCGCAAGTTCTGCCTCGGTGACTCTGTCCATCGCCGCGGAGAGTAACGGCGCATGCAACCGGATGGTCCTGGTCAAGCGCGTTGATACATCTACCTGGCTGGGCAAGACGTTACTGGCCGCGGGAGCCAGCAGCACATCATCAAAAGACAATGCCAATCGCAGTTCATCTTCCAAAGTTGGCGCCTCCTATGTTTGCCAATACCCTGCGTCCCTACTCAAGCTCGCACGTTTCCTGCTCCCCTATGATCTCCAGGCCGCTCCATATCTCGTCCATATACTCCGCGGGGGTATTGAGCCAGTCCATCGCCCCCGGTTCATCCCGACCGGAGGTGAATAGCGGCAGGTCAGTGCGCAAGCCCAACTCCGGAACTTGCCTTACTCTCGCAATCCGAAGTGGGGGAACATCCTGGTAACGCGGATTCTTCACCCACCGCGCTCCCCCTTCGCCCTCGATACGGTAGTAGGCAAATCCACGGCCCTGCTCGACCGCACCGTACTGTGACTGGAACCGATTCGAGACCCAGTTAGCCATCACCAGCGGCGCCGGCAGCGGATTGATGGTAACATGACCATAATCCGGCGGCATAACCACCTTCTCCCCGGGGTTGCCTTCGACAATCAGGCAGTCCTCGACAACGATATCTTCCATCTCGGCCTCGATGTCCCTCACCTTCTGCAGCAGGTAAATCGCCTTGCCCGAAAGCACCCCATACACCTCTGGATACGCAGGGCCTCCATCGGACGCCGCGGGATGGTAATGCCCCGAGGTCTTCAAGTGTTCTCGCCCGAACATCGCTGCAATGAAGACGCTGATGTCATACCGCAGGTCATGCGTCTGCTTGCGATAGGGACCATCCTTCAGGCCCGTATCCCGCATCATCCAGTACACGATCTTGGGCAAGAGCGCATCCTCGTCTAGCAGCACCTTGCGGATTTCATCGTCGGTCCGCACTCCATACAGCGGGTCACGGGCTTCCGGCCCAAAGATCGAGTGATGCGTGCTGTCGTCAAACAGGTATGGCAGCCCGCTTACCTCGGTCAGGTCTCTCAGCATATCATCCCTCCAATGGCTAATTGTTGCACGGACGAAGCGGGCCTCTCTTCGTCATTTATAGCGTCGTCAGCGCGAGTGCGGCGGCTCCCACGACGCCGGCGTCGTAGCCCAGTCGCGCAATCAGCAGATCAGTCTCCTCAGCCTGCGGTGGCGTTGCGCAGGCACGGAACCTCTCGCGGAACGGCTCCATCAGCGCCTCGCCGGTACCCGATACCCCGCCCCCGATGATGATAGCATCCGGATCCCACAGGTTTGCCGCATTCGCCGCTGCCAGTGCCAGCCAACCGGCTGCTTCTGCAACGATCTTCCTGCACAACTCGTCTCCTTCCACCGCAAAATCACCCACTACCACCCCGGTGATCTCTTCGGGTGCCACCTCCCGCAGTCTGGTCTCGATATCCGGCTCTTCGCTGAGCGCCTCAAGCGCCGCCTGAGCCATTGCCGTACCCGAAGCCAGCGGCTCGAGACAGCCCCGATGCCCGCACGCGCACTCCGGCCCGCCCTTCTGCACGATGATATGGCCTATCTCGCCCGCGTTACTGTGTGCCCCGTGGTAAATCTGCTGCTTCCGCACAAGTGCCCCGCCGATCCCTGTCCCAACATTGATGTACAGAATCCGCTCCTTGCCCTTGCCCGCTCCGAACAGTGCTTCCCCGAGCGCCGCGGTATTCGCGTCGTTGTCAAGCCGCACTGGAAGACCAAGCTCCTCGCCGAGCGTCTGTGCCAGCGGTATGTTCACGCCCCAGCCCGACGTGTGATGTGACCGGCGAATCCGCTGATTCGGGTAATCAACCGGTCCACCAAAACCGATCCCGATCCCTTCAATCGTGGCTTGGCCTCCTGTCACCTGTTCTTGCAGGTCACGTGCCATATCCAGGAGCAAATCCAGCGCCAACTTACCGTCCGGAGGCGTCGACTGCCGACGCAACGCATACATCTGACCCGTGTTGTCAACCAATGCCGCCGAAATCTTCGACCCTCCCACGTCAAGTCCTAGGTAGAGTTTCCCTTTCATTGTTCACCCCGCCTTACCGGGAGCCCCGATGAACCGCGCTCCCCAGATAGTCATTAGCACTGCTATGCTCACCGGCACCCACACCGGTAATAGCCACGGAGCCGGTATCAAAAAGAGGCAATCCATTGTTGCCAGTGATGCCGGCCAGTCAATCATAACCTTCAGAGATATGTAGTATATCACATCCCAAATCCCGAAAGCATACAGGAAAACCCCCAGCCGTTGCAGACCCGTCCGCCCGACTACCAGCGCCAGAGCTCCCAGCAGAACGATCGTCGCCGCCTCCCGCGTCTGTTCCGTGGCGATGAGCCAGCCGGGCACCTGCGCCATCACATCCGCATCGAGGTGTTCGGGCGTTGGCACGATGCCGATGATGTGGCGGATATAGACAACCACGACCGCCTCAATGTGCCCGAAGGCGACCCCGAACGCCGCCAGACCCAGATACAGCCCCCAATCCGTCTTCCGCCTTGAATCCGCCCGTCTGCTCATCTCCACCCCGCGACGAGAGTCCTACAACGATGCCTTCACAAGTTCAGCCTGAGCCTGCAGCTTCTCCAGGTTGGCAGTGTTTTCCTGCACCCGCATCCGTTCCAGTTCTACCACCTCGGCAGGTGCATTCCGCACAAAGTTCTCATTGTCAAGCTTGCGCCGGCATTGCGCGTTGAGCTTCTCCAGATCCGCCATCTGTTTGCCCAGCCGCGTAAGCTCCGCATTCAGGTCAATACCTTCCCCGATGTGCAAGAAAACCCTGATGCCGTCCGCCACATCGCCCAGTGCGCTCCCAGGTGATGCGGCCGCTTCGGCCTCCACGCTGAGCCGTTCCACCCCGGCCAGCGCCTCGATACCGGCCCGCTGCTCTCTCAGCATCTCCACGGTGTCTGCATCGCCCTGAAGTGTCACCTCCACCTTCTGCGACGGAGGGATAGCCACGACTGACCGCAGATTCCGTACTGTGGAAACAACGCTCTGCATCATGCTCATCTGTGCTTCGGCATCCGCATCCAGCATCGAGCCGTCCGCCTGGGGGTACTCAGCTACGCTGATGCTGTGCGAGTCGCCCACAAGCCCGTGCCAGACCTCCTCCGTCACAAACGGCATGAATGGATGCAGGGCACGCAGTATCCCGCTGAGCATCTGCCGCAGGACGCTCTGCACTGTGGCCTTCCGCTGCCCGCTCGCGGAGCCATACAGGTCCGGTTTGCACAACTCCAGATACCAGTCGCAGAACTCGCCCCAAGTGTGCTCATACAGGGCGTCGGCTGCCTGTGCCAGGTTGTACCTGGATAGTTCCTTGTTCATAACTTCCATCGTTGCGGCATGTCGGGACAGTATCCACCGATCCGCAAGGCTTAGCTCTGCCTCCACCGGCTCCACCGTCTCGTCTTCATCATCCAGGTTCATCATCACAAAGCGGGCCGCGTTCCACAGCTTGTTGCCGAAGTTCCGCGCCGCCAGGATCCGGTCCTCAGAGTATTTCAAGTCCTGACCGTGCGTGATCAACTGCACCAGCGCAAAGCGAACCGCATCGGCTCCATACTCCTCGATGAGATCAATCGGGTCAATGTTGTTACCCAGGCTCTTGCTGATCTTTCGCCCATCTGAGTCGCGCACCAGTCCATGGATGAAAACCCTTTCGAACGGTCGCTCATTACGGAGCTGCTTGCCCATCATCACCATCCGTGCTACCCAGAAGTAGATAATGTCATAGCCGGTTACCAGCACCGAGGTCGGATAAAAATACTCCAGCTCCGCCGTCTCATCAGGCCAGCCCAGCGTTGCGAACGGCCACAGCGCCGAAGAGAACCACGTATCCAGCACATCCGGGTCGGGAGTGAGACTGCGGCTCCCGCAGTGGGCGCATTCAGTCGGGTCTTCCCGTGTGCATGTCACCTCTCCGCAGTCGTCACAGTACCACACCGGCACCGGATGGCCCCACCACAACTGCCGCGATATGCACCAGTCACGGAAGTCCTCCAACCAGTCACAATACACACTCGCCCACCGCTCTGGCACGAAGCTGACTTCTCCGTCCCGAACCGCCTGCAGACCGAGTTCGGCAAGCGATTCCATCCGCACGAACCATTGCAGGGACACCAGCGGCTCCACAGTCGTGTGACAACGGCTGCAATGCCCGACTGTGTGCCGGTATTCTTCCACACACTCCAGCAGCCCGCGCTGCTCCAGCGCAGCCACCACTGCCTCCCGCGCCTCTGCACGGTCCATCCCGGCATACGCTCCGGCCTCCTCCGTCATCTTCCCATCCGGACCGATGACGGTGACAGACGGCAGACCGTGCCGTTCGGCAATCTCGAGGTCGTTGGGGTCATGGGCCGGTGTCACCTTGAGCGCACCGGTACCGAACTCAACATCCACATACTCATCAGCTATCACCGGGATCTCCCGCTCCATCAACGGCAGTACCACACTCGCCCCGATCAGTCCCTCGTACCGCTCATCATCCGGATGCACGGTGACGGCGGTGTCCCCAAGCATCGTTTCCGGTCGCGTCGTGGCCACAACGACACCCGGCCCGCCGTCTTTACCCGGATATCTGATATGCCACAGATGGCCGTCGGTCTCAACGTGCTCGACCTCAAGGTCCGAGAGACTCGTCCCACAGCGGGGACACCAATTGATCATCCGCTCGCCACGGTAGATGAGACCCTCTTCATACAGGCGCACGAATGCCTCCCGCACCGCACGGCTGTAATCTGCGTCCATGGTGAAACGCTCGCGACTCCAGTCCAGCGAGGCTCCGCAACGCTTTAACTGCTCGCGGATATGGGACTGATGTTCCTTGGTCACCTTCCAGACTTCCTCGATGAATTGGTCTCGCCCGAGGTCGTACCTCGTCAGTCCTTTCTCGGCCAGACGCGCTTCGACCACTGCATGCGTTGCGATGCTGGCATGATCGCTGCCCGGCAACCATAGTGCCGCATGACCCAGCATCCGGTGCCAACGCGTCAGCAGGTCCTGTATGCTCACATCCAGTGCGTGGCCCATATGCAAAACGCCGGTCACATTCGGCGGCGGAATCACGATGCAGAACGGCTCCTGCTCCGCATTGACCTCCGCGTGGAAAAGCCCCTCATCAACCCAGTATTGGTAAAGCCTCTGCTCCACCTGTTTCGGCTCATAAGTCTTTGCCATTTCCTTCGACATCATCTCACACTCCAGTTAGCGAACTGCGGAAGCCACGTAGCCACATCTCTCCCCTGCTCCCTCAGCCCTTCTTGCCCTTCCCCTTGCCGCCACGCGTCCCGTAGGCAGTACTTGCATCGCTGCCCAGATCCCCACGCTGTCCGCAGTTCGGGCATTTCAGCGTCCGCCTGCCGGTCCACGTTGTCTGCACGGCCCCCTCGCATATCGTGGTGCCACATGCATCACAAACACCCATCTGCCTGCAACCGCACCATGGACACCCGGGGAAATCCTCAAGCGAGAACCGGCCCTGAAGCGCGCTCGCGTCGCCGCCGCCACCCGCGCCTTCCTCCGCAGCCGTATCAACTCGTGAGACGCTGAATACCCCGGCCGAAGTCTCCTGCCAGTAGATATGGAACGCCTGTCCCGTATCACTGCACAGGCAGTACATCTGTATCTCCTCTGCCGCGTACTTCTCAGCTTCCAACGCCGCCGGGTCCACTCCCGGGTACTGGCCCACTTCATCCTCAATGCCCTCGAGGTCGTCGAGCGTGATCTCCAGCACACCGCCAGTCAGCCCAACGTCTGTTTCGTCCTTCTCTTCGGGCAGGTCATCGAGGTTGATATCGAGGACCTCTTCGTCCTCGGCGCTCTTCTTCTCATCTCTATCGTCGGCCATCACGCACCTCCCCGGCCAAGTGCCTATGACCATCACTGGTATGACAAAAGCTCTCGCCCCTGGTCATGGGACGAGAGCGCTAGACTCTCGCGGTACCACCCACTTTCTGAATGAGCCCGCCTTAGGCGAATCATTCAGCTCCTCAAAGCGCTCTAACGGGCGCACCCGACCGGCCCTTAGTCGCGTCTCCGCTTTCAGACCCGCAGCTCCGGGGCGACATTCAGCGGCAGCCGATGCCGGCACTTCCACCTCTTCGCCGGCTCGCTGGTTTCGGCTTCTATCCGCCTACTCATCCCCTTCTCAGCATTTCGGCAAAACTATCCAGCCCGCAGCATAATCCGCGCAGCTACATGTAGTATAATCTGCTCACGAAAACCCGTCAAGACGCACACTAACCCATGACAGCAT